>JBCCSJ010000011.1:0-41583 GCA_039200505.1 Planctomycetota bacterium | reverse complement strand
GGTGAGACCTAATGTCCTATAACCAGCAAAGTTCAAACAAATCTTAATCGTGACAGCATTTGACTTGCGGAAGGTGGCGGCGGCAAAAAATTGAGACACTACTGTCTGAATTTTTTTTCAGTGTACTCGTTTAAAACTTTGACTTTTTTCTTCTGCCATTAAGCAAAAGCTTTTTTCAACTCCGACGTGATTGATTCTTCGTCGTCGTTTTTCAAAGCAATTTCAACCGCGGCACGATTGAGTCTGACGGCCAATTTGATTTCATCTTCAGGCACATCGGTGGCTCGAAGCATCGCTTCTGACTGCGACGTGATAATTTCTGATCCGGTGATCCCGGTGCCGGCCATCAAGACGGTAAATGCGACATCGTCTCGGTCGGTTGCCACAATGGGTGCGATCAAACCACCTTCGCTGTGGCCTGCCAGCCCAATCTTGGTCGCATCGATTCGATCGTTTGATTTTAAAAAATCAATTGCAGCTGCAGCGTCGGTCGCTAGATCCTGCGTATTTGCGGTACTGAATTTACCGGTGGATTGATTGGTTCCTCGATCATCGTATCGCAAGACTGCGATACCTCGGCGGGAAAGATAATCTGCAAGGACAAGGAATGGTTTGTGTTCCATCAAAGTCTCGTCTCGGTCCTGCGGGCCGGAACCACTGATTAAAATCACAGCCGGAACTTTACCGTCACTTTTGGGAATAGTCAGCGTGCCGGCCAACTTGACTTCCGCTTTTTTGTTTTCGAATACGACATCTTGAGCATCGTAAGGGAACGGTCCCTTGGGACGTTGCGGACGATTCTTCCAAACATTCTTGCTGCTGTATTCGGTCAGCTGTCTTTTTAATTCCAGTGGTAACTCGCGACCACCCTGCTTCCAGGTGCCTGTAGCCATCTGGCCGGTGTCATCCAATTCACCCTCATACTTCAACTTGATTGCTTTGACTTCGAACGTCATTTTGGAACCATCATTGGTGTAGGTTCCTTCGATCCCGCGTACACCTTCTGTGATACTATCGAATAGAAGTGCGGGATTGCCATTTTTGGTGACAATTCGAAATTGCATAACCGGTTTCATGATTCCAAGATTTAATTCGCCCACCCAGGCTTCTTTTAAAACGATTCGATCGGGAGCTTTTGCCTTGCCAGTTTTTCCTTTGGTTAGTTTTAGCTCGAACTTCATTCCGTTCTGGGTGAACTTACCTTCGACCGTCTTCCCATCTTCGAAAACTGTACCCGCATATTGGGCTCCGATTTTCGGTACGGCAAACTTCAATTCTGATTCGGTCAAAACATTTTTTTCTGTAGTCAGTGGAACATTGCCTTGGTCGAGGCTTCGAAGTGCCCCGGTTAAGTTGTCTCCTCGCTTGGTCATATCGACTTCAAGCCTCAATTTGTTTCCAAACACAGATAACGTCCCAGTGTAGGTCGTCGTAGTGGCTTCTTGGGCAAGCATCAGCCCTGACGTACAGGCCAGCACCAACAGGGAGAGCAAGCCCGCCAATGGATTCAATTTCATAGTTCTCTTTCCAGCAATGATTAAAATTTTCGACGCGTTTGGTGCGCTTCGATGGTTCAAAAAACGAACGGCAACGTCGCCTCAATTCAAGCGAATTTTGTCTGTATTCGAGATCGCAGACCGCTTATTTCGTATTTTTTTCTATTTTGTCTGGAAGCGTGAACTGTATTCCGGGCGGGTTTTCCATTGTTCGAAGTAGGGCTTGTATTCCTCGATCTCGGTCCAAAATCGGGGCTTTGGGTTTTCGGGATTTACGCTACCTTCGGCATAGTCTTTGCCCGCAGCACTTTGTCGAATGGATTTCCTGAAATCCACCAAAAGCGACGTCATGCGAACTGCTTTTTCGGGTTCAGAATCGATTAAGTTATTCTTTTCAAAAGGATCCGTTTTCAGGTGGAACAGTTCAAGCCGATTTTTTGCCTTGTTCTTTTTGGTAGACACAATCTTCCATTGATTATCGATGACCGCTTCATTCCCCATGCAGGCAAACGGAATCGGTTGTGTTCGAACGTTCGTTTCCGATTCAAACAGGTCGGTTAAACTGATGCCATCGATCACTTTTGACATCGTCGATCGGTCAAGTCCAACTACATCCGCAATCGTTGGAAAGATGTCCATAGACACTGCAGGAAAAGAGGTAACTCTCGGTTGAATCTTGGCCGGCCATTCAACGATTCCCGGCACTCGCAATCCCCCTTCATAAACGCTTCCCTTATGTCCCCGAAGCCCGTTGGTGGTGCTCGGTTTTATTTTCGGAAGCCCGCCATTGTCGCTGGTAAACCACACGATCGTATTATCGGCAATTTTCAAGTCTCGAAGTGCTTTTCTGAGCGTTCCAACACTTCGGTCCATCGCCACCAACTCGCCATGTTGATTAGCGGAATTTTCATCCATCGATTTAAATCCAGCCCTATCTTGTTCGCTGGCACGAAAAGGACTGTGCGGAGTTCCATACCAGATTACGGCAAAAAACGGACGATCCTGTTTTGAAATGTCGGAAATAAATTCAACTGCATGGTCAACGATGATCTCTGAGCTATCACCTTGGTACTCCTGAAATCGCCCGCGATGGCTCATGATAGGATCGACGTCGAAAAAGTTGGTTACAGAAATCCACTGTTCAAACCCAAACGCCCCAGGCGAATGAGTATCGCTTGCCAAAATCGGGACACCGGGGCCACGAATTCCGTCCAAGTGCCATTTTCCGAAATGACCGGTCGCATACCCTGCTGATTGCAAAGCTTGCGAAAGTGTTTTCTCTTGAAGCCGCAAACAGTAACCATGACTTTCAACGCCGCTTCGGCGATTGGTTCGGCCCGTCAGCACCGCTGCTCTAGTTGGAGAGCAGACCGGTGCAGCCGCATAGAACCGATCAAATCTTAAACCGGATTTTGCCATCGCATCCAGGTTAGGTGTTTTTAAGATCGGATGGTTGTTATAACCCGTTTGCCCCCAGCCTTGGTCGTCCGACATGACCAAAATAATGTTCGGACGCTGAGCCTGAACATCCTGGCAGTAAAAAAATGGCAACAGCGAATACGCCAGAAAACAGGCAAACTTAAATCGGAGATTCATGGTCAAATCCGCTTGGTTGGAACAAGTTGACAGCTGAAATTCCAAAAATTTCAGCATTAATTGTAGATCATGCGTTGTTTCAGATAAAACCAGTATCTGGGCTGCTTCACGGTTTCGTGGCGAAAATCGTTTGACGCTTCTTTATCTTCCAATTGATGGAAAGAAATTACTAGCTTGCCGCTAGAATTCGATCGAGCCAATTCAATTCCATTGCAATTCCCTGAGCTAAAGACTCTGTTTTCAACGGATCGGGCAAAACGTTCCAGGCATAAGTTTCTACTTCGAAGTGAGGTAATTTTGCGCCGGTGGTCCGAATCGCATTGATCAAATCTACAATTTGATTTTGACTTGTTTCGATTCGGCCAAAATCTTTCAAATGGATCGGAACGTGAAAGTGCACTCTCCAAACCCCTCGTGGTTTCGATCCAGCAAAATTCAATGCTAAGTCCAAATCGTTGAAGAATTTAATTTCGCCATCCAGATCAATCGTGGTCTGGTGCATATATTTGGGCTCACAGAATGCACGCAGATCGCTCAATACTAGCTGCCGTTGTTCTTGATCCAGCGGTTCAAAATTGACGGCCACTGCAGATGATATTTGTACTTTGCCGATGCGAATCCCAGCTTCGAAATATCGGTCAACGGCGTAAGCTTGATCTTCTAACATGACTGCTGAATGGCAGACGTCGTGACAAACTCCGATTCGATTGCGGACAAGGTCGACATGTTCGTCGCAGAATAATTTATTTTGAAAGAATTCGACGACGTCGTCGGCTGTATCGAGGATGCACCCGGGTTCCGGTTCAATACAGATCATGATCTGGCGTCCAGTTTGCTCGGCGATCATTTCCAGTTGTTGCGCGCATTGCAGTAAATTTTCAGCACACTGATTAAGGAAACGATCGTCCGTCTCCGCTGGGCCTTTGGTCGGCCAACCCAAAGGCAATGTCGATATAGTTCCCTCCATTGCAGCTGGAAGAATTTTATCCAAAACTTTTGCAAGTCGGACCGTGTAATTCAGGCGGTCCTTTTGAGCCCAAGTCGGTTTGTAAACCTCAAGTTTCACCATGGGTTGATGGAAATCTCCAAAGGGGAATCCATTGAGCGTATATGGAATTAATTCCTTCTCATTTATCCAGTCCGCAAACTGGTCGAGTGTTTGATCGTTGGAAAGCTCGTTAACTGCGGTTGAACTCAACCAAAGCCCAATTTTCATCGGATCGTTAGGGCTATAAATTTCTTTGACCGCCAGCGCATAGGTCTGGAGATTTTCTTTTACTTCATCGAGGTTTCGACCAGGATGAACATTGCCACAGTAACCAATCTTGGGCTTCATTTTGAATCCGCCTCCGGAGTTGCTAATGAAGCCACTTGCGTGGGGTGGTTGGCCGGTTCGAGACAGCAACCGCCCAGGGCAAAAAATATCCAACCCACGATCAAGCTTGTTCCACCGATCGGGACGAAGGCTCCCAGGATTCTGGTTTCTGTGAGAACCAACACGTATAACAAACCTGAGAAAATGATCACGCCTGCAAGGAATAGGTGACCCGCGATTTTCAGCATCCAACTACGGCGAAATTGGAGCAGGACTCCCACCAGGCAAATCGCCAACGCGTGATGCATTTGATACAAAGCCGCCGTTTTCCAGTTGGCCAGCCGTCGCGCGATGAGGTCCAAGTCTTCACCGTGCATGTCAGCCAAAACACCTTCCATCGCATGGGCCCCAATGGCTCCCAGCCCTACTCCCAAAGATCCTAAAATTCCACCGATCAGAATCCAGTATCGATTCATTTTCTACAACTCCTCGTTTGAATTGCCTACCCTTGCTATTATCGTGCTAATCCCTGATTTTGGGGAGATGTAGATTGATGAATCCAACGTGACTTCCATGAATTACAAATTTGCGAATCTGCTCGTTCTATTTTTAATATTTATTGGCTTGCCCACCATGAGTTCCGGACAAGATCAAGATCAAGGTCAAAGCGAAATCTTGCAACCTTTGACAGTAGCGGAATCGAGCGACTTTACTTCGACAAGTAGTTCAGCTGAAGTAGAAGCGTTCGTAGATCAATGTGACAAACTTGCTGAGCATGTGACTCGATTTGACTGGGGAGAGACAGTCGAGGGGAGGAAAATGGTTGGCGCGATTGTGTCTCGTGATCCGTATCAACTTGGTGACCAAGATGAACGAAATGTTGTTCTGCTGCTGGGAAACATTCACAGCGGAGAGTGCGCAGGGAAAGAAGCATTGCTCGAATTGCTTAGAAAGCTCTCTTGCAATCCAAATCATCCATGGCTCGACAAAAATGTGATCTTGTTTGCCCCGAATTACAACGCCGACGCCAACGATCGAGTTGGAAAAAATAATCGGCCTGGGCAGGTCGGTCCCGTCAACGGAATGGGACAGCGACAGAATGCCCAACAACTCGATCTGAATCGTGACTTTGGAAAAATTGAATCGCCTGAGGCACGGGCATTGGTGAAACTGATCGATACTTCCAATCCTCATCTATTCGTGGACTGCCACACCACGAACGGATCCGTACACCAATATTGCTTGACCTACGACATTCCGCACAACCCGGCCACAGCGGATCCGATTCGAAATTACCTTCGCAATAAAATGATGCCTAAGGTCACGGCTGATTTGGATAAATTGGGCCAATTAACTTTCTATTACGGAAATTTTAATAGCTCCAAAACGGCTTGGACTACTTACGGACATGAACCTCGATACAGTACCGAGTACGTTGGGCTGCGAGGTCGGCTGGCAATTCTTTCTGAAGCTTACGCTTATCTTGACTACAAAGGCCGAATCGTAGCGACACGCGATTTTGTTTCATCGCTTCTTGATTTCGCCACTGAAAACTCTCAAGAAATTCATCAATTGCTTGATGCTGTGGACAGTGACTTAATCACAGCGGCCAAGTCCGAACCAGCGCGAGTTTCAGTTTCCCTTTCAGCCGCAGTAAAACCGTTCCCTGAAAAATTCACTTTGAAAGGATTCAAAGAGGATCAACCGTGCGATTTTGAGTGTGATTTCGTTGGCAATTATATTTCCACGTATCAGGTTCCCCTCCCATTTGCGTATGTTCTGCCCGCCAGTCAAAGCAGAGTCGTAGATCGACTGTTAATGCATGGAGCGACCATTGAAACCAATGATCAAGACGTGGAAATAGAGGTCTCAATCGACACGGTAAAAACGATTTCCAGGAATGAACGAGCCTTTCAAAAGCATAAAATGGTCCGGGTCGACGCTGAAAGGTCGACAGCCAAGATGCCACTGGAAGCGGGTAGCTACGTGATACACACTTCACAACCCTTGGGCCGCTTGATCGCTTATCTGTTGGAATCTGAATCCGACGATGGTTTTGCATTTTGGAATTTTTTTGACGCTGATTTGGAAGTCGGAAAAATCTACCCAGTTTTTAGAATCGAAAATCCGATCGAGTTAGAGACAACCGAAATAGGTCAGGTCACGCCAAGCCAAAAAATCAGTCTCGATTTGATCGACGGACCTGACAACCTGTTAAGTAATCTTCCGCGTGCCCCATCCTGGTTTGGGAATACCAACTGGATCAAAACTGAGTTTTACAACCGAGAGGTACTCGTCGATGCGGCCACCGGGGGATTCGTCGATCGACCAGCTCGTCCCTACAACTCGGCTGATGTTGAAAAAGCCGCAGTCGAGCGTGATATACCGGTGGAAATCGCCAAGAATTTAGCCGCATCGAATCCTAAGGTGGCTACCAACGGTAGCGTTGCACTTTTTTCGTCGAACGATTACACGATTGCCTATTATCTTGAAAAATCGAATCAGGACTCCCCGAATCAGGACACCCCTAGAGTTGAAATTCTTGGGAATCCAGAGGCTCCAGCAGAGTTACTGGATTTCAACCATGATGAATCGAAAGTCGGTTTCACGACTCCGGAAGGTCTGAATTTTTTTGAATTCAAGACTCGTACCCTACAAAACGTCAAAGCTGCTAATGCCAAAAATTTGTTAGGAAAGCTGGATTGGGTTTACCAGGAAGAACTCTACGGCCGAGGAAACTTTAAAGGTTTTTGGTGGCAAAGCGGGGGCGATCAGGTCGCGTTCCTAAATCTTGACGAATCTCCCCTGTATCCGTTTACGGTGATGGATCATATGCCGGTACGCGGGAAATCGGAATTTACGAATTATCCCAAGGCTGGCGATCCTAATCCGATCGTATCGCTCGGTGTGGTCGATTCTTCAGACTGTTCCCAAATGACATGGGTTGATTTGAGCAATTATCGCGACGAAGAAATTCTGATTTCTCGGGTTAGCTGGTCGGCTGACGGGCAGCAGTTACTTGCTCAGGTTCAAAATCGGGAACAAACCTGGCTGGATTTGGTTGCAGCTGATGCCGACGGAAAAAATGTGCGTGTCTTGTTTCGAGATCAAACACCGGCATGGATCGAATCCCCAGGAGATCCAGTTCTCATCGACAACGGGGAATTTCTATGGCGATCTCCAAGATCTGGTTACAGCCACATTTACCGATACGACAAGAATGGCAAACTATTGGCAAATGTGACCGAAGGCGACTGGGAAGTCCGGTCCCTGATTGGAGTTTCGCCTGATCGCACGAAGTGCTTTTTTACTGCGACTCGCGAAAACCCCTTAGAAACTCAATGCTATGCCGCTGACCTGAAGACGGGAAACATTACACCGTTGACCACATTTCCAGGTAGTCATTCGGTTCGATTCAGCCACAACTTTTCGTATTTTATCGACAGCTACTCCAACCTTGATCGGCCCACGAAATACTTTTTGCGTGATGAAAATGGGAAATTGGTTCGCCGAATTCATGTCGTTTCTGATGATCGGCTGCAATACTTGGACATTCAGACTCCCGAATTCATCGAAGTGGCACCTGATTCCGTGCAGCCCATGGATGCCATGCTGATCAAGCCAACCGATTTTGATCCGAACAAAAAGTACCCGGTTTTGGTTCACGTTTATGGCGGCCCTCAGGCCCCCCGGGTTCGCAATCGGTTTGGCGGCCAATGGTATTTATGGCACCAAATGTTGGCTCAAAAAGGCTACCTGGTTTGGGTCTTTGACAATCGTTCCTGCAGCTATCGCAGCGTTCAACAAGCTTGGCCAATTCATCGCAACATGGCGGAAAATGAACTGGCTGATATTGAAAAGGGTGTTGATTGGCTAAAGTCGCAACCGTGGGTGGACAAAGACAGAATTGGTTTGTGGGGTTGGAGCTACGGCGGGTACATGACTGCCTACGCATTAACTCGCAGCCAATCATTTAAAATGGGAATTTCAGGTGCTCCGGTTACCGATTGGAAAAACTATGATTCCATTTATACCGAACGTTACATGGGGACCCCGCAAAATAACCCGGAAGGCTACAAGGCTACATCGGTGCTTTATAACAATGCCAAAAACCTGCACGGGAAACTGTTACTGATCCACGGAACAATCGACGACAACGTCCACCTGAATAATACGATTCAGTTTGTCAAAGAATTACAATACGCCGGCAAGCAGTTTGAATTGATGCTTTATCCCAGCAATCGCCATTCGGTACGGGACAAAAAGCAAGCAGCTCATTTGCGGAAACTGATGACACAATTTGTGTTAGAAAACTTGTAATTCGAATTCACTTTAACGACTTACAAGTTTACTGATATTTGCTAACAAATTCCGGATTGCTTCTACTGATTTTGGGCGATTGCCTTGGCCAATCGTCCGATTCCACCAAAATCCCATCTTCGAAATGAAGCGTTGATCAATTGAATTGGTAGGTTTGGGGTGGTTTAGATTTCTTTCAATAAATCGGTTCAGGCGATCCTGGTGATTTGCCTTGGACATCTGGGCTAAGTCTTTTTGATATTCAACCTGTTTACGATTTTGTTTGCGTTCCGCGAGTGATGCCCGCTTAATGCTCATCCTCTGAAAGTCATTTATTCGAACCAACCAAACGATCATCGCTGAAAATAGGCTAAATGTCATTGTGGGAATGAGAGTTTGGAAGAAGACCAAAACTCCAAAGCCAGCCCTGTTAAATAACGATACGCCTATTGAAAGGAAGCAAGCGATAACTGCCGCAGCAATGAGATGCTTTCGAAAATTTGGGTAAGTGACTTCTGGGTTTCTATTTTGAGAATCCATGGAAATTTAAAGTACCACATAACAGGACTTGCTGCACCAGTGAAGCGAATAAGCACGCTTCGCAGGGAACAAACCCTAAACGGCTCGAGAACTTTTACGCCCCCTACCCTATGATGTTCTCGGCTGCGTTCGAGTTTGTCCGACTCGGGTAAACTGAACGGTGGAGACTACCGCAAGGCAAATTTCAGCGGTTTATTTGAACACCATATCCCGCAAATTTTCCAAATGGCCTGATAAATTTGCTTCAAATATTTTTTTGACTCTTGCAGACGATATAGGCCAAAATAAATGGAAAACCGAAATCGAAAAAACGATGATCTATTAAGTTTAAAAAATTGTTATATTCGGTTCTGTCAAAAAACAAAAGAGAGACAAATAGTTGATGTCGAGAATTGAATTAGACCGTCGTTTTCAATTGCAAAAAATATGCCTTGGATCGGTGTTAGTATTAGCATTTTTCTCGATTTTTGTACCGGCTAAATTGAAAGCACAGTCAGCTCAGCCGAGAGCACAGGAGACTCTTGATCGTTCGAACGTATTATTTGCATTCATGTTTAACAATCCGCTGGATTTAAAATTTTTCTTGGAAGAATTCAATATCGTAGATGACCAAAAAATGGAATTGGAAAATCTGCGAAGAGAATTCGTTGGTCGATGGCTTTAGATCCAAAGCCGAGGATACAAAACAGGTGATACGCGCACGGATGGCGGCAGCCGTATCCAAGCGGAAATGTTGGAAAGAATCAATCAAATACTCTTGCCTCAACAAACGAAAGAACTCGTTGCAACGCTCAAACAGCGAGCAGTTGCAAAGCAATTGAATTGCGAAGGATTCGAAGTTGTTCGAGTCGTTGGAAAATCACTTGGAATGTCGGTTGAAGACTACAAGGAGTTCAATGAGAGAATGACTCAGCTAGAGTCGGAATTTTCAGAAACTAAACAAAGATTAATAGATGATTCCTGTCTACGACTGTCAGCCAAGTTTCCAGAAGGATTTCACCAAAAGATTGTCGAATTGATCGCTTTCTCAGAAAAAAAATACCAAGGGATTCAGAAAGCTGAAGTTGTAGATTTTCAATCGCTCGAGAGTTGGACTGATGACGATTTTCAGAAATATGAAGAAAGATACTTTCAGATGCTGGTCTCGCATTTAGTTACTAACCCAGAAATGAGAGTGGAAATCGGTGTATTGGATTTCCAAATTGACCAGATGGTCAAAATTAACGAGAAAAGACAGCAACCTCCAAAGCAACGCAGTCCCGCAGAAATTCAGAAACTTAACAAACTGATGGAGGATGGAAACGTAGAGGAATTGAAAAAGCTTCATAAGCTTGAAAAGGATGCCGAAATTGAAAGGCGAGGTGCTTATATCCAGGAAATCGTAAAAACCGTATTACTTGATGAACAGGTTGAGAAACTTCGTAATGTGGCTCGTTTCCAACGTTATATGTGGGAGTCTAAGTACGGCGATCATTTCGGAGCAATATTAGCTTGGCTGAAATCTTACGGCGAAGAGTTGGAAGTGGATGGGATAGAAAATCTTGTGCAAGACGAAAGAACGAAGTTTTACGAAGGTCTAACAAAACATCGGCAAACATTTAACGAAAAAGCCTTCGGAAGCCCCCCCAAAGCAGCGAAGCAAAAATTTCTAGATGAATTTGGTAGGGTCTATGACTACCAGTCCGAGAAGATTTCAAATTGGGATGAGCTTAGAAAACGGTCTCCAGACAATTAGCCCGAACATTGGAGATCAGTTTTGAGATTTTGCTCCAGTGTTTAGCAACAACCGTTTAAGCGAAATCACCAAAACAGGTACTGTAAAAATCAACTTTTCCAACCTCACCAACCGTTTTGGCATTAGTTAGCCACGGACGAGTTTGAAAACACGTGTCCGTTAATAGGTTCAGTGGCAAAATCAGATCGAGTTTCTTACCTGAACTAACTCACCGTGCCTCCATGCCCTAAATTTGGATTCGCTAGTATGCTAGCGTTGTCGTTTGTACCGGATCTGTATGTGAACTGAGCGAATAAAAATTTATGATTCGCAGTCCGCAAAATTTCAAAGTATCCCAGACCAGTCCGAATGCCTCACGGGTCGAACTCAAACGCGCGAAACAGCCTTTTGCCCATGGCTTGGTCTTGGGCAAAATCCATCGTGTTTTTGGGGGCCATTTGCTTTGTGGCCTGGACGTTGGTGCAGGACAAAATTGACGGACGCCTGGAATCGGAAATCGAAGCCAAGCTGAATCATTTCTTAGGGGGTTCAGGGGTTGTCGCTCAACTTAGCAACGCGAATTTCATCCAGAATGATGGACTCCATTTGGAACAGCTTTCATTGGGACTGGAAGAAGGCAAACTCAAAGGCCGCGGATCTAATTTTTACGTTTACGACACACTGATTCAAACACCTTCGACCTTGCTGGATCTCGCGTCGGGCAACTTGAACATCACTGGGATCGAGTTGCGTCGAGCCAAATTGACGCTCGTCCGTGGGCCTGACGGTGAATGGGATTTTGGCAACGTCGTCGAATTGTTGAAGTCCATCCAGTCAAAACAGGATCGTCAGAATCCTGACCTTCCGGTTCGAGTCTTTGACAGCGAAATTCTTTTTATCGATCAAACTTATCAACCCTTAGTCCCTGTCCGGGTCACCAATGTGAATTTTGCATTGGATCGCATTGTTTACAAAGATCGTCCTCTATTGCGGATACGAGGGAACGGCGCAAGTTCACTGGTTTCCGAATTCGATTTTACGCTTTTCATCGACGAACGAAGTCAAGTTTGGCATCTCAATTCCGGTATGGAACAGGCGAGTATTTCAAAGCAGAGACTGGCAATGCTTCCCCAAGAGCTTTCGGAATCATTTTCGTCGCTACGGGAACTATATGGAACTGTAAGCCTTCGAGCGATTGTGGAGGGCAAAGTAGACTTCAGTCAACCTCCAAGTTTTCACATCCAAGGTGGCTTCAGCGACCTAACGATCAATGACCCGCGTTTGCCAATGACCATCAGGGATAGTTCGGCAAAATTCCAAATTACCGACAACCAGTTTTCCGTGACCAATTTTAGGGGGCTAACCGGCGACGGCATCTTTGAATTGGACTACTGGCAAAAAGGGATTTTCGAGCGAACCGATTGGTCGACCGAAGGATTCGTTAAAGGGCTAAACTTCACCAACGAAGATCGAATTCGCAGATGGCTGCCGGAGTATTGCAAAAAGTTCTGCCAAGAATATCAGCCCAGTGGTTTTTCCAATGTTCGATTTAAATTAAACCGGCAAGGTTCCAATTTGACCCGCCGAATCGAAGGTGAAATTCTGGATATGGATTTCAACTATTACAAGTTTCCCTATCCAGTCAAACACTGTTCCGGTCGGGCAATTTTGGACAACGGAGAGCTTAATTTTGATCTGAAAGCTGGAGATAAAAAACGCCCAATGACCATGAATGGGCAAGTTCACAACATGGGAAAGGGATCCACTTTTGAAGTGAAAATTGACGTCCCAATTGAATTGCCCATCGACAAAGATCTGCTTTCCGCAGTGGAGGCTAATCCCAAAATGGGTCAGATCGTCAGGGCATTCAATCCTAACGGCGGCGTTTTGGGGACCGCGATTCTGGAACGAAAAATTGCGGCCGGAAATGTTCACAAGTCTTTCGACATTCAACTACGACACTGTTCCATCCGGCACCAGCATTTCGACTATCCGATTCACAACGTTAGTGGCTTGGTCCAGATTCGAGACCACGATTACGTGTTTTCTAATTTGTCGGGTTCGAACAACAGTGGAAAAATTATCTGCAATGGTAGCTGGGACCCTGAATCGGGACTCAACCTTCGATTTCTCTGCAATTCGGTTCACTTGGATGAAGAACTCAAGTTTGCATTGAAGCCAAAAATTCGTGAAATTTGGAATGGATTCCGACCACGGGGAATCGTCGATTTCATGCGAGTGGACATGCGGTTACCGATCGGAAAACGCGAACCAGAAGTTGATATTCAGGCGAACCTCCGATCCGACGATCTTTCGGATCCTTCGTACGTTTCAATTCATCCAACTTGGTTTCCATACAAGATTGAGAATTTAACCGGTGATTTTCATATCGGCAATGGACGAATCGACCTGTCCAAAGTGAGAGGTCGTCATCAAAAAACCTGGGTTGTTTGCGAAGGAGAAGGACGGTACGCCGAAAGTGCCTGGTCCATTCGTCTGACAGATTTATTTGTCGGTTCACTGCATGTTGATGATGAGTTGATTCGCGCGCTGCCGGGCCAGCTTGGTCGGCCGGTCCGACAACTAAAATATGATGGACAATTGAATGTGACAGGCGAAATAACAATTGCTGGAAAAAATGCTGATTCATCGCTGGTCAAAACTGCAACGGCAACTGATTTTTCGCCAATCCAGCGAGTGTCCTATACACCAAATGATCGTTCAAATACCAGTTTGGCTTGGGACCTTCGGTTCGATATGAATGAAGCCAACATGGAGATTGGTATCCCCATCGAAAACGTATTTGGAATGATTCAGTTGACTGGACAATACGATGGCCAAACCGCGTTCAGTCGTGGAAAACTGGATGTCGAATCTATGACTTGGAATGGAATCCAAATTACTGAAATCAAAGGCCCGTTTTGGATTGACGAAAATCGAGTCGGGGTCGGAGCTTTCGCATCTCGTTCTGATGACGGATTCAATCCAATCTCGGACGGTTCTCAATCCAATCAATCGATCCTCGGGAAAATGCAGAAAGGGATCGTCACTTTCGACGCCAACACAACGTTTGGAGACGTTGGCAAATTCTACCTACAGGGAACCTTGAACGACGGTTGCCTGGCAACGGCCTGCAAAGAATTGGCACCCAACTTAAAAAATGTGAAAGGCAAGAGTTTTCTTGGGATCCGAATGACCGGCGATTTCTCAGGGTCTCATTCCTATCGCGGTGACGGGAGCATTCAATTGAGAGATGCGAAAATCTACGAGCTTCCTGTCTTTCTTTCGTTGTTAAAAATTTTGCGAGTTCGACCCGGCGACCGGACGGCGTTTGATGCCAGTAATATTGATTTTCAGCTTGAAGGTGAAAACATCGACTTTACCAGAATGGAATTCCTTGGAGATCCCGTCTCATTGATTGGTAATGGCAGAATGAACCTTGACCAAGATATTGATTTGAATTTCTACTCGATTGTAGGGCGAAACCGTATCAATGTTCCGCTGATTACCGATTTGTATAAATTTGGAAGTCAAAAAATACTTTGGATCAATGTCGACGGGACCTTGTCCAATCCCCAAACTCATCGCCATGTCTTACCGGAACTCAATGATTCTTTAAAACAGCTTTTTCAGCCAAGAGCCGCATCTAAACGAGCCAATTTAGGCCCTCCGCAGCCACGCAATGCATCCCAATTGTCAGGACGAGATGCCAACCGTCGATTTTAGAATAACGAATGTGTTCACAAGCTATTCTTAGCTTGCAGACCAACGCGATTTTTCATATCAAATTATCAGTTTTAATTCTCGCTGAACTAACCATTCGATGAGAATATAAGGTCTTCTTCACTTCCATCAGATACCTGAAAAATAACCGATGAACCGTTCCCAGCATTGCCAAGTTCTATTGATTTCTACCGTTGTATTCTGGTTAGGGTGCAGTGGCCCGATCGGAAACACGAGTCAATCAGCAGCGACCAGTTACGAAGAATATGTTGGCGAGCAAACGGATGCTGAACTCAAAGGTTGGACTGAACTGGGAATGGTGTTTGATTCGACCAACAATGTCGTCGCAAAAATCTCGCCCAAAGAACCCAAAGCCGGACAGCCTATCAAAGTCGAGTTGCATTTTTATTCGGAAATTCGAAAAGTTCAAAATATCATTTGGACACGTATCGGGAAAAATCCAGTTGGTGAAATTGAGAATCCCGAGGAAGGGAACGATTGGATGCGGATGGAAATGACTGGCGGTTTGATTTGGTCGTCTACAAAAAACAGGATGGTGGATGTTTCGGAAACGATCGCCACCCAAGAAAGACAACCTGGTAAATCGTTTTACGAAGCAAATCTGGTGGTTCCCACAGGAAAATCATTTGTAGAATTCAAAATCGAACATCAAACTAAAGACGATGTCGCTTACTTTAGCGTGATCGAAATCAATGCCGAAGGACTTTTCCAACCCAATTTCGATCAAAAAGAAAAAGGCTCGGATGAGTCGGAGGATGAAAAACCCAAAAATCCATTCGGAAATATTGAGTGGAACAAACCTTCCGGCGGATGATTTAAAATGGTAGCCAAATCGCGATGGAAATTCGAAATCTTGAGATTCCGTCGACTATCAACTTATTCCGACAGCTGGGAGCCAATGGTCATCCAATAGGTCGCGACCCACGAATGAAGCAAATTTCAATCGTGGCGATTTTAAATGGAGTTTCTCCTTTTACTGCGCCGTTAATGTGTTCGGATTTCGCTGACTTTGCGTGCCAAGCAAAAATTAACGGGATGGTTGACCCTGCCATGCAATTCAGAATTTTGCATATCTAGCGATTTTTAGGGCCGATTCGAGAATTAGAAAGTGAGGAATCGAATGCGGTCCAAATTGATTTTATGCCTGACGGTCCTAAATATGATCACCCTTTGTTCGTTGGCGGATGCCCAAACAGAACGAAGAAAATTTTTGCAGGATTATCGCGACGATCGTCCGTTTCAGTATCAGCCAAGCGATCCGTTCGTAAGAAGCAAAATCTTTAAAACTCACATAGGGCATGGAGGCCTATTCTACAATTGTGATGGAGAGGAAAACAAAAGATGTTCGCCTTACATCTGCTGGAAAATCCATGACGAATATGACCTTCCCCCGCGACAGCCATTTTTCAAAATGCTACGTTGTGAAATCGATGAAATCAAACAGCGAATCATAGATGGTGCCGGTCCTTGCTACGACGACAGTTGTGGTTGCGATGACTGTCAACAAGCCAGTTCCCATTCCGCCTACGCAGCGGAGACCGCCGCGAAAACTCGTTCGGACATTGCAAGCAGACAAAACTCCGCTACCAAGTTGAGAAATGAAACGCAAACCGCTCAGCGTTACCGTTTCGGCAAAGGCGTTCGAAGCTGGCAAAATGACAAGCAAGTTGAAGCAGCACAAGAACAGCAAAGCGTCAGTGTTCGAATGAATGTTCGGAGACCAGAACCACGTACTTCGAATGTTCCACGTACTCCTGCGACCGATTCGAAACGAGTCGCGAAAGTAGAGCGGCTCCAACCGAAAACCCATGGTCTTATCAGTGGGAAATTGGTCAACGAGTTGAACCAGACTGAACAATCGTCCGAGATACTCCGAACGGCGAGTTCTCAGAGCTCTGATTCAACAACTATCCCAAGCAAAGAGCTTGGTCCAAGTCGTCGATGATATCCTCCGGGTTTTCAATTCCACATGCCAAGCGGATCATGTTGTCTTTGATCCCAAATTCGGCTCTATCTTCCGGTGAATAGTTCCAGTAACTCATTACCAGTGGTTGCTCGATCAAAGTTTCTACGCCGCCAAGACTGGGGGCAATGCGAGCAAGTTTGGTGGAATCGACGACTTTGGCAGTCTCTTGCCAGTCGGCATCGGCGACTTCGAAAGTAATCAAACCGCCGAACCCTTTCATCGTTTGGCGAGCGATCTCATGGTAGGGATGATTGTCCAAGCCCGGATAAAGAACGCGTGACACTCGGGGATGATTATGCAGAAATTCGGCAACCTTTTGACCATTCTCGTTGTGCCGAAGCATTCTTAATTCAAATGTCTTGAGCCCACGTTCAAGCAAATAGCAATTGTGGGGTGTGTTGACGGCGCCCATCACACCTCGAAGTTCTAATACATCCGCCATTTTCTCTTCGCTGCCCAGAACGACTCCAGCCAACAAATCGTTATGACCACCAAAGTACTTAGTCGCTGAGTGCATTACGAAATCTACGCCGTGGCGAATTGGCTGGATGTTAAACGGAGTGCCAAGCGTTGCATCGATCAACGTATCCACTTGGTGCTTTTTACCGATCTCGGCGAAACGATCCAGATCGAGAATGCTTAGGTGAGGGTTGGTCGGCGACTCACTGACAAGTAGCTTTGTATTCTGGGTAATCGCCGATTCCATCGCGTCGTAGTCACCCGTTTTCACTTCTAGGGTGACGATTCCAAACCGTGAAAGGTGTTTTCGACAATACTCGCGTGATCGATGGTAGCATTCGTCAAAGAAAATGACCTCGTCACCGGCACTTAACTTGGCATTGAATAACCCCACTAGTGCCGCCATTCCGCTTGAAAAAAGCACACCCTGTTCGGCTCCCTCCAATGCGGCGATCTTCTTCTCGACTACTTTCTCGCCTGGAACACCATAGCGGCCGTACTCGCCTCGATCCTCTTTCTCTTCAATGAATTTGATGATTGAAGCGGTGTCCTGAAATGTGAACGTTGAAGCCAATACGACCGGATCAGTAATGGAATCGACTGGCTTTTGCCTGGCTTCTCCAGCATGGACTGACTTGGTTGAAAAACCTTGATCACAACTATTTTCGGAAGACGGATTTTGCACGGTTTCGGTCAACATAATCTTTCCGGTTGGGAAAATATAAATCGAATCTCAATGATTCAGTCGAATCAATTCAGAGTCAGGAAGATGCCGGAAGTCTTATCTGCACGGCATGACAAACAATCGAAGTGTTTTGTCGGAAGGCTCTTTAGCAGATAAAGGCTGCAAGCGGCTACAAATCCCTGAGAGCTAATAATATTTCAAAATCTTGGCCCGTTCAAGGCTTATTCCAAGAGCCGGCAAACAGATTCCACCATTCGGCGTCGATACGGCAACCGTTTTTACCTATCGGGTGATGGCGGCGTTTAGATGGCGGCGGTCAGATTGTGACATCCACCGATTGTCTCAATTACAGCGTCGTTCAATGAATGTTCAACCAGGCATGAAATTATCGATGAATAGTTGTCGCAACAAATCTGTTGAAATGTGGCTGTTACCCAATCGAAGATGATCGTTTTTTGGCGGACTGACTAGTCGTTGCAAAGACAATATAAAAAGTTTTCACCTCTCAATAGCAACTGATTACCAACCATGGCAGGCGACGCGTTGAATGCGTCGCTCAATCGGTTGACCGCGAGGAGTCTCGGCATCTCTTTTTCACTTAGAACAAGTGTAACGCCTTCCCGACTGGTAATGTAAATTCTGCCATCTGCCGCCACGGGAGAAGCATAAATATCGCGGATACCCGGTAATCGGAAAGGTCCAATATTTTCATCTCCATTGCTTGCATCAGCCACCGTCAAGATTCCCTGGTAATGTCGTAAAAAGTAAAGTCGATTTCGGTAGAGCAAGGGAGTCGGCACGTATGGCGTTCGACTGGCTCTTTTCCAGATCACTTTATCCGTCCCGGTGATATCGCCCGCAGCACCATCCAAATTGATTGCCATCATCGATTTGATTTCGTAACTGCTTCCAACATAAACTTTGGCCCCTTTGGCGATGGGTGTTGCCACAATGTTGTGTGACAGACCAGAACACTCCCAAATCGTCTTTCCGGTCGACGCGTCGTAGCCGCGAACTGCTCCTGTGCCAGCTACGATCACTTGACGACGATCGTTGAATCTGTGGATGATCGGCGAGGACCATGAAGTGACCTCTTGACGGTCCCGACGCCAAATCTCATTTCCTGTCGATTTTTCGAGAGCCACGATAAATGAACTTCCCTCGTGATCCCAGTTAATCACCAAAAGATCATCATCGAGCGCAGGACTGGCTCCTTCTCCGTGGGCATGCTTGGTATCCATTCGGCCGAAGCTTTTGGACCAGACTCGATTCCCGTCATGATCAAGGCAATAAATTCCGTAACTGCCAAAATACGCAAATACATGATCTGCATCGACAACCGGGGAACCGGACGCAAGCGAGCCTGATACGTGGGAGCCTTCGTGCGGGACTGCCTCGTGCAAAGTTTTCTGCCACTTGATTTTTCCACTCACTCGATCGACTGCAATCATCGCAAACCGAAACTTTTGTGTTACGGCTTTGTTATCGTGCGATCCAGGTGCATTGTCATAGATTGGATCAAAGGCCGGCCCGAACGGAATTGCGGTCGTCAAAAAGACAGTATCCTTCCAAATGACAGGGCTTGAATGGCCCAGTCCATCAATCTTGGTTTTCCATTTGACATTTTCGTTCTCACTCCATCGAGTTGGTGGCTGAGCGGTCTGAGAAGCACCCGTGCCACCTGGCCCCCTCCATTGATTCCAACCTTCTGGTTCCGTTTGGCTCGTTTGGCCCAACCCTAAATGGGAGGACATTCCGATCCAAACCATGCAGACAACAAAGGCGTAATTGATAAGGCTCGGCCGAAGACTACACTCCGATTCTCGAGCTGTTTTCCATTTGTACCGAGTCGACAACGTCATTTTTCGATTCTCCATCCAATCGCTGCATCATCATCTTTACGAAACGTCTCGTATTTGTTTCGAATTGAATTCCGTGATGGTGCAATTTTTTAAAAATTCTCGACTTTCCAATAGTTCCTGTTACCATCGCAATCGAACTTGAGCAGAAATTTTTGATGGAAATTTAATGAAACTTTGGCTGGAGCAACTTGAACCAAGAATCAATTTAAACGGCACCTCCATTTTACCCGACGGCGATTTTGAAACCTCGGTTCAAGAATGGGGAGCTGTGTTCGGAAGCGTGGACAAAGACTCCGATTCACCTTACGAAGGGCAGTTTTCGCTTCAATCGATTGATCGTAATAGCAACTATGCCCGATTGTATCGTGAAATCAAAGATCTGGTCCGCGAGGGCGTTGAGTACGAAGTGACGGTGATGGTCCGAGTTGACCAAGTTTCAGGGCAACAGGTCAATTTGGGAATCGAAAAATTCGTCGACGGCGGCTACGAATACGTTAACCTTGAATCGAGAGCCAACATAAGACCTGGACAATGGTTACTGTTGGCTGGCAAATTCAAAATCGACTCTTTGGCGGGATTCAGCAGTCTCAAAATAAAGATTGACGGGCCCGATGCGGGAGTAAGTTTTAAAATCGACGACGTACGATTGAGCGACCCCGGCTACCGACTCAACACCAACCTAATAAGCAACGGATCGTTCGAATCCAATCTCAATACGTGGTTTACTTGGTCCGCTCAGCAAACGATCGATCAGGGAAATTCTTACCAAGGATCATCGTCGAATTTGGTTTCCAATCGAACGAATTCTTGGTCCGCTATCGCAACAGATATTCGATCCCTTCTTCAGTCCAACCTGACATACCGAATCGACGCGAAAGTCCGTGTTGACTCAGCCGATAATCAGGCCATTCAATTAGGGATTGCTCAAGCAGATAGTTCCGGCACCACCTACCATGTCATCGAGCATCGAAATTCGGTTCCCAGTGACCAATGGCTATCTTTATCCGGTGAATTTACATTCGAAGCGACGGAACCATTGCAACTGCTGGAACTTTATATCAACGGGCCGGCGGCGGGAGTCGATTTGAATGTCGACGATGTCGTGATTACGCCATTGTCGATCCTTCCTGATGCAAGTTTTGAATCAGGCACTTATTCGGGTCAATCTTATGCCACGACGATCGAGATCCAACAACAAGTCATTAAATCAGGGCAATTTGCACTGAAAAGTTCCAACAGGACCGATCGCTTTGGCGGTCCCTTATTTGATGTTTTGCCCATCATCCAGTTGGACCAAGACTACCAAATCGGATCATGGGTCCGCGTCGACGGTAATACAAATCAGTCGATCCGATTGGGCATCAAACAAGTGGATGATCGTGGCACTCGATACGTCACTGTTGACGAAGTCGTCATTCCGCCTAACGAGTGGGTTTGGTTGGAGGGTGGATTCCGATTTTCGTCGGTGGGAACCACGACTTCACTTCAATTGCAGTATTTCCTTCCCGACCCCGGTGTATCCTTCTTCGTGGATGACATCAAAATCACCCAGCAAGATTGGATTACCGAATCCGAGGCTCGTATTGAGCACTTTCGAAAAAGAGATTTGTGGGTGCAGTTTGTCGATGATCAGCAACAACCGATTGAAAATGTACAATGGGAAGTTCGCCAAATCGAAAATGAGTTTGCATTTGGAACCGCCGTCAATTCGCAAGTTTTTACTAATGACCAATACCGAGAATTTTTCCTTGAAAACTTTAACTGGGCGACCATCGAGTACGAAATTCAGTGGCAGTTCAATGAACCAACGCAAGATTCCGAACAATATGAGGTCACAGACCAATTGGTGCAGTTTTTAAACCAGAACGACATCCCATTTCGAGCCCATTCCCTTTTCTGGGGTGAGGATATTCGCCGACCTGCCTGGTTGGATGACATCAGCGACGAAGAATTGTTTCAGCAGATGATCGCTCGAGTCGCTGGTGCGGCGGGCCGTTACGCCGGCCAGATCGCGCACTGGGACGTCAATAACGAAATGGTGCAAAATAGTTACTTTACGGATCGTCTGGGGGACGGAATTCGAAAATGGATGTTCGAAGAATTGAAACGGATTGATCCAGCAGCAACCTTGATGACCAATGAGTATTTTGCCTTGGCCTATCGAAACACGTACGAATACCTGGGATTGATCGAAGACTTGCTTTCGGACGGTGTTCCACTGGATGCTATCGGGATTCAATCCCACTTCAGTACTGACACTTTTCAGAACCCATCGCCGACTGGGATTCGCAACAAATTGGACAAATTTGACGACTTTGGTTTGCCCGTTTGGATCACGGAATTCGATTCCAAAAATGCATTCGTTGTGGAACGAGCCAAAGATGTTGATGCGTTTTACCGAGCCATTTTCAGCCACCCCGGCATTGACGGATCTGTCATGTGGGGATTCTGGGAAGGAAATCAATGGAACGGTCGCGGTCCTCTGGTCGATTTGGACTTTACAGTCAATGAAGCCGGTCAGGCGTTTCTTGATTTGCGAGAACAGTGGACAACGTTCGAGTCGGGGATCACAGATGATTCCGGCGTTATTAACTTACGTGGTTTTCACGGGGATTACCAAATCAAAGCCACGCTACCAGATGGGAGAACTTTTTTCGAAACGATTGAATTGACGAGTGATTCGCAATTAACAGCCAGTTCCCAAATACCGATTCCTGTTGAGTCCGGAAATCAATTTCTCATTCAAGGTGTCGGTGAATCCGGAAACGAAATCATCGACGTTTACGTGAATGATATCTATGTCCAAAGCATTGGGTTGAGTCAGTTTTCGGGACGTTTTCAGAATTCCAGTCCTGGATGGCAAACCTTTTACATCACCGCACCTACGCAACTGAAAGCGGGAGATGTGATTCGACTGGAGTATAACAATGATGGAGTCGATGCTTTTGGTGTCGATTCGAATGTCCGGATCGACTACTTATCGGCAAACGGAAAAGTTTATCAATCGGAATCTCCTGATGTTCTGGCATCGGGAGTCTATCAGAATGGTTCCTGTCAATCAGGCTTCCTCGAATCCGAATTCCTTAACTGCGACGGTTTTCTAGAATTTACTTTGTAAACTAAGGTGCTGAAATCCCGCTGGGCAAGCGGCACGTACAGGGGTACGCACCTTCTCCCGGGAGGTGCAAGAAAAATTTGCTACTCAAGCGAGAATCACACAAGTAGGCTAAACTTACTAGCTAACCAATAATCACCACACCCAAAAAGATTTTCCAAGGAAGCTCAAATGGATCGCCGTAATTTTTTAAGGACGACTTCGGGATTGATGGCTGGCGGATTGACTGCGAGTTTAGCCAGTTCACTTTACGGTTTTCCTCAAGAGTCGAAATACAAAGACACCATTGGATTGCAACTTTGGACCGTACGAAATCAGCTTGCTGATGATAAGCAAGCAACACTCAAATCGATCGCTGACGCCGGATACAAACAAGTTGAATTTGGCGACGTCGGTCAAGGGTTGGATTTGATGCCAATCTGCAAAGACTTAGGGCTCGATGCGACATCATCATTCTTAAATTGGCAATCGATTTGTAATCCAAAATCAAAGACGGCTGCATCACTGGAAAAGATTCTCGAAGATGCCGTCAAACTGAATTTAAAACACCTGGTGTTCGGATACATTGGAAAACCGTTTCGAAAAACTGCTGATCAATACAAAAAACACATTGACGTGTGCAATCAGTTTGGCGAATCGTGTCTGAAGGCGGGAATCCAACTCTGCTACCACAATCATTCTTTTGAGTTTGAAAAATTGGACGGTGGCAAAGCAGGATTCGATTTGTTGATGGACGGTTTTGACGACAAACTCTGCAAGTTTGAACTTGACGTATTCTGGGTTGAAATTGGAGGCTGGAATGCACTTGAAACCCTTGAAAGGCTTGGGGATCGAGTTTCACAAGTCCACCTGAAAGACTTAAAGGCGGGATCTGAAACCTGCTATGACGAAGGAAGAGTACCAAAGGATTCATTCAAGGAATTGGGAAATGGGGTAATCGATATTGGCAAAGTCTTGAGCCTTTCTGAGAAATTGGGTGTCGTCCAATGCCACGTCGAACAGGATCAGTCGCCCGACCCAATCAAGAGCATTGGGCAAAGCATGCAGCATTTCCGGTCGCTTTAATGTTGCACCCGTTTTGCCGTTGTTTAATCGAGATTTGATTGCCCATCTTCTAAACCGAGTTTGCCTTATTCCTGTTGAATCCGAAACACCTTCAAGATCGCTTTCCGAAGATCTTTGCCAAGTTCGGCATCGTCGGTTTACTCAAATCTGGGCGGTTTTCGGTATCGTACTGTTTGCCGTCACTTGGCCATTGTGGACTGGGCAAACGTTCGTTCCTCAGATTCCGTTTCTTGAAACCCTGGTTGCGGTCCCTGGTTGGTTGGACGTGTTGCTTTTCTGGTTAATGTTTGCCAGTTTGCTCACATCGGTGTTCTGCTTTGGATATCAAGGTTGGTTGATGGCGGTTTTTTTTCTGGTAACTATGATCTCTGTTTTGTTAGATCAAAATCGCCTGCAACCGTGGGTTTACCAGTTTTTGTTGCTGTCCATTTTGTTCACTGGTTCTAATCGAACAAACCAGGTCAAGTGGATGCGATGGTTTACCATTTCGATCTACATCTATTCGGCGATCAGTAAATTCGACTATCAGTTTGTTTTTACCGTGGGGCAATCCATGTGGGACGGTATTTTTAAAACGCCGCCAGCTGAGAACTGGGAATGGGTGACATTGATTTTTCCAGCTTACGAATTGACAGCTGCCATTCTCCTTTTGTGGTCGCCGACTCGAAAGTTTGGTTTGATTCTGGCCCTTTTGATGCACACCGGACTCCTGATTGCCTTAGGCCCTTTTGGGTTGAATCAGAGTTTGGGGGTATTGATCTGGAATCTCTTTTTTATGGTGCAAACCATTTACCTGTTTGGAATCTGTTCCGATCTAAAAAATATGGACGTTCGTTTGTCGTTTAGAGATTGGATTGGTCAGTCGGCGATAGTGGTTGCCATCCTATTTCCGATGACTCAACCTTTGGGCATCGCTGACCATTGGCCCAGCTGGGAAGTTTACGCGCCCCGGACAAGTCGATCTAAATTTTTTGCGGACTTTCGAACAGAGTCTGCTGAGAACCCTTTTGCCGAAGAATCGTTGAAAAAACTTGGCGTTCCGCTTTATCCTCAGGCTCGGTACCAATTTGCAATTCAGGCTGCTTTGGCCAAACGGGAAAAAGCGTTTAGCGGAACGTTGTTGATTCAATCGGAATCCGATCGCTGGAATGGTGAACGAGAGTCTTCGAGGATTCGGGAAGACCAGATCGAGATGTTTCGCGATCGTTTTTGGTTGAACACCAAACCGCGGCATACCTGGTTGAAATAAACATCGTTGATTAGGTGCCACCAGAAGGATAGTGCAGAATTTTCGGGCGTGGCATGTTCTGAACAAAGGTGGAATCAAAGATGTTTCCAACTTAAAAATTTCTACAACTTGGGCGGTGCTCGTTTCACTTTCGGTTGAGCATTTTCTCGCGGCATGGGTTGTCGCGGAATATTGATGTTGTTGTTATTGTTGTTTGCACGTCTCTCTCGGGGCCGCGGCGGTTCGGTGTAGCTCTGGATCCATTTCCAACCGATCGGCGTTTCCAATTCTCGCTTGGCTAACATTGCCCATGGAGTCCCGGGATGTTCATCTTTGACCCGCTCTAAATACATTTTTGCCTTGGTCATCATTCTGGCGTCTTGAGAGCCAGTTTGCGTCGAATCGGCTGGTTCAAGAATCCAAGTGTTGTTTTGCGGGGTGTCTTTATCCTTGGGGGGATCAAATTTTAGCTTGGTTTTTGCAAGAGCCAACATCGAGTTATAAGATTCAGCTCTCACCTTGGCCGCCATCGTTCGCCCCATGGCTAAATCGAATCCAGCTTTCCAGCGCGGCGAAGTTTCCGAGTCGCGACCTTCTTCTCCTTGTTTGAGAATTTGATAAAGCCGATCGAGAGCAGGTTCGACAATCGCCGAATTCCGCTGAGCTTGAGTTACTTGATTGACAAATTGCGCTTCGTTGAGCTTTGGAAATCGCAGAACTGGAGATTCCAATTGACCGGTTGTCGTGTACTGCGCGGCGTTGACCAAGGCTTGACGAGACGGATTCTCTTGTAGGCGTTCCATGTAGGTGCGGTTGGAAACGTAATCGGGTTTGTATCTTCTCATCACATCGGGTTCGAAAAAATACTGCATACTCGCGGCATAACTTTCCGTTTCCCAGCGGCGTACGCGACGTTTCGTGTTTCGATTCGGGTGGACTGCAAAATAAATGCCTCCCGTTTCGTATGCGAGTCGCGTCAAATGAAACGGACCAAACCCCGAATCAATCATATTCAGATCTTCAAATGTGCCCGTGAAGTCGAGGCGTAGTCGTTCCGGAACCACCGATTCGGGCCCCTGTTTAACTTCTGCCCACTGTGGCGTCTGATCGAACTTGGGATCCGGATCGACCCACTTTACCAACGTCTCACTTCTACCAAATGGTGCAGGCACGCCGATCACATAGACCGGCATCTGGTTTTTGGTACAAATTTGAATCGCTTTATCAAGATTGACGATATCGTCTCCAGCTTCGTCTGAAACAACGATGATCGAAACGTTGCTGGAAGGCTCTCCTGTTTTGCGATCGATTTTTCGGTAACGATCGTGCTGATCCGCCGCTTCGATCACAGCTTGCATCACGTTTTCGATTCCCGATGCATCTCTTTCGATGTTACGCACTGCGTTTTTGATCGCATTCAGATCATCGGTGGGCTGCCTAAGCAAAGGATTAATTTCTGAACCGAAAGCGTAAATTTGAGTCAGCAAACGTCCACCGGTCGTGCTTTGGAATCTGTCATCCTGATTGTCCTGGATAATCCCCAGTTCCGTATAGATTCGATCGAACCGTTTTAAAATCTGATCCCGTTGCCGCATCAGACTAGCCGATTGATCAAATAACCAAACGACAACCGTTTGGCGTTCTTCCATCGACTGAAGGAGTTCCTTAGTCATCCGATCGATCGCACCCTCGGCAGCAGAAACAGATTCTCCCACCGAACCCTTTACTGCCATGGTAGAAAAACTTTCAGCCGATGCTTCCAGAAAATCGTTGTCGGTGACCAGTTCACCGACATCACGCAACTCCATTTCAAGATCTATCGGGTCCTCGTTGGCAATGTCGATTACGGGAGCCTGTGCGGCAGCTGTAGCAAAACCTGAATCTCCATCCGCTCCTAGCTGATCTGAGATAAGTTCATCGAATTGCAACTCCGGAGGAAGCTCTTCTTCTTCCTCAACCACTTCCACTACTTCTTCGACGGTCAGACTGACGGAAGGCGTTTCCTTGGCCGGCATCATGATCCACCCTAAAAGCACGATTGCCAGCAGATGAAAGCCAAGACTGACGACCCAAAAGGGTGTTTCGCCATCAAACGGAGTTTCGACTCTTCCGGTACGAATTTGCCACCAGCGTCGAAGGTTGCGAATCAATTCAAATCTCCCGAGTCATTTGCAAACAAGGTGGCACAAGCGCCATCAATAAGGATACCCATCCACACCTAATTATTACTTATTTTCTGTGTGACATCTTTGTTCGGCAACCCAAATCTCTAACTGTCCTGCTAGTTTACGGCAATTGAAAGATATTTTCGCTCGAATGGCACGATTCGAACCGATGTTGGCAAATGTCACATTGCCTTGATTTTAAATGTCGAGGTTTGAAATCTGGTGGCTCGTGTGAAGGGGATTGATTGGTTTGGATGACGAATGGTTTTCCAGTAGGCCCTGTTTGTTGACGCGGTTTCGATTTACCCAGCCCCGATTTCTGTATTTTTCTGCGACCCATTTGGTTCGGATAACGCCGATTGTGCGTATCATAGGGATCAAGGAGTCCTCAGCCCAACGAATTCTCTTTTTCAACCGAAGCCCTTCAATACCGGAACGCACTGACGTCCGATTTGTCGTAGATACAGAGGTCCATCCCACTCACAGTTTAGAGACTTCAAGATGACTAGAAAACAGATTCCGATCGCCTTCAGCTTGCTTTTCTGCTTCGTGGCCACTCTGTCAGCCCAAAATCGGACCAATTCAAAAGAGCCGAAAATTCCAGAACCGGAACAGGTAGTTCTTGAAACCGACGACAAGGTCAAACTGCAATGCACTTACTTCCCTCCTGCTGAAAAATCAGATGGCAAAAGCCAACCTGCGGTGCCATTTATTTTGTTACACGACTGGGATGGGGATCGCACCCAATTATTGAATTTTGCTGCCTACCTGCAGCAGGCTGGCAGGGCGGTGATCGTTCCAGATTTGCGAGGGCATGGAGGAAGCATAAAAGTAGCCGGATTCGACAAAGATCTCGACTACAAACGATTCCGAAGACAGGAAATTTTTTCGGTGTTGAAGGATATCGAACGGTGCAAACGTTTTCTTGTGAAACGCAACAACGAAGGAAAAGTCAACATTGACATGTTAACGGTCTTGGCAGTCGGCGAAACCGCAGCCCTTGCCACCCAATGGTGCATTTCCGACTGGTTTGCATTTGCAGAACGCAATGCCGATGGGATCAAACAGACCAAAGATGTCAAAGCCCTGATTTTAATTTCTCCGAAACGAAAAATTGGGCGGCTTGTGGTAACGGATTTGCTAAAGAATGAATTGTACGCCGGCAACGTGATCAATCCGCTCCCACTTATCATTCTGTGGGGGCAAAACGAATCCAATGCGAAAGATGCCGAATACATTTACGAGCGAGCCGCAAAAACTCGTCCCGATCTATCCGAGGTTGAGTCCAAAGAAGAGATGGAAGAGAAGAAGACTTTGTACCGGGTTCGCGTCAACGAATCGTTTAACGGTGTGGAGTTGCTTAAAGAACAAAAAGTTCGCGGGCTTTGGAAATACATTAACCAGATCATTGAAAACAAAGTCGGTAGCAAATCTCAAGACCATCCCTGGAAGTCCAGAGAAGCGACCGACGACAACTAATAAAATCAAGAACCGTCGCGTATTGATTCGCCTATCACTCGTCAGGCGAAATGGATTGTGTTGGAAACGATCTGCGATACCCAGGTTCATCGCCCGATCAAAAATTCATTTAGAATTCGATCCTTCATCTGCCGAGTCGAGAGGCGACAGTCATTCGGATCGCCAGTCGAAGGAAAAAGTAATTGCCGTTTGGCTGCCGCCGATTTTTGTCGTTTGGGACACGCGTTGTTTTTCAAAATTTCACGGTTGCTGGTTTCATCCACCGATCATCACTGTCGGGCAACCGGCGACAATGGTTCCACCGTGAGCAGTGGTATCGCCAAGCCTGGCCGCAGGCATGAAATTGATCAACACGGTCGCCGAGCCTTTTGCAATCGTATCCGGAGGACCCGCGCAGACTGCCATGTCTCCAACTCGAGCTGCCGGCATGAAACCAATAAGACAGGTTGGAGCACCAGAAACAATTGGGCCGCCAACGTGTGGAACCGGCCCCGGGTTGACCATCGGGCAAACGTGCATGTCAGAAATGCGTGCAGCAGGTGGCATTTTGGAGTTCCTTGAAAAAGTGAATTCGTCAATTTGGAGATTTGATCGCTGACTATCAGCTTGTTCAGCCTTGGCCAAATTATAGAAAAGTCAATTTTCGAACGGTGGAGACCTTGCTAGAAAAGTCTTCTTTAGACGTTTCGTGGTGCCCCATTATGATGGAATCTGGGAAAATTCGAACCAAAGTCAGAGGTATCCCGACCGACGATGGTTGGACGGGCAGCACCGATGTCATTGAACGGCTCGGACGTGTTAGAGTTAACTATCTAATGAAACGGCTCGATCCCTGCATCGGCACGCAAACGTTTAAACAGGCTGGTTTGGTAAATGTTGTATTCGACCGAGTGGGCTGCAATCCCACCCGATTTGATATACTTGCCTGGAGACTTGCGAAAGAAAGTTTCCCAGAATCCGGCGGAACGATTGCCGGACCAATTTTTGGGATCGCACCAAGTAACCGGGTCATCTTTCTGGCCGTAAACTTTGATTTGATGGTTGATACCTCTGGGCCAAGCGGGGGCTGGCGACGAAATGGATCGAATCTGAAGGTTGGCTAACCCCAAGGATCCATAAACGGCTTGAAGTCCCCACAATGCAAACGAAGTGATCAGGTTTCCTTGACTATGAGCCACCACGATTTGAGGTCGGTCCAGATGTTGCCTTAACTCGTCAAATAAGGCCAAGCTTGCGAGATTACGACTCAGTGCTTTTTGCATCGCCGAAATCGTATGGGTAGCTGGAATTTGATCGGGGGCGATGTAAGCTTCTCGTAGAGCGTGTGCATAAGGTGCCCAAAAATGAAACTGAAAGTTCACTTTTGACAGCTTGTCGATCATGCTTTGCGTCAGGCGATCTCTTAAAAACCCGTGTTCCCCGATTTGCCGCTGAACAATGTTTAACCAGTCACCCACGCACTGTTTTAAATCATTCAGCATGCCGTTGGTTTCGTTGTAAATCCCTGTCACGGGATGCTGAGTGATATTGGCGATGATTTCGGCAACAGCCTGATGACCTATGGGGCTGGTATCAATTCCATTGACATAAATAAAACGGTGAGTTCCTTTTCTTGGCGGGCGGTCCGGGAGGTATACCTTGGTATCGCCGTCGTAGGTTGGCGGACTGTTTCGTTGTGGCACGATACTCACTCGATTGTTGTCGGGGTTGCTGAGACGTTGAGAAACGATTGTACGTGGTGTATTTCCGGGACAGGTGTGACGATTCAGTGGACTTTAGTCTCGTCGGGATTTCATGCCTGTTTTTTCATTGTGCGATCGAAAAGTGGCTTTTCCCATTGGGGCTGCTTCCTCTGGTTCTTCGGGAGCCGTTGGAGAAACTGGGCTGCAGCCTGGGCCGGAACCAGCGGCCCCGCCCGAGTTGATTCCCACAAGGGTTCCTTTGATGAAGATGCCGGCTGGGGTCAACGAGACAAAATTACCGCCGCATTTTAGCGTCACTCCCATTCCCCCTTCGATCACGGTCGTCATTCCGGATTTGGTATGGACGTTCATTCCCCCTTCGATTGCAAAATCCATTCCGGCCTTCATATCGGTGTTCATCTTGGTTTCGGAAGAATACGACTGAGATGAATGTGCAAAGTCACCTTTAACAGCTGTCGATTTGCTACCGTTGATAGCTCCGTTTTCGTCGCCTTCAATGGTTCGATGGGATCCACCTTCACCGACGCTCGATCGCCAAATATCTTCGATGACAAAATCGACCACCCCGGGATCACTCGGTGAATTGTCGTTGCTGCCATTTCCAACCATCAGCTTGTAAGTGCCTTCGATGTGATCGTGTTGGTCTCGAAGCACGAGCGAAAACTTATCACGAGTTACCATCTGCGAAAAATCACCTCCGTCGAAACTACCTTCGATTTGGTGATCGTAGAGTCCTTCGCCTACGATTTCGTAACGGCTATTGTGTATGGTTTCAGTGGAATTATTCAAGACTCGCACGTCCATGTTGCGTTCGGCGTGCATAAAGATCATCTCTTTGTCTGCCAAGTCTTCGAACATTAATTCGTTAAAACCATCGCCTCCGAGTGATGTGTTGGTTTTCAAATAGGTACGAGTTTTGTGTTCTTCGGGATCATAATGGGGTGGTTGATCACTGTTGTAAACGCTTCCGGTAATCAATGGCCGGTCAGGGTCACCCTCTAGGAACTCGACTACTACTTCCTGGCCAATCCTGGGGATCGACATAAATCCGTACTTACGTCCTGCCATATGTTGAGCAACTCGAACCCAGCAAGAACAGTTTCCGTTGATTTTCTTTTGAACGCCCCTAGTCACTCGATCCCAATGGAACAACACTTTGACTCGGCCATATTTGTCGGTGTAGATTTCTTCTGAGTCGGGGCCGGTGACGACTCCCGTTTGAACGCCCGAGATAATTGGCTTGGGAGTAATGCGCGAAGGCCGAAAACTCAGGTTGGCCGGGATGCAGGTGTAACTGTTGGAATATCGAGCGTTAGTACCAATCTTGTCGAATCTTTGGCTGGCATTGTGCTGGACGGAGGTCAGCAAGTACTCTCCGGATTCCCGTTTTTTCTGTTTCGGATTAAGGTGTTCGGTCAGATTAAACTTAAACCCTGCGCAAAAACCTCGGCACTTGCTGGTCCCATGGACTTGGTCGTGACCAACTTCTTCTTCTTCCTGGCGGATTCTTGCTTCGGTGTCTCCATTCCCTTTAACAGAATACTCACCGGGATAGTCAAACAACTCGTAGTTGTCGACATCGGATGTTTGTTCGGCAGAAATCTTGGGCGATTTGGCGTCAAGATTTTCGGTCGCCTTTTCAAAATTGTAATCCGTGTGGGCGTACTTTCCGGAAGCAAACTGATATTGTCGTTCCCAAGAGGTGATTCCGTCCGCAGCAACCGAATCTTGATTCAGTCTATATTTGACTTCTTTATCCAAACACGACGGGTAGTTCGGTTTGTCGCAAAGAATCAATTTGTGATCGTCTTGGGAGTGTTCGAAATAATAGTACACTCCATATTGTTCAAGAATTCTTGAAACAAAGTTAAAGTCGGTTTCGCGATACTGGACGCATTGTTCGACTCTGACATTTTCGATCCCTTGTGCCTCGATCGACCACTGGCCCGATTCATGGTAACTCCGATTGAAAACCGATTCGATGATCGACTTGATCGATTTGGACGGTTGGTCAGGAAAGAAAGTATGGCAGGTTGAAGTCTGAGTCAGAAACCATAACCACGGTACGATTTCAACTTCGTAGGTTCGATACTCCTCAGTTTGAGCGGTGGTCATTTCACTACCGCTTAATCGACTGACATATCCGTTAAAAAAACGAGATTCAAGTTCGGACCCGTCGTATTGAATTCGTTGAATTTCGACAGTGATTTTCTGGCCGATGATGTTTTTGCCGACCAAGTCCAAATTGGAACACAGAAACTGCAAGCGACACGAAAACAGTCTGGAAATCGCTTCATTGGCTGAAAACGAAATGGCACAAACTTCGTCGCTGGCAAATGGTCCACTGATTTGAATGAGTCTTTTCGATTGATCAAATTTCATGGGATCTTCCCGGTAATCGACGACTAACAGGTGGTTCAGGGACCGATTAAAAAACGGGATCATCCCGACATGACGGAATGACCCCTGAAGTTACTCAAAATCAAATTAGCTTTCGCCTTCTTCGACCTTCCACGTGTACTCGACGTTACCCTTCTTTTTACCTTTGTAATTTTCGGTATAAGTCACTTTGATTTCTTCAAAGTTAAGAGAAACGCTTTCAGTCGGCATGTCGTTTGATGTCCCGGACACCTGGTAGCTGGAAACCAGTACATTTTTCAATTCGTAGCGATAATAGGTCGCTCGTTGGCCGTCGGTGTTTGTAGCCGTCAAATCGATTTCGACCTTTGGAAAAACTCGCCCTTTGCAGACTGCTTCGGCAAGTTTGGGGCTGGATTTATCCAGCAATTTTACGATCGAAACGTCTTGAACGTTGACGTTGCCTCGACGGCGAGCGGCACCCGTCGCACCGCTAACAGGCTGATTCAAGCCTTGGCTAAAACTAAGCAGGTCACACCATTTGTCGTGCCCTGAATCCTTCGATTCTCCATCAACGCCATCAAATTTAATGTAAGCCGCCATTTTAATGCTCCAATCATTTTGCCGAAATATAACTCACGGCGATGTTATGTTGTAAACTCGTTTTTGAAGTTGCCTAAGCCAACTGTCACTATGTTGTCGCTGATTCCGGGCAATCGTTCAGTGATATTCCAGGAAAAAAGATAATCGCATGAGAAGTTTCTCACGTTCGCCACGATCCTAAATGACAATCTTTTTTGAAGATCATAGCTGCCATCTTTGGGGACGATCTCAATCGTTGCGAAATAAGGATTCGCCAGAACTATTGCTATATTCTGGCCGAATCCTTTCTGCAGGAGTATCCGACGGCGATCGTTATGAGCCTTCTTCAACTTTCCAGGAGTATTCGACGTTACCTTTCTTTTTACCGTTGTCATTTTCGGTGTAAGTCACTTTGATTTCTTCAAAGTTTAAGGAAACATTTTCAACAGGTTGATCGTTTGCCGAACCGGAAACCTGGTAACTGGAAACCAATACGTTTTTCAATTCGTAACGGTAATAGGTGGCTCGTTTTCCGTCGGTGTTAGTCGCGGTCATGTCGATTTCGACTTTGGGAAAAACCCGGCCTTTGCAAACCGCTTCGGCAAGTTTGGGGCTGGATTTGTCTAGAAGCTTTACGATTGAAACATCTTGTACGTTGACGTTTCCCCGTCGGCGGGCAGCCCCGGTGGCTCCACTGATCGGTTGGCTCAGCCCTTGCGACATGCTAAGCAGATCTGACCACTTATCGTGGCCTGAATCTTTTGATTCTCCGTCAACGCCGTCAAATTTAATGTAAGCAGACATCTGATACTCCTTAGTTTGGGTGCTATCTGGGCCAAATGACCCGAATAAAGTGTGTAGATAAGTAAACTGATTTTCTAAGCTTGATTTTGTTTTTGAGCCCGTTTTTTACCGGCTACAATCAGATACTCGAATGCTTTCCGAGATCGTTGCTTAGTTTCTCAGGAAATTTTGTAAATAAATTTCCCGTCCTCTCCCACACTCAAATGGACTGCTGAAATCGGTTGGTTGTCGGCCAATCGGGCCAGAAATTCGCCAGAAAGTTCCGGCAATAGAGTTTTGTTTAAAATGTGGTCGATATTTCGGGCACCCGTGTCCACTTCGGTGCATCGGTCGGCGATCGATTGGACCAGCTCCTCTGAATAATCAAAGCTGGCTTTGTAGTTTTCTCGGATCCGGCGGGCGACCTTGCCCAGCTTGAGGCCGATAATCTTTTTGATCACTTCGTCGTTGAGCGGATAATAGGGAATGATTTTGACTCGGCCCAAAAAGGCTGGTTTGAAAGTCTTGAGTAACTCAGGAAAAACCGCTTCGACGAAAACCTCCGGGGCAGGTGCCATTTCAGGATCAGCACAAAGATTTTTGATCAGGTCAGTACCGGCATTGGATGTCATCATGATGACCGTGTTTCGAAAATCGATATCCCGTCCTTCGCCATCTTTCATCGCCCCTTTGTCGAAAACCTGATAAAAGATGTCTTGAACTCCAGGGTGCGCTTTTTCCATCTCGTCCAACAAAACGACGCTATACGGTTTTCGTCGTACTGCTTCGGTCAATACCCCACCTTCGCCGTATCCAACGTAACCCGCAGAGGTTCCCATCAGCATTGAGACCTTATGTTCTTCTTTAAATTCTGACATGTTGATGACGGTCATGTTCTGTTCACCACCGTAAAGCAGTTCCGCCAATGTGATCGCCGTCTCGGTTTTCCCGACACCACTGGTTCCTGCCAAAAGAAAAACTCCAATCGGTTGGCCCGGATCATTCAAGTTGGCTCGTGAAGTGCGGATCGATTGAGCAATCTGATCAAGCGCGTGGGATTGGCCAATGATGGATTCTTCCATTAAATCCTTCAGGTTCAAAACCGTTTTGATTTCATCTGAAACCATGCGGCCGAGTGGAATCCCGGTCCAGGAAGAAACGGTTTCCGCGACAGACTGCGAATTGACTTCGGCGTGAACTAGCGGATTGGTTCCCTGGATATCCAGTAATTCGTTCTTTAGTTCCGTCAATTGAGCCACCAAAGCTGCTTTGTCGGGCGACTCATTGGTTGAAGTGTCTTCATCGGTTGAAGTATCTTCATTGGTCGAAGTGTCTTCATCGGTCGGCGATGTTTCATTCGCAGTTTGTTGACTATCAACATCGGAATCAGCATCTGATTCAGAGTGATCCGGATCGCTCTTGCCATTGATGCCGGTTAGTTTTTCATTGATCGTGTTGATCTGGTTGACCAACTCAAGTTCATTCTGCCACCGTTGATTCAGATCTGCATATTCTTTTTCGGTGTCGGCCAACTGTTGACGAGAGATCTCAAGGTCTTCGGAGTGATCGACGCCGACTTCGGATTCGCGGTTCATCACATCGATGGCCACTTTTAAGGAATCGATACGTCGTTGACAGTCTTCGACAGGAGCGGGAGTTGAAGCCTGACTAAGCCCGATGCGTGCGCACGTTGTATCCAGTAAGCTAACAGATTTGTCAGGCAATTGGCGTCCTGAGATATAGCGACTTGATAGTCGAACCGAATCGACAATCGCTTCATTCATAACTCGAACACCGTGGTGTTGTTCAAGCGTCGACGTAATTCCACGCATCATTTCGATCGCAGATTTTTCGGATGGTTCTTCGACTTTGATTACCTGGAATCGTCGGGCAAGTGCTGGGTCTTTTTCAAAATATTTTTTGTATTCGGACCAAGTTGTCGCAGCAATCGTTCTCAATTCTCCCCGAGCCAGTGCTGGTTTCAACAAGTTGGCTGCGTCGCCTTGCCCCGCTTGGCCGCCGGCCCCAATCATGGTGTGTGCTTCGTCGATGAACATGATGATTGGGGTCGGTGAAGATTTGACTTCGTTGATCACGGATTTCAACCGATTTTCAAATTCGCCTTTGACACCGGCTCCAGCTTGAAGAAGTGCCAAGTCCAGCGAACGCACGGATACGTTTTTGAGAGCTGGAGGAACGTCTCCTTTGGCGATCCTGAGGGCAAAACCCTCTACAACAGCGGTCTTTCCGACGCCGGCTTCTCCGGTCAAAATTGGATTGTTTTGACGGCGGCGAGTCAGAATGTCGGTGATCTGACGAATTTCGGGATCCCGACCGAGCACCGGATCGATTTGCCCTGATTTCGCTTTCTCTGTTAAGTCAATCGTGAATTGATCTAACGATGGGGTCTCTCCGCCCGCCTGCCCAACCGTGCTTTGCCCAGAAGGTACTGGCCCCGATGTTGCGATTGCCCCGCCCTGCCCCGTTTCCACCGAATCTTTCAGAATCGCGTGAAAACCAGCCTTCAGGTTGTCGATGGAAATCTTTTTGAATTCTTCAGACGTCCCATTTGCAATCCTCGAAAGACTTTCGTCAGAGAGCATCGCCGCAACAAGATGTCCCGAACGCAGTCGGCTTTCGTTGAAATCGACGGAACCGATCAGCCATCCTTCTTTGGCCAGTTTGACGAGGTCCGGACTTAAACCGGGAGCTCTCGCGTTGCCAGTCTTAAAGCCGTCGAGCGATTTGGTGATATCACCGACTAATCGGGATGGATCGATATCGTACTGCCGAATCAGGATTTCCAAATCGGTGCCTGGAATTTCCAGAATTTTGAATAACCAGTGCTCAATTTCAATGTTGAAATGAGACCTAGACATACAAAGCCCGGTAGCTCCTTCGAGCGTTTTCCGACAGGTTTCGTTAAATTTGCTGATGAGCTGTTTCAGGTCGACTTGAGCCATTTTTTGTCCGATCGTTTGTTTTTGGAAACGGTATGATTCAGAAATTTTTGATAGGTTGAAACTGACTGATATCAAATACAGCATCAGTAACAGGTTTGTCGTCAGGTTCCGACCGCAGCCAGGTCGTCCATCCCAGCATTGGTGGATTTTGAGAATCCAATTTCAATTCCGGGGTTTCTTTGCCATCAAGCACGACCTGCAATTCATAGTCCAGACTGATCCCGACATAGCTTCTCACTAATTCTGAGATTCGTGTCACCTGTTCCGATGTGGGTAACAGCGTCAAAAAGTCGTTCCATCCCACGGGCCCCATGACAATGCGAAATCGGCTTTGAAAAGAGGGCACTTTTTCACCGATGACGATATCTTGGCCTAAACGACAGGGGGCGTTCGGTTGAAGCTGGGTTTGTTCCTCAGGAGGGATATAGATCCATTCAAACTGGAACTGTTTGACTTGGGTCGGGATCCCGGAAAAATCGCCGAGCATTCTTTCAAGCGAATGTCCGGTCGGCTTGGAATCCGAAAAATGACCACCGTATCGTAGCGAGACGTAGTCATGGACCGTACGTTTATTTCGTAGTTGTTGACTGCCAAGTCCCAACAGACTGAAAATCGCACTGGTAATGACGTCCGTTTTCTCCGGTGTGCAAATCGAATTGGATTGATAGACAGCGGGCAAGTCGTATTTGGTGGTGGCTCTAAAAAAAAGAGATACGATCCGATGGTGAAACAGATCGTAAAAATCCCGCATGGCGTAATCATGCTGTTTAAGACGTCTTAAAACCGTTTGAGTGTAATGGCGAGGAAGGACTCCACTGGTTCCGGTCAAACCGATAAATGGGATGGTTAATTCGTACGTATCATCTGACCATTCGACCCGAATCACTTCAGCCGAAACACTGCGTAAGGTTGGGGTGACCCGAAATCGGACAGCCTCGTTTTTGACTTCTGAATCGAATCCGACCATTGAGATGTTCGCCGAATCACCGTTGCGACCTGCACGATGTTGGATCAGGTGAACCGCTTGTACGAAATCGAATTCGTAGGGCGTATCGACCAGTCTATGAAGTACCGGGTCTGATTCGGAACCATTAGACATGAGTCATTTCTCCTGTCCTGGCGGGCCAAGTGCAGAGCGGTTCGTCTTGTTGCTGAGTTTGAAGTGTAGTTCGAGTAAAAGAATTCAAAGTCGCGTATAACGCAACGAATCGGTCGAGGACCGAGCCAAACAGATAATGGCCACCGCCACTAAATTTTTCCTCATTTAGTAAGATATCAATCTGCGTACCTTTGCAAAAACCAGATGAAAACGCATCTCCCATCCGGGTAACGGCTCGGCTGGCCTGGATATCAACAATCCCATCGACCATGACATCGCCTGCTCGTTTTCGAGAAAAATTATAAAGTCGAATAATCTCTTTCAACGAATCCGTATTGGTTGCATTGTCGATCAATGACAAATGATTTAACGAAAGATTCGAAATCAATCGCCAATAGGATTCGTCATTCAGGGGCGGTCGATAAGTTTGAGTCGGACTTAAAACGCACTCGGTCGTGACCATGGCCCCTCCGGTTTCGAGCGTCATCTGCGTGTTGGCCGGGAGTCGGTTGGGATAGTCTCGATTAAAGCAGGTGGCTTCTACATCGAGCGACCAACCATTGAAATCGCGTGCGCAATTTTTTCCATCCAGCCCAACAATATTCAAGTAAACGTCGGTGCCAAGATCTTCGGCGGCGTTAAATTGATCTGCCTTGATTTCTGTTTTTTTCCGTTTGGCAAACCAATAGGCAAGGCTAGATTGACGGTTGTGATTGGCCGAATAAAAAGGGTTCAATTCAACGAGTTTGCGATCCTGGCTGGTCATTGCAACTTGATCGACTAGGTACACTTCGTTGGCAAGTGGTCGCCGAGCATCAGGCACCACTCGAAATTCTGATTGGGTCGGTTTCAGGCGGATAGGTTCACATCGTTCCTGAAACAGATTGATTGTCGGACTCGCTCCGAGTTGAAACGTGGAATTGGGCAGATTTTCGAGGTTCTTATGAAGCCGATCGAACAACAGGTAGATACAAAGAGTGGATTTCTTTCCAACTCTGGACAGGACTGCCGGCGTGAATCCTGTAATATCAAAAAACAAGAACTTTTGTGGGAATACGAAGAACTCGGTTAACAAGTGATAACCCATTCGCGTTCTTGCCGTATAGTCGATCAAACTTTCATCCAATCCGAAACCTACCGGTTCAATACAATCCGAATTCAGGATGACTGGCTTTTGGCTTTTGTCATCGGGGGATAGAACGATCCCCTGAACATTGTTCATGATGAGTTCATAAAGATCGTAAACGTAACGAGAGTCTCCATTAAGAAAGACCCTAAGTTTGTTTATCGAAAGCCGTTCGAACTTGACGCGATCGGAAAAGAGTTTGAGTTCAAGGCGAACCATCCCTCGTGACTCGTTGGAAAATGGATTCGGGGGAACCTCAAAAGGTGGGATTTCGACGCTGGCGGATGCCAGATCGAATGGCCAAATTTCGGTCGGATAGCAAGTGCGGAAACGACACGGGGCCCCATCAATCTCTTGGGTGACCATTTTGGTTTTTGCCGGGATAGCATGTCCGCCGACCAATTCGAACTGAGATTTTTGCAGTCCAAACTTGACGATCGAGCAGGACGGAAAAGGTGCGAGGTATTCTGGATAAAGAACGCTTAAAATTGCCTCGCAAAGTTCAGGGAAACTGTCTTCGAGTTTCAGCCGAATCCGTGCATTTAAATAGGCGAATGCTTCGATTAAACGAGATACGTGAGGATCTTCAATCCGTTCGCCCAACCTGAGACGGCCGGCAATTTTCGGATGTTTTTCGGCAAACTCTACCGAAAGATTTCGAAAGTATGCCAATTCCCGGTTGTAAAAATCGAGTAGTTCGTCGCTCATTTCACTTCAAACTCCGCCGAGTGAACGTCCAGGCTAGTATCAAACGAAACCGGTTCGGGCGAAGGTTCAGCTTTAAGTAGACCATCGATTTTGAATCGCAGGGTTCGATCAAAAGAATCTCGGTTCCGTTTTTCGACCAATGAAAATCGGGCGAAACGGGGTTCGAAATAGTCGATCGCCCTTTCGACAATCTGAATCAGACGTTTCTGGTTGTCGGGACCGCCCATGTTGACCCCAGAAAAATCAGGGATCCCATAATTTACCAATGACAATTCGAGTTGCTCGTAGTCGGGTGGCCAGTGAACGCATTTCCAGCGAGTGTTTAGTAAATTCTCAAGGTCTCGTCGAACGCTTTGTTTTAGTTCAAACAAGATTTGACTTCGGGAACTGGGGGCTTCCTCGCGAATGGACGGTTCATGATCGATTAGGCGGTCCAGGATCGATGGAAGAAGTTGGTCTGTGTCTCGAATGATCGACATGGATAACGTTCAGTAGATTGTAATAATTTCGTGGTTGAATTGGGTCAACTGTTGGACACATCTTCATTGAGCGGTCCCAGGTAAGAGTCGAGCTCTAGAATCGAATATTCTTTTTCACCAAAAACGTAGGATTTCTGTCCCATTCCCCGAACAGGTGCTTCCGGGGTGGCCGCGTACCAATCTGTTTTTCGCCCTAGTTTGACTTGGTCATCTGCCTGTTGCCAGACTTGGTTAGGACACCAGTAATTGACCGGAAAATAGACTTCACCCTCGGTATCGAATCCTTCCACTTGGATTGCTGCGCTCCGCCAGATCCGATCCTGCAACCGTTCGTAACCGCGAAACTGGATCTGGATCACTTTATCCATAGAAAGCCAGTAAAACTTTCCGTTGGTGGTTAAGACTTCAAAAAAGCCAGCCGTGATGTCATCGAGATCTCGTCCGCCAACAAAGTCCTCACCATTCACTTTTCCTTGAAGTTGGTTGGTGGATTCGAGAATCGGTTGAATTCGAAGATTAGCCGTAGCAAAGTCGCCTTCTCGAATACAAATTAGCGCATCTAGAATCGCTGTGACGCTATCGTCAGCATCATTGACAAGTTCCGGCAGGCGTCCTTCTTCGAAAAATTGTCGCCTGGCAATCTCACCTCGGACCAATTGCCTTAATAGTTTCGTGCCAACCAAGAGTTCCGAATTCTGTTTTCCAATGGTGTCAAACTGATTGTCCGCTTTTTCCCAGTCTGCTTCAAAGCAAAACAGTTGAGCCAGCAAGCTTCTGGCGTCCGCATGGGTGGGGTTGGATCGGATGTATTGTTTGGCTGCCGAAACCGATCCTTTAAGATCGTCGGCATTGAGTCTTTCCAGCGCTTCCATCGTTGTTCCCCAGTCTATATCTGCCTATTTTATAATTCAGTAACTAATCGAATCGCTGCGCTTAATCCGTCAATTTCGTAGTGCGGTTGCAGGTGAAACACAGATCGATATACCCCAGATTTCCCCTTGATGGGTGTGACTCGGACGCCAGCGTCGGCCAATGGAAATCGGGCTTTCGTTTC
>JBCCSJ010000010.1:0-41896 GCA_039200505.1 Planctomycetota bacterium | reverse complement strand
GGGAAGCCACCCAGGTTGGATAATTTCTTGATTCCTTCTTCGCCACCGGCAAAACTGATCATAATCCAGGCGACTAAACCAACCGCGGTACCCCATACGATTTTCAGCCACTTTTTGCCTTCCGGATTTTCAGGCGTGATACCGCTGGACGAAATACTTGCCATGGCCGACATATTCGAATCGGATGATGTCACAAAACAAATAAATGCACTTGTCATGTAAAACAAGATGATGACTATCGCCAGCGGAAATTGTCGGAAGACTTCATACGAAGCGGCTTCGTATCCTTTCGAATCAATTACTGTTTTCAAGTCGACTATATTTTCCATCTGGTAGTAAATGGCGGTTCCGCTGAAGAAAGTCATCCATCCAATGGCGAACAATGACGGGGCCAAAAAATTGATCAACATGAACTCGTTCACTGTCCGGCCATACGAAATTCGCCCCAAAAAACAGGCGGTAATGGGAGCCCAAGCCATCCACACAGCCCAATAAAAAACAGTCCATTCTTTGCCCCATCCATCTGGAATCAAAATACTGGTCTGGCCATCCGTTTGAATCAAGAACAGGTTTCGCTGGAAAAACTGGAGGCCGTAGTCCAGCAAGGATTCACTTCCTAGTGAGATCAGAAATATCGTTGGCCCGAAAATAAGTGGCAGTAAAATTAAGGCCATCAAGAATTTGGAATTGATGTCGGACAGGATTCGAATTCCTTTCATCAGTCCGGTGGCACTGGAAATCACGAACGTCACCACGATCGACGCCGAAATAATACCCCAAGTCAGCGGGTTGCTTGGGATTCCCATCAAGTCATTTAGTCCACCTGCCAGCATCATGATTCCTGTGCCTAATGCCGCGGCCATGCCTAGAACCAGAGCATAAAGACAAACCGCATCAATCGCCCAGGCTGCCTTGCCCGTCGACCAATTTCCGAAAATCGGAGTGACCGCAGAACCGAGCGAAAACGGTTTTTCCATGTTGTAATAGGCAAAAGCAAATGTCAGTGAGGCGACCGCGTAAAGCGCGTACGGAGTAAAGGCCCAGTGAAGATACATTGTCGAAAGAGAAAATACCGCAGCCTGTCTGGAGCCCGGTTCGACCCCGGCAAATTGGGGCGGAGCAAGCAGGTGCCTAATCGGTTCCGACGTTGACCAAAACAGGATTCCCACGGCAATTGTGGTGCAAATCGTGATCGCGAACCAGTTCCAGAGACTCATGATCGGTTTGGCATCTTTGCCTCCGATTCGGACATTTCCAAAACCCGATTTCCAGAATCGCGTCATACAAATCAGTAGACAAACACAAACCGATAAAAAGGCGCACGTGCTGAAAAGCCATCCGAAATGGTTCAGGATCCAATCGTTAGCTCCCGATACGACTGTGGTAAAACTCCCAAGGACGACTTTGCCATCGTCGCCCACTCGATCAGGAGAGGAAAAATTCAAGAAAACAGCGGCCATTAAAAGAATGAATGGCGGCCAGAACACTGCGTGATTGAGCTTTGTATCGAGTGCTTCAGTCGTCTTGGATTGATTCATCTTTAAGATTTTCCAGTGCGTTATCGATCGCCGCAACGGTGGCCGGAGAGGGCTTTACACTTCCAGGCCGGTTTCCCATTGCGATGGATCGTGGGGTCCAGCCGTGCCTGTTCTTTCGGTTCCAGACCTCTGGATCTGCTCCTAAATCGGATAAAAGGGTAACGATTGCTGGATAATTCCGATAGGCAGCACCATGCATCGCCGTTTCACCATTTTGGTCGACGACATTAGTATCTATCCCCAGTTTCGATAACATCCGGATCGTATTGGCGACCTCCTCTTCGGTCCCGGGTTCCTCACCTACAGCAACCACTCCGACGCCCGCCGCGGCCATCAATGCATTGCAACCGTCTTGGTTGGGTATCTTGGGATCGGCTCCCAGTTCTAACAACAAATTCAACAATGGAATGTCAGCAGTTGCAGCAGCAAATAAAAATGGCGTGGCACCATCAGGATTCAGTTTTGCTTTTCCCACTTTCGCTTTTTTATCCCGCAGCAACCGAAGATTGACGTCGGCTCCAGCGGCAACAATTTTCCTGACAAACTGAAGCGAATGGTAACGACCCGTGATTCGCGGCGGTGGATCGCCTTCGGGATTGTCTCCAACTTTTGTTTTTCGAACCCAGCTAACTGCATGGAGGGGAGCGTAGCCGCTTCGTTGATCATTAGGATCTGCACCCAGTTTTACAAGTTCCAAGGCTAACTCAAAATGCCCACTTTCAATCGCCAACATCAGTCCCGACATCTGGTTTCGTGGGTTTCTTCCTCCCGTTCTTTTCACCTGCAATACATCATTGACATCAAATCCAGCTTGGACAATATTCTTGGCGACTTCCGTTTGTCCTTGCCGACAAGCAAAATGAAACGCGGTGAATCCGGAATTGGACAGTCGGATATCCAGGCTCGCGTTTGCTCGGATGAGACACTCGACTGCAGAAGTGTTGCCGGCCGCAGCTGCCCACATTAACGCGGTCTGGCCTTTGGCCTCCCGTGCATCAACCTCGGCCCCGTGATCCAACAAGATCTGAATCGTTTTTGGATCGCCGTTTCTTGCCGCCAGCATTAAGGGCGTCTCCTTGCCGAGCCGAACTTGATGGACGTCTGCGCTGGCCGCCAGCAGCATTGAAACGATTTGGTGGTGACCTCTTTCAGCAGCCAAACTTAGTGGCGAAACCGAATAGATCGTCGAAGGGTCAGATTTATCAGTGAGGTTCAGAACCAACCTGACTGCTTCTACATTTCCGTGAAACGCCGCCCAATGAAGAGAAGTTGTCCCATCCGGAAACGCAGCATTCACGTTGTCGGTGGTCAACTGTTTTTGAAAGTCAGCCCAGCGATTGGCCTGAGCCAGTTTCACGATTTCCTGATTTGCCCATGCGATAGGCGTTCCGCACAACATCCAAACCAGGACTACCCATCCCAAGAAACGGATACTCGACAAGTTTGGATTGAACGATCGAAATTTCATGCCCGGTTTAAAGGTTGACCGGATCAAACAATTCATCGACCGTCCCTGTGCTGTCAGAAAAAGTTTCCAGTGGGACACCAACTTTGTTTAGCAGCGTCAGATGAAGATTCGAAAGCGGAGTAGGATCCTGAAACCGTATATGGCGTCCGCCTTGCATTTGACCTGCGGCACCGCCAGCGACCAAGATTGGTAAATTGGAATGATCGTGAGCATCGGGATCTCCCATCCCACTTCCGTACATAAACAGCGAATGGTCCAGCAACGTTCCGCCAGCTTCGGGAATCTGATTAAGCCGTTTTAAAAAGTCGGCGAACAAGGAAACGTGGAAACGATTGATCTTGGAAACCTTCTCCAACTTTTCCGGATCATGTCCGTGATGAGTCACCGGATGATGAGGCTCGGGTACCCCGATTTCGGGATACGTTCTTGTGCTCGCCTCCCGAGCAAGCTGAAATGAAACCACACGAGTAATGTCGCCCTGAAATGCCAGGATTTGTAGATCGAACATCAACTTGGCATGGTCAGCATATTTAATTGGTACGCCCATTGGCCGATCCAGATCGGGCAACGGGTTATCCCGGGCAGTCGATTCTGCTAGTTCGATCCTACGTTCGACCTCGCGAATACTTTCGAGGTAATGGTCAATTTTATTTTTGTCACCCGACCCGACTCGCGATTTGATTCGCTTGATCTCTTGCGTAATCGAATCCAACAGACTTGCCCGAGTCGCCAATGCTGCCTTTCGTTGTTCGGGCGTTCCTCCATCTCCAAACAACGTTTCAAAAACCAGCCGCGGATGAGCTTCCGATGGCAGCGGCTGCGTGGGTGAGGCCCACGACAGATTGTTTTGATAGACGCAAGCGTAGCCATTGTCACATTGGCCAACAGTGGATAACAAATCCATCGACAATTCCAGCGATGGTAGTTGGGTCGTTCGTCCGATCCTTTTGGCGGCAATCTGATCGACGGTCGTGCCGTTATAGTAATCGGTGCTTTCTGTTCGCTTGGCTCTTGCCGCACTCAAAAAAGCGGAATTGGATGTGGCGTGCGATCCAGGATAGGCATTTTGCAAATCCATATTGGAAATCACTGTCAGCTGATCCTTGACCCCTTCCAACGGAGTCAGGCTGAAAGGAAGTTGGCCAAGCGGCCCACTGTTTCCTCTGGGGGTCCAACGATCTGGGAAAAACCCCATCGGAATATAAACGTAACCGATTCGTTTTAGTTGTTTTGCCGAAGCCACCGTGGCAGCACTGGCTGTCATGGCTGGAACCATCGCATCTAGCAACGGTAACGCGACCGCTGTCCCGGCACCTTTCAAAAGTGTTCTGCGAGAAAGTTTTTTTCGCCGAATCATGACAAGTCCTTGAAGCTTTGCGTTTTCTTTCAGATCAGATTCTCAGTATACATTATCGACCTCATATATCGAAAAATTGACATTTGATTCGGTCCAGGAATTCGAGCATTGCATTCCTAATGGATTCAAATCGTATTTTACCGAACCTTGTCTGACTTCGAATCTACTTCAGGCACAGAATTCGTTTGAAAAATGCGTTTGGGTGAGGGGCAAGCCCAGATGACTCGACATCAAGTCATCTAGGAAGCGGTCTTTTGGATAACTCGGGGACCGTTTGACGATAACGAAATGGCTGACTCAATACGATCCCGGTAACGATTTCGGAAAACCGAAAACCGTTGGATTGTGCTCGATCGACGATTCGACGAATTTCTGGACCATCTGCCGGTTCTACGATTCGACCTAATGCATAAGTCATCAATTTTTCTGACAGAGTCGTTGCAAAATTTTGCGGTCTTTTCAAAATTGCGTCTTCCAGAGCCGCCACCGAATCTGCTTTCGTCCCATCCGGCAAAACGCCACCGGTTTCAAGATCCAAGGTTCCATCAAACTGTCTCCATCGACCGACGGCATCATAATTTTCTAGTGAAAATCCGATCGGGTCGATCAAATCATGGCAAGCCGCACAGGCTGGATTCGCTCGATGGGCTGCCAGCCGCTGTCTCACTGTCGACGAATCTTGCTGCGTGTTTTCTTTCAAGTTCGGAATGTTGGGAGGGGGCGGAGGCGGAGGAGTCCCAATAATATTTTCTAACACCCAATTGCCTCTAATCGTCGGCGAAGTTCGCGTCGCGTAGGAGGTGACCGTTAAAATACTGCCGTGTCGTAAAATCCCACCGCGTCGCGAATTTCCGGGCAAATGGACTTTCTGAAACTCGCTTCCGCTGATTCCTTGGATGTCATAGTGGGTCGCTAGACGAGAGTTCAAAAAAGTAAAATCGGACTGAATCAAATCGAGAATGCTGCGATCTTCTTGGACGACATGCTCAAATAACATTTCGGTCTCCTGCCGAAACGACTGGCGAAGGTTGTCATCAAAATCGGGAAACAGTCGCAGGTCAGGAGTAATTGAATCCAGGTTTCTCAGGTATAACCATTGGGACGCAAAATTTGTAGCCAGAGCTTTTGATCGAGGGTCAGCTAACATTCGCTGAACCTGTTCACGAAGCACGGATTCTTGATTCAGAATTCCTTGCTCAGCGATTTCTAAAAGCTGGTTGTCAGGAATACTGCTCCAGATAAAAAAAGAAAGTCTGGATGCAAGTTCGAACGAATCTAGCTCTCGATAGCGAGCGCCCGGTTGAGCATTACCTTCGGATTCAATTTTTAGAATAAAGTTTGGATTGACCAAAATAGAAGCCAACGCGGATTCAATGGCCTGATCAAATCCTTTCTGCTCGAAAACAGAATCAAAGAACTTCATCGGTGTTGCAAGGTCCCGTGCTGTAGCTGGACGCCGATAAGCACGGGTCGTTAATTTTTCAAGAATCCGTTTAGCCGTGTCCCGATTGCGAGGACTGCTCAACGGAACGGAACCAAAGATTCGTGGGTTGCTGGTATTGCCGCCGTTCGAATCGAAAGGACCCAAAATCGATACCTGAAAAATCGCAGGAGTCTTACGGGGATGCCTGTGACGATTGTAGTTGGTATCAAATGGCTGGCGTTTGTCTTCGACGAGTGACGAGAACAACTTTGGAAACGTGATTGCAATCTCATGGTTTCCGCTTTGAATTGGCAGTCGTACTTTGAGATGGGAGTCGACATGGGTAAAGTCCCGATTTTCCCATGTTCCGTTAGTGGGCGGTTGCACGGTGAATTCGTGACTCAGTTTTCGATCTACGAGAACGTGGATTTGATATCGACGATTCAGCCCCTCCATTTTTTCGTCTCGGTCCCGAGTCAATTTAATTTCGAATTCATAGTCGCCCGACTGAGGAAAGGTGTGTGTTAGTTGCAGTCCGCCTCGAGTCCCAAACGGGAGGCCCTGCACGTGTTCTTCCTGACTTCGATCTGCTGGTATTCGAATCGTCACTCCCAGTGGTCCGTTGCCCGAACTACCCACTGCCAGCCGGCTTATTTTCTGAGCAGCTGAGAGGTATCGTTGAATCAAAACGGGGGATAATTCTTCGACGGTGATGTTATCAAACCCGTTACTCGATTCATCTTTCGGCAAAAATTCGCTGGCGTTGATTTGAATTCCTAATAGATCACGGATAGCATTCTGATATTCCATTCGTGTCAAACGCCGAATGCTACCCACAGAACCCACCCGAAGCTCGCTTCCGGCGGCCATGGCAAGCTGGTTGCTTAAACTCGTTTCAAATTTACGATAATCTAATTCGTCTGGTCGATCAGAATCAGGTGGTGGCATTTGGCGAGTTGCAACTCGCCTGAGAATTTTCTCCCAACGGGCCGAATCAAAATCGCTTGCCTGGAAGTCTGTTTCATCACCATCCATGTTATCGAGGCGAAATCCCAGTTCGGCATCTTCACCCGTATGACAATCCAAGCAATGAGTCGTCAGGAATTTTTGAATATCGCTGATCACTGGATCAGGCTCATGACCGTTACCAGCCCAAGACAAAGTACAATTCGCCAGCAACCAAACGGCCGCAATTACTGTGGGCCATTTGTTTCGAATGGAACGGTTGGTCAACGGCATCGTTTTGATGAGCCTGCGAAAATTGATATCACTAAAACCTAATTATAGTATTTTTGGTTCGATTTGCTGAAGATTAACTTAACGAACGCCTAAATCAGCCTCTAAAATCTACGGTTATTGATGATGCGGCTGACCATCAAAAAAACGATTTCGGTCGTAGCGTTTATTTTGCAAAGCAGACTCTTCAGCCAATGTTTTGAATCAGGCTTAGCATGATTGTGATCGATTAAATTTAGATCATTGCGGCGGGGAAATCATGACGGCAAAAACAAATCCAATGGACCAGTTTCCAAGAAAAAGGCCGGTACTGGCGATCGCGACCTTCATAGCGCCGTTTTTAATTACTGGGGTCATACTTTTGTTTCAATGGGAATCTCCTATCGCAGTCATCCCGTTCGTCAGTCTCGCGTTTTCCTGCACGATTTTGTGTCTGCAATTGATCGGTGGCGACCTGGTACCATTTCGATTCTTGATTTTAGTGGTGTTGATGCTGACCATTTTCGTCGGGCGACAATGGTATCTGCCTTTGTTCCTGATGACATTCACAGCAGGCACCTTATTGGCGATGGATTGGTGCATAGGTCGTTTTATTCCTCTGCTGCCTCAATCCGACAATTCTCACTATGTTCTACCGCGAGGTCGGTCCGCTTGGCTGTTTGACCGATTCAAAGAATGAAGTTACTGAATTCGATTAAGTTCCGTTTTTCAGTCAAGACTGCTCTATTGGCCGTTACCCTGGTCGCGTTCTTGCTATCAGCGGTTCTGCCGCCACGGGTTTCATTCGATACCGTCGCTTTCGATACGATCTACAAACATGCTGATGGTACGGGCATCTACGGGATATCTTTGAACGTCCGAAATGATGGAATTTTACCTATTTGGTATCAGGAAGATCACCAAGCATTCGATCCCTACAAGGATGGATTAATTAAGCCCTACGCTCTGGGTGCCGTGCGTAACTTCAAGGACAACAAGACAAACTACCGGCAAAGAAAATCAACAAGTTGGATGAAATTGTCTCACGGCCAAACGGTGGGGCTCTATCTTGTTTTAGGAGAAAATGAAATTCCGGGAATCCAGTTCCAAAACTGGCTCGGTAATAAACATGATTTATTCCTGCCCAACGGCGAATTCAAAAGGATTTCCACTACGAATCATACCGATGGCAACGGATTAAAATCCAAAGATTAACGATTGAAAGGAATTTCGTTGATCCAGCGATACCCTCGGCCTGTCAAACGATAAAGCCCATCGTTACGTTTAAGAACGACTTCCAGATTCCCTCTTGTTGAACTACCTGTCAGTTTGATTTGATCATCGTTGAGGGACTCAATTTTGACTTGCCCTGTTGGAAGGATCCCTTGTGAAGTATCCCGGTCGATGATCAGGGTGTCTGGCTGATCTTCAATTAAAAATTGATTTTGAACTCGCCGAAAAGTTTTGTGACCAACAATCATCAAGTTTTTGAATGATCTTTCGTAGTTTTCGCCGTAACTTCCTTCGATAGCAAAACGGACCGATAGCCAGCCATGATCGGTTGCCGGTACTCTATTGCCATCACGCTTGATCGAAACAACTTGATACTGACCGAAAAATTCGGGTTGTTGACTGACAGCCGTCAAATATTCGGCTTGTTCATAACAATGCTCGTAAATCGGTGTTGCGAATCCAACATAAAGAATCAACAACTTAACGGAACGCTGAATCCAAATCGTTTTGGTGTTGGTATAGGGAGGGACCAAAGGCGTCGGCTTGGCCACTCGATGCAGGATGAGCAGATTGATCAGTTTCCGCCAATCCTGCAAGATCAGATACACAGACATTACGACTAGATGCGTTGAAAATAGTTTGACCGGGATGTCGTAACAATAGTTAAGCATCATGACATTGAACATCACGCCGAAAGTGACCAGGGAACCTAGCAGTGCCGTGCGTCTCCAAATCAAAAGAAGCGCGCCGGTTACTTCACCGGCTCCTGCAAAAATCGTGTAGGCCTGCGAGGATCCCATGAATGCCCAGAGTACATTCATAGGCGACGAATCGCCCCACGTTTTGGTCAATTGATATTCGGAGACTGGGGAAAACTGGTTGAACACAAATGCGACCTTACCCAGGCCATACGAAAGCATCCAAAATGCCAATACGTATCTCAAATAGCTTCTCAAAAGATCCGCACTGATGGCGTAGTTTGTCTTCCTTCCAGCTAAAACTGAGCCGGTTTCGCTAGTCGATCGTTTTGCGATCATCATTTCAACGACCGACCAGATCATGGCTGCGAAAATCGTAAAGATAAAAATTACGAAAATCGTGATATACGAGAATGTTGTGTCGCCACTTCCATTGGGAAGCACAAGTTCATCTTGGATTCGAAAGACATTTTGCCCGGTCCACTTTACGATTTCATTTTTGAATTCGACGTACTTTGCAAACAGCTGGCCGTACCATTTGGCTAAAAGGCTGTTGAATGGAAAGGGGAAGTTGTAGAGCAACCAGTAACAAAATGTAAATCGAAATGCTATTTTTGAAAACCATCCCATATCATGTGAGTCTTCGTCTACTGGGTTGGGCTTGGGCCTATTTAGCGACACGATGAACATTAAAAAGGCAAATCCTAGTAGCCAAAGCCATGGACTCCAGAAAGGTTGCTGAGGGGCATTTTCGGCCTCCGCAATCGCCTTTTGCATGGCAGGCGACCACCTTGAAGAGGCAGGTTTCTTTTTGTTTTCTTTCTTCTGATTGTCGGTAGGCCGATCATTGGAATCAGCCTCAGAGTTTTGGGTGTTTTTATCCGATCGGTTTTCTGATTGTGAACCGTTTGTCGTCTTATCCCCGGATTCCGAATCGGACTCTTGATCGTCTGTTCCAACTACCTTCAAAGTAGCGTCGTCGATCCACGCCTGTCCGTTTCCGTTGATGAAACACCCGATCAGAATTATTTCGGCGTCCGGGTCAACGTCCAATTCGATCTCATAGTAATCCCACTCTTCGCTCAAGATGGGTCGGTCTGACATGTTGTCAAAGGCTCCTGTTGCAGGACTGCCCTCGGGAACATCCCGATCCACTCGAAACCACAAATTGACTGTAGATCCCGGCTGAAGATTGGATGTTTTGACAGCGGCTCGATAGCGAACTCGTTTCCCTTGAAGTTCACTCGCCGGAACACTCTGAACCAGATTTGTGAAATTGCGTGCGTCAGATTTCTTCGTCGCGTCAAAGAACGCCGACACGGTTCCTTTTTGTTTGTCCGCAGAATCGGGACGTAATGAGCCATTGTTGGTCGACGAAAAGTCCCAGTGCATAGGCTGCCCGTCAGAAAAGCTCTCGAAACTTCCATTCTTCAATATGTTCTCGAGATCATCCTGGGCTCGTCCGGGTGAGTTGACCGCAAAAACTAAAATTAGAAAAAGAACAATTCGCTTAACGCATTTGAGAGTCATCATGTCTCCGATGATTTTGAATAGGATTCTCCTCGGCGGTTAGATTGCCGAATAAAACCCAGTCAACGTTGATTCCAGCCCATCGAATCGAGCATGACACGAGAGAGAGGAAACCCATTTTTAGTTAATTTTTGACGGGCGTCTATATTTTTAAGCAGTTGCAGAGAATTGAGTTGAATTCTGATTTTTTGAACAAATAACTTCGTCCAACTTGTCCCAAGGATAACAAAAAAAGCCCAATCATTTGATCGGGCTCACTCGGTTGAGACAGGATGGTTGTCTCGGACTGCAAATTTTACTGTTGCTTTTTGGCGAGTGGTTTTAACGTCATGGGTTTCAGCTTGGCTTCATCGATCAACAAAGCTTCTTTGCGATCAATTTCTCGAAGTAGATTTTGAAATCCATTCCGCTGGGACCAAGCCGTTGTTGCAAACTCGTAATCGAAATTTCGATCTCTATCTTTGTTCAAAATCTTCGAAGGCTGGATCTTGTAAAGTCGGTTAATCTCTTGGCCGTATCGAGCTACAAATTCATAGTTTCGCATGGCAAAATACTGCGTCGACTTTTTTAGTTCGCCCGCCGAAAACAGAGCCGATCCTTTCTCGATCGTCTGTTGAACGAAGCTTCGATACGAACGCCAGTTTTGGTCTTCATCAGGTAGCTCCATTTCGAACGGGATGATTCCGTTGATTCCATGGGCCACACCGTTTCTTGCCAGTAAATCAGTTTCTACGATGTCGATTCCCTGCACAGCCCTTTGGTCTTCATACCGAACAATGTCCAATCGGGCACCAAGTTCGGTTGTAAATCGTTGAAAGCTGATTGCATTGGTGAGCAAGACTTTGCGGTTGTTGATAATGTGCCTTTGAAGGATCCCGCGAATAAAGTCAGTGTTTCCCGAATCAATCAATTGATCGATCAACCTGCGAGTTTCTGGAGCATTTAAAACCTCATCAGTCGGGGCAAAAACTGTAATTTGAGTCGAAAACTGACCCAAGAAATCGTAAACGCCACCCACTTTGCACAGGTCCAGAAACTTGTTATAATTTCCTGCCTTTTCCAAGGTTTCTACCAGAGACTGCCGCTTCGGAAGAAGGGGTGAGTCGATGATGTGCACAATTCCGTTACGAGTGACGATATCCGCTTCAAGGATATTCCTGCCGTCGATGGTGGCTAATCCGTTCTCTCTTCTGAAAATCAATTCCTGCTGATATTCATTAATGACATCAAAACCTGGAGTTCCCAAAGGTTGAGCATTAATCGTTTTTCCAACGGTTCGGATGCTGGCTGTAATGTGTGTACGAATCACATCGGAAAGCAGGTCTAATTTTTCAGGACTCATCAACGATTCAACAGTCCCCGGAGGTAGGCTTTGAAAAGCAGAGTCAGTCGGTGCAAAAACGGTGAAAGTACTGTGGCGATTTTGAAACAGCTTGGTCAAACCGCTACGTTTGATGAGTTTTGTCAAAACGGTAAACCGCCCGTCCTGTTCCAATTGCTCAAACAAATCTAACTCGATAGGATCGAGCACCTCATCAATAAAATGCACGACGCCGTTGGAGCAGGCGAGATCAACCTCAAGGATTTGCGCGTTTTCAATTTTTGCATAACCGTCTGGCTGTGGATTTACTTTCAAGTACTGTCCCAATCCGTTTTGGATCAAGTTCACATTTTCGATGATGTAGTTGTCAACTCGATTTCGGTGAACGGCATGGTAGGTCAAAACGCGTTCCAGCCAGTGTTTGTTGGCAGGATCGAATAGAACTTTCCGTCGAGCTTCGCTAAGTTTTGAAAATGCTTCGTTGGTGGGTACAAAAACGGTGGTTGACCCATTCGGGGCAAACAGAAGTGATTCGGCCTTATCTGTGTTCTTCAAGAGTTTGATAAACGTGGTTGCCTTTTCGATTCCTTCCAGACGGCGTCCAATCGTTGCAGCTTCTTCGGGAGTTTCGGCACGTAATTGAATGGGCATCGCGAAAAATAAACAGGCAACAAACAGGCTTAATGGGATGTGCTTCGGCATTGGATTTCTCACATGGTTGTTGTTGAACGACTAACCACTGTTCGTGCATGAGTTGCCAATGGATTCGAAACACCAATAAATAGTCGTACACCTTTGACCGATTCGCGAAAAAGTTCACAGAAAGAATCAAGAACTCAGCGCCAAGCTAGAAGTATAGACAGGATTTCATTCGGTAACTGCATGGCGTGAGTTGCCGCAACTTGTCACCACTGCAATCTTTGAAAGTGATGGATTCATCATTCGAAAGGGGCTTTCGATTCTGATCACTTACACAATTGAATTGATTACTGCCCAAAAATCACACATCGTAATACAAACAGAATTCCTTTGGCGTCGGCCGCTGTTCAACGGCATCGATTTCGTAAATTTGTTTGTAATGAATCCACGATTGGATAACATCGTGTGTAAACACATCGCCTCGCAGCAAAAATTCGTGGTCACTTCGCAGTGAGTCGAGTGCGTCTTGCAAACTTCGCGGCGTTTTGCGGACCTCGGAAGACTCTTCTGGGGGAAGGTCATAAATATCTTTGTCGAGTGGTTCGCCGGGGTGAATTCGATTTTCGATTCCATCAAGAGCGGCCATCAGAATAGCGGCGAAACCGAGGTAGGGGTTACAGCTAGGGTCGGGGCAACGAAACTCAATTCTTTTAGTGCGTGGGTCGTTGTTGTACATCGGAATTCGGCACGCAGCTGACCGATTCCGCTGAGAGTAGGCCAAATTGACTGGAGCTTCAAAGCCGGGGACCAATCTTTTGTAACTGTTGGTAGTCGGATTGGTAAATGCCAGAACTGAAGGAGCGTGCTTCAAGATCCCACCCATCGCGAACATGGCCAACTGGCTTAGTCCAGCGTAGCCGTCGCCAGCAAATAATGGCTTCTCATCTTTCCACAACGAAAGGTGGGTGTGCATCCCGGAGCCCGCTTCTCTGAAGATAGGTTTGGGCATAAAGGTTGCCGTCTTCTGATTTCGCCAGGCAACATTTTTAACCACGTATTTGTAGATCATGACCTTGTCGGAAATGCGGACCAAGTCATCGTATCGAATGTCGATTTCTGATTGTCCTGCGGTACCAACTTCGTGATGTTGGCATTCGACGATCAATCCGCAATCGATCAGAGTTTCCATCATCTCGTTACGAAGGTCCATCGTTTGATCCACCGGAGGGCAAGGAAGATAGCCTTGCTGAAATCGAACTTTGTAACCCAAGTTTGGGGTTTCTTCTTTGCCTCGATTCCACTGCGCTTCCTGGCTATCGAGATAGAAGAATCCAGCTTCGGGGCGCTGATCAAAACGAACATTGTCAAAAATGAAGAATTCTGCTTCCGGCCCGAAATTGGCGACATCGGCGATGCCGGTGCTTTTTAGATAAGCAGACGCCTTGCGGGCAACGAACCGGGGGTCGCGGCTATAATTTTCATGCGTTATCGGGTCAACGATATTGCAAATGATATTCAGGGTTTGCGTTTTGGAAAATGGATCAACAAAACAGGTTTCCGGCTGAGGGATGAGCAGCATGTCGCTTTCATCGACTCTTTGCCAGCCACGCAAACTGGAACCATCAAATCCAAATCCGTCTTCGAAAATGGATTCAGTAAAACTGGAAGCCGGGATCGTCGTATGGCTCCATCGTCCTAGAAAATCGATAAATCGAAGATCGACCGCGCGGGCATTGGCGGATCGACAAAACGCGATAACTTCTTTTGGCGTCAAGAATCACCTTCGCTTCGGGGAAAATTTGGTTTTGGAAATAGAAGAGCAATTTTTTGGTTGAAAAATATGCCCGCCGAACGCAGGCTTTATGCCAAGACAAATCGTTCATTCAATTTGAAACCAATTTACCCTTAACTCGGTTTGTTGTGATGATCTATTCCCCAAAACAGGATTGGGTGATCAGATTGCTCTAGTTTCGGATCAAAGGTGCCCGAAATATAGGCAGGTTCGGTGGTTTCAAGAAGAAGCCGGATTCGAGAGCGTCGGTTCTATTAAAAATTTAACCACTTCAATCGAGTTATTTCTGGTGATATTATCGCACTCAGAGATTGTTTTGCCCGACAATTGGGCGTCGATACGTCCTTCCGAGTGCCGTCCAGCAGTGTCAAACCACCTGTCACTTACTGTCTTTTCCTAGACTCAACGGGACAGGGAACTGTTGGGCGGGAGCCAAATAACTATTAAGAGTATTGGGAGTGAATTTTAAAAATGAGCAAAGCGAAACTTGAGTACATCTGGCTAGATGGTTACACACCGACTCAAAGTCTGCGCAGCAAGACTAAAATTGTGTCTGATTTTGGTGGCAAACTCGAAGACTGCCCTCAGTGGTGCTTTGATGGAAGTTCGACCGAACAGGCTGAAGGAAATTCTTCGGACTGTTTGTTAGAACCGGTCGCACTTTTCGAAGATCCTCAGCGGCTCAATGGGTGGCTGGTAATGTGCGAAGTTCTTAATCCCGATGGAACCCCTCATGCCTCCAACGGTCGAGCAACGATCGAAGATGACGACAACGATTTTTGGTTCGGGTTTGAGCAGGAATATTTCCTCTGGGATGTTGAAACCAATCGTCCTCCCGGGTTCCCAACAGGTGGTTACCCTGAACCGCAGGGACCGTACTACTGTTCTGTTGGTGCTGCCAACGCTCACGGTCGTCACATGATCGAAGAGCATCTTGACTGTTGCCTCGATGCCGACATCAATGTTGAAGGGATCAATGCGGAAGTTGCGGCTGGACAATGGGAATTTCAGGTGTTCTCAAAAGGAGCCAAGCAGGCCGGCGACCAGGTTTGGATGGCTCGTTACCTGCTAGAGCGGATCGGCGAAAAATACGGCTATGGAATTTGCTGGCACCCCAAACCATTGGGTGATACCGACTGGAATGGTTCCGGTATGCACGCCAATTTCTCCAACAGTGTGTTGCGAGATTGCGGTGACCAAGGGACTTATGAAAAAGTCTGTCAGGCTTTTGAGCCGAGAGTTGAAGCTCACATCGCCGTTTATGGTGCCGACAATGATCAGCGCCTAACCGGGAAGCACGAAACCCAACGGATCGACCAATTTAGCTATGGAGTTTCCGATCGAGGCGCCTCGATTCGAATCCCAGTTGGAACTGTCACCAATGGCTGGAAGGGCTGGCTGGAAGATCGTCGGCCTGCATCCAATGCGGATCCGTACAAGGTTGCTGCCGAGATTATCAAAACAGTGAAAAGTGCAGCAGTCTAAACGTAGATTGTTCAAATTTTTGGAAAAGGTCGCCGGTTGGCGACCTTTTTTCGTTTGGAAACGAAAAGTGGCGTCTTTAGGGAGGTCCCGCTCGGCAAGCGGGACGTACTTTCGTTCTCAACAGAGGGCTGTGGCAGTAGGTTCCTTCTGCCGGAAGGAACGGGAGCTTTAGAAACATTGAAGCTTGGGGAAGACTGAATCAAGTGATTTGATTCTATTTTTCCGCTTGGTTTGCCTGGTTTGCTGTGCCAAGTTTGTTGCCACGGTTGTCCCGCTCGGCAAGCGGGACGTACTTTCGCGCTCAATAAAACGCTACGATAATACCACACTCATTCCGGGAACAGTGACATTGAGTTGACGTTGTAAACGGCGACCTCTTCGACTCAATTTTGCTTTATGGTTTTCTGCTTCGAAAATGTTGCCGATATTAATTTCTACAAATTTGATGCGACGAACAGAGTTTGACGATACGCCGAGTGAATAAAATCATGTCGATTCAAAATAAACTTGATCCTACAAACGAGCAGGATTGGGCAGGACTTGCTGGTCATTGGTTGCTTCGCCCTGACACGATCTATTTAAATCATGGATCGTTTGGACTTTGTCCGACCGAGGTTCGAAGTGAGCGGCGCAAATGGATTCGAGCCCTCGATGAACAGCCGATGGATTTTTACCTGCGACAAATGGAACCTGCTCTGATCGAGGCTCGTACCGAATTGGGAAAATTCATCGGTACCGATCGAAAAAATTTGATCTTCGTCGACAACGCCACGTACGCCATGAATGTTGTCGCCAAAAGCTTGCCACTGCAAGAAAATGATGAAGTTCTGATTTCAGACTTGGAATATGGAGCTGTCGACCGAATTTGGGACCGCGTCAGGGACGACAAAGGGATCACCATCGTTCGACCTCAAATTTCTATCCCAATTCAATCCAACCAGCAGATCGTTGAAGAAATTCTTGCTGCGGTTACAGAAAAAACAAAACTGGCTGTTATCAGCCATGTGACTTCAGCCACCGCTCTGATCCTGCCAATTCGAGAAATCTGTCTGAGGCTTCGTGAACGTGGAGTTCCGGTTTGCATCGACGGTCCTCACGCTCCAGCCCAAGTTGATTTGGATATCGAGTCACTGGGTTGCGATTTTTATTGTGCCAGTTGCCACAAGTGGCTGTGTGCGCCTTTGGGCACTGGTTTTTTATACGTGCATCCCGAAATGCAGTCATACGTCGTACCACCGGTATTAAGTTGGGGCCGATTAAAACCTTTTGTGCCGGAATCTTGGGATGAAGAATTCACTTGGTTGGGAACTCGAGACCCAAGTGGATTCCTGAGTATTCCCAAGGCCATTGGGTTCATGAATGGGATCGGATTGGATTCGTTTCGTAACCGGAGCAGATATTTGGCTCGATGGATTGAAGAACGATTGGTTTCGCAGTTTGGAACACAACCGATTGCCGTGCGGGACTATGGATTTTATGGATCTATGGCCCACGTTCCTTTGCCAAGTGGAAACTGGGACCACCTGCAGCGCCAATTATGGGAAGAAGTGGGCATCGAGGTGATGGTCAACAGCCACCAAAACCGCCCATTTATCCGAGTTTCATGCCATCTCTACAACAATACTGCCCAATTAGACACCCTTGCGAAAGCTCTTGATCGATTAACTTCTTGATACGCATGGCATGTTTTGAGAAATCGATCATAATACGTTCATGTGGCCAGACAGACCTCAAACCGAAGAATTGATCGCCCAGGCAAAAATAGGCGACGATTCAGCCGTCAATCTGCTGATGGATCGACATCGAAATTCGATCCGCCAACTGATTCGTATGCGGCTAGACCAAAAAATCCAAAAACGGATTGATGTAAGCGACGTCGTTCAAGACGTGCTTTTTGAAGCGAATCGGCGGTTAAGTCGATATCTTGAAAACCCAGCGATGCCTTTCCATCTTTGGTTACGGCAAATCGCCAAGGATCGCATAATTGATGCTCATCGGCGTCATCGTGTTTCTGCCAAAAGATCGGTGGACCGAGAACAGCAGATGATTGCTCCCAGAGGGTATGACCAGTCTTCGATCCAGCTTGCATCCATGTTGGGCGACCCAAGGTTGACTCCTGCCGAAGCGGCACTCCAAAAAGAGATGGCCAAACGAGTCGAAGCGGCAATTTCCAAATTGGATGAAAAGGATTGCGAAATCATCGTAATGCGTCATTACGAGCATCTGACGAATCAGGAAATCAGTCAGATTCTTGGATTGACCGAACCTGCTGCAAGTATGCGGCATCTTAGAGCTATCAAGAAACTCAAAGCCATTATTCAGGAAGAAACGAGTTCGAGCGAAAACGGGCAAAAGTGATCAACGTCAGAAGATAAGCTGGAGTTTTGATGAACTTTTACCCTCGGTCGAAATCAGGACTTCACCGAAAAAGGGTGGTGAATCCGACTTCAGGGAAAAGGAACCGATAGATGTCAATTTCCCCGGACCCGCCTGCGACTGATTACGAACAGCACTTGGCAAACCTTTTCACAGAATTGACCGACCGAGCTAACCGGGGCGAATATCTTGACTTGGAAGAAGTCTGTCGAGATCACCCACGATTCGATTCCGACCTGAGAGAACTTTGGGGAACTGTCGTTGTTACCGCTGCTGCGGCCAAAGCCAATTCGGGGCGTAGCATTGGATCCTCGTCTGACTCATTAATGCCTGGACTGGAGCTTCCATGTGAATGGGGAGATTACCGTTTGGAGGCCGAAATTGGTCGTGGGGGAATGGGAATCGTCTATCGTGCAACCCGCCACGAGGATGGAGAGCAGGTTGCGATCAAGATGATTTTGAAGGGTGACTTTGCAACGGACGCTGATCTTCGTCGATTCGATTCAGAGGCGATGGCAGCCGCCAAATTGAATCATCCGCACATCATTCCGATTTATGCTATCGGCGATCATGAAGGTCGAGCGTTTTTCTGCATGAAGCTGATTCAGGGACAATCGTTGGCAGAGAGATTGGTCAAAGGCCCGATACCGCCTCAACGAGCGGCTAGATTGATGGCCGAAATAAGCGAAGCAATTGATTACGCTCACGCCCAAGGAATTTTGCATCGGGACTTAAAGCCATCCAACATCATGCTCGACGATGAAGGTCACGCCTACGTTGCCGATTTCGGATTGGCTAAAGAAGCAAAAACCAAACGAGCCAGTCTGACCCGTTCGGGTGCGGTGCTGGGCACGCCGGCTTACATGTCTCCAGAACAGGCTGCCGGGAATCGCGGACAAGTTGGAGTCGCGAGTGACGTTTACAGTTTAGGAGCGATTCTTTACCACATGCTTACCGGTCGACCTCCTTTTTTGGGGGCTTCGCCGGTCGAAACGGTTCTGTTGGTGTTGGAGCAGGATCCGGTCGCTCCGAGAGCCTTGAATCGACGAGCGGATCGACGACTCGAATTAATTGCCATGAAGTGTTTACAAAAGCCGCAGGACCTACGCTACGCTTCTGCTGGTAAATTGTGCAACGACATTCGAGGGTTTATGGAGGATGGCTCAGTGGCGGCTAACGAAGGCCGGTTTTTGCAAGTCATTAGCAACGTATTTCGCGAAACCCATCACGCGTCGATCCTTGAAAACTGGGGCTTGATCTGGATTTGGCACTCGTTGGTTTTGTTTGTTACCAGCTTGGCCACAAGTCTGATGCATCGCCTGGGATACGAAGGAACGACTTATTACTGGCTAATGTGGACGATTGGACTGGGGACTTGGGCGATCGTTTTTTGGATTGTTCGCCGTCGTATGGGGCCGGTTACTTTTGTTGAAAGACAGATCGCCCATGTCTGGGCGGCAGCCATGGCCTGTGTCGCGTTTCTGTTTCCGCTGGAGGTCTCCCTGGGGCTGCCGGTACTTTCGCTGGCACCATTGTTAGGAGTGATGGCTGGAATGGTTTTTTTGGTCAAAGCAGGGATTTTGGCCGGTTCGTTTTATATTCAGGCGACGATCATGTTTGCCACGGCGATCATGATGGCAATTTGGACCGATTTCGCATTGGATATCTTTGGGTTCGTTTCTGCCGGTTGTTTCTTTTTTGCTGGATTGAAATATTACCGCCGTAAAAAGGTCAGCCTTTCCAGTGGTGGTGGATAGCAAAATCTGGTTCGGCAGCTGATCCGAGGCCAGATATTTTTGGGCCTTTCAAGGCTGGGGCGAGTTTCTATTGGTACTCAGGCCGTTGTTCTGAACTTACCTGTTAAAGCCCTTCGAGATTCGTGGTCGGCGTTATTCTAACAATGACCACGCGGTCGGGGCAAAATAAAAATTAGTCCCGGACGCTGCCAAGGCTGGGGCGGAAAATACTAACAAACCCGTCGTTTTAATAGTCCCTGTCTTGCTAAAGCAACCCTCGGATCGGGACGATCTTTCCGACCGAGACGACTTCGCATCTCACCTTGTCGCCGCATTCTCGTTTTCAGTCTGAAATGAGCTGGCTCTTTAATAACAAGCTTATGGATTCATATGAATCGCCGGTTTCAGATGTAGCGATTAAATGGGTTATCAATAGTTCGAATACCCAGCCGACAAGGTTTGCCAAAAAAAACAACTTTATTTAACCGGCAAAGTTTGACTAAGCATAAGCGTGTCATAAGTTTCCTGTGACGCCCGAGAGTTCGAGTGACTTCAAGGGCTTCCTGTGAAGCTTAACTTTATTTTGACGGGACAGCTGACATTTCACAGGGCAAGTGCTCATCCACTTGGTCAGCCCAGCCCATTGTTTTCGAGCCTCGAGCTCACGCCTCACTTCAAGGCGACCGTCCTATCCGTCGGAGGAATGACACAATGAAGAAGTTTTTCAACAAAGTAGAGAAGTTTTTGAAGTCAGAAGATGGCCCAACGGCTGTTGAGTACGCTGTAATGCTCGCTCTGATCATCATCGTTTGCTTGACTGCTATTCAGTCAGTTGGTAACGCTGCCAACTCTGCTTTCGAGCAGATTGCTAGTGAATTGGAAGCTCTTCCAACCAACCAGTAATTCGAGTCTGTTGCTACCCTCGCGGTGGAAACAAAAGGAAACAATGCCCCTTCGGTTTCGTGCCGAAGCGGGCTTTTTCCGCGTTTTAATCGCTCTTTTCTTTTCAGGAATTCAAAATAATGGAATGGCTAGTCAGCACTTATTCGTGTGAGCAGGCTTTCGAAATTGTCTGCTGCTTTTTTACTTTGATTGCAGTTTTTACGAGCTATCTTTTCACGTTGCGATTTTAGGCAATGGAGATCTCTGCTTTGCCAAAGCAGGCCTTCAAGGAAGAAAAGGTAATTCGCAAACACTGAGAAATAAGAGAAGCCTTTCAATAAAATTACGGGTGTGAAGGAGAAAGACAATGAGTGAAATCATTGCAAGCATGAGCGAAAACTGGGTGTACTGGGCTGTCAGTGCCTTTGCTGTGATCGCCGCCTACATCGATGGAAAAGAACTTCGCGTTCCCAATAAAATTACCATTCCCATGATCATCGCAGGATGGATCTGGAGTTCGATCTCTTACGGAGTCGCAGGTGATGGATGGTATTGGGGACTATGGTGGAGTATCGCTGGAATGTGCGTCGGACTGGCGACTTTGTTACCAGCCTATGCGATCGGTGGAATGGGAGCGGGTGATGTAAAAATGATGGCTGCTATCGGAGCGTGGGTGCACTGCACTGTCACCTTTTACGCGTTCTGCGTTTCCACCATCGTCGGAGCAATTCTGGCAATCATTATGGTGATTTCTGCGGGAGAATTCAAAAAACACTTTTACCAGTTCTTTTACATCCTGAACGAAATCACAACAGTTAAAGATCCTGAAAAGTTATCGGAATTAGCAACCGCTCGAAAAACCTCGATGCGTTTGCTGCCTTACGGAATTCCTCTGGCAATCGGGACCGTGCTTTACTTTGCCTGGTCGGGACTTCTCATTTAATAAGGTTGTGAGGGTTCTGCCAACAACGCGTCTTCGATTGAATTCCGTCAACTGGAAAGTTCTACAGGACGAACCAAACCCGTAGATGCTTGCATTTTTGCCTGCTAGGTCGACAAAACAATTTCCCTGTGGCTTGAGGATAAGCCATTTTTGCCAGGACGGTATTTCACTGAATTTGCAATTTTTACCAGCATTTCTCATTGAGAATCTGGCAACGTTGAAGCGAAAGCTGAGGAACGGAAAATGAAGTCCAAGTCATTTATGTTGATGATCCTTTCAATGGGTTTTGGTCTGGTTGCGGCCATTGGGATCAGCCAAGTCATGAAAACCAGCAAGGCAGCCCCCCAGCAGGTGACCAAAATGGGCCCTGTACTGGTAGCGGCTGACATTCTTGAACTTCATGCAAAGCTGAATGACAAAAATGTCAAAATCGAAAATTGGCCCAAAAGTATCATCCCGGAAAATGCTGTTACAAAAATCGAAGATATTGAGGGCATGGTCACCAAAATGGGATTGGCGAAAGGGATGCCCATCGTCAAAAGCTCGATCGACAGCGAAAAGAATATCGGAAAGATCGCGATTCCCCGAGGTTTTAAAGTTGTTCCTATCAAGGTTGGAGCAGATGACATCCTTAGCGGTCTGCTGCAGCCTGGCGACAATATCGACATCATCGGCTACTTTTCAAAACAATCCCCCCAAGGGACTCAGCGCGTCACCCGTACCTTTATGAAAGGGATTAAAGTTTTCAATATTGACAATCGCATGACAGCTGCAGGTAACCGATCCGAAGGTAAGGGGGCCCGAAGTGCGGTTGTCGGTGTCCTTTTAACTGAAAAGCAGGCAGAAGAGTTGTTTTTGGTCCAAAAAACAGCTGACATCAAATTGGTCATGAGCGGTGACTATGGAGATGGTGAAGACGAAACTGACGATATCTCCGACATCCTAAATTTTGGCAACGAGCAAATGGCGGAAGCTCCAGCACAGCCTGAAAGCTTGTTTGATCCGCTGGCCTACGAACCTGCCAAGACGACCATGGTGATCTGGAACGGGAACGAACCAAGCCGTTTCTCATTCAAATCCGGCGAACTCCCCATGAATACAACGGCCGTCCCTACCAATCCTCAATTCCCGGGACCGGATGACTTTAACGGTCAGGGAATCAGTCCCGAATTCGAAAGCCTTGACGAGTCTGCGGATTCTTACCGCGGGTTGGAACAAGATAAATATCAGGGTGAATAGGTTCGAATTATTGATACAGAAGTAACCCACTATCGGGAAGCTACCAGATAATTCGATCCAAGGCGTCGCTACGAACAGTCGGTTTGTAGGAATCAAGGATGATTCTATTGCCGTGTTCCACCAACACGGTAATCTGCCTTCACACAGGGAAATCAGGGATGACTACTCAAATGGCCATGTTTCGTCAGGTGCTCGCCGCACTGATTTTAACCAGTTGCGTCGTTTCGATCTCAACTGCACAAACTCCACCGAGTCCAAAGTTTGAAGTAACCCAGGACGTGGATACGTTGGTACTGACTGCCGGTTCCAACAAGCGTTTGAAATTTGGATACAACATCCCTGAACTGTTTGTTGAAAATCCGGAAATCATCAGCGCTTCTCCAATCAGCGAAAACGAGATTCTGGTCACCGGAGTCAAGCCTGGGATCACGAATTTGACGATCCTGGACGAAAACGACAACCTTCAAGTCTTGATGGTGGAAGTGGCGGTCGATGTTCGCGAGCTAGAAAACGCTCTGTCGAATCACTTCCCCGATTCCCAAATCAAAGTCTCTGCTTTGAAAACCAGTGTCTTGTTGAAGGGGAATGTCGCCCGAGCTGATCAGGTTCAAAATATCGTTGCGGTAGCCAAAGATTTCTTTCCTGCCAACGTGATCAACGAATTGAAGGTGAACGGGACTCAGAACATCGCCATCAAGGTCAAGATTTATGAAGTCTCGCGTTCCAAGTTCCGAGAGCTGGGAGTCGACTGGAGTTTCTTTGGATCGGACTTCAACATCGTTTCCAGCGTATCCGACTTGATTCAAACTGCATCAGCAACAGCCGTCACCGCAGCCGATGATACTCTGTCGCTGGGCGTACTAGATAATGCCAACCGTTTTAATGCGATCATTCGATTCCTTGAAACTCAAAGCGTTGCTAAGTTGTTGGATCAGCCAATTTTAGTATCACTAAACGGGCGGCCCTCAGAATTCCTCTCCGGTGGTGAGGTTCCAATCCAGGTGGCCAGTGGTCTTGGAACCAACTCGGTCGAATTCCGACCCTTCGGAACCAAACTGGATATTGTTCCGATCGTGCACGGGCAAGGCGAATTGACTTTGGAAGTGCGTGCGGAAGTCTCTGAAATTGCGAACGATCTTGCCAACAGCACCGGAGTCCCTGGTTTCCGTGTTCGACGGGTCAACACGGGTGTCCACATGAAAGCAGGTCATACGTTGGCTCTGGCCGGTGACTACCGCGAAGATACCCAGGCAACGAAGCGAGGTTTGCCCAAGTTGATGCACCACCCGATCTTTGGTCAACCTTTCCGTCGAGTCCTGGAAGAGTCAAACGAAGTGGAGTTGGTCTTCCTGATCACACCACGATTCATCAGCGAAGTCGATCCTTCGATGGTCCCAAGCGGTGGTCCTGGAACCTTAACCACCAATCCATCAGATTATGACTTGTTCCAGAACGGACATCTGGAAGTTCCCAAGTGTAACGATGATTGCCCGCAAAATGATCGGTTCGATCAACTGGGACAACCCGTCATTCAACCGGGCATGAACAACCATTTTGGCCAAAATCAGGTTGTACCCGGCAACGGCGGATTTGCACCACAGCAAGTCATCCCTGCCAGCCAGCCAGTTCCTCAAAAAACAGGTTTCTTCAAAGGAATTGGAAACGCATTGGCACCCAAGACAGCCAAGAAGACACAATACCGATTCCCTTGGCAGAGCAAAAAGGTGGAGGAAACAGCGGGACAACCTGCGGCACGTCAAGCTGACGCTGGTAACTCTGGATTTGCGTGGCCATCCCAACGCCGATAGGTCACTCGAAAGCCCACCCAACACTCTTGTATTCAAAACTACCCCGATCAACCTCACGAAACTGAACTGGATTCAATATGAGCGGTACCCTTCGGATTTCGATTTGCGATCCTGATGAGTCTACGCGGGACAATCTGAAAAAGTACCTGATCGGTATGGAGCAGATCTGGTTGGAAGCCGATTGTTCGCGGTACGAATTTTTCGAAGAGATCGTGTCACAGACGAATCCGGATGTTGCTGTGATCGACATCGACAGTGATCCGGACAAAGCGATGGTGCTCGTGGAGGCTGTCGCCAAGAATCATCCCCACGTCGGGATCATCGTGGTCAGCCGTCACACCGATGGGCAACTGATCCTGCGGGCCATGCGTTCGGGTGCTCGCGAATTTTTGAATTCGCCAGTTCAAATCGACGAGCTTGTTGGGGCTCTGGACAGGGTCTCGGCTTCGGGTGATGGGAAACAGCGTAGCAATGCTGGAAAGATTATTTCGGTGGCGGGTGCTTCCGGGGGTGTGGGGAATACTTCGATTGCGGTCAATTTGGCAGTTGCCTTGGCTCAAAAACCGGACCGAAGTGTTGTGCTGATCGACCTTGATTTGGCTCTAGGAGATGCAGACGTATTTCTGGACATGATTCCTGACTACACGCTGCTTGACGTCTCTCAGAATATTTCTCGACTGGACCTGGCCCTGTTGAGAAAGTCGCTGACCAAGCACGAAACCGGCATTTACCTGCTCCCTCGACCAGTCCAGATTGAAGATGTCGGGACGATTTCCAACGAGGATTTCAAACGAGTGATTGGATTATTAAAGGCGTCGTTCACCCACCTGGTGATCGATACGTCAAAGTCTTACAGCCGTCTCGACATTGCTGCGTTGGAAGCGTCAGATCACGTGCTTCTGCTTACTCAACTGGATCTTCCCTGCCTTCGAAATGTGGTTCGTCTGTTGACGTCGCTTGAAACTTACGACGGCGTGAATGAAAAAATTCGAGTCGTCGTCAATCGCTCTGGCCTCGACAAAGCCCAAATCAGTTCTGCCAAGGCGGAAGAAACAATTGATCGCGAAATCTTTTGGAGGATTCCAAACAACTATGGAATCATCTCGGAATGCCGTAACAACGGTGTGCCTTTAGCAGTGAATGCACCGAAAGCAGCGATTACACATTCGATTGCTGAATTGGCCGAAAAATTACTCGGTGGTCACATGGGAGAGCAAATCGAAGAGCCCGAAAGAAAAGAGAAGAAGTCGAATTGGCTGAAATTTCTATCCAAGAATTAGAAGTGTATTGAAGATTCGAAATCAACTGGCAAGCCCCATTCAAGTTTTTGCATGGGGCTCTTACCACTTCATATAACTCGCCAGACTCTCTCTAATGGGCCTCTAGCCAATTCTCTCCCGTTCCCATTTCGACTTCTATGGGGACTTCTAACGGAAGAGCCGTTTTCATGCAGCTTTCGATTAACGGCTGAACCGTGTCCGATTCGTCTCGGTGCATGTCGAACACCAATTCGTCGTGCACGGTTAAAAGCATTCGTGTTTTAAATCCACCAGCTTTGAGTTCGTGATGGACCTTGATCATCGCCAGTTTCAGCATGTCGGCTGCTGTACCCTGGATCGGGCTATTCATGGCCAGTCTTTCAGCCGCTTTTTTTAGCGAGCGATTTCTGGAACTAATGTCCCTTAAATGGCGGCGTCTGCCGGTTTGAGTTTTGACGTAGCCGTGTTCTTCCGCAAACTCAATCGTGTTGTCGATCCAATCGCGGACGGCCGGATATTTTTCAAAGTAGTTTTGAATCAGCGAGTTGGCTTCTTTGCGAGGGATATTTAGTCTTTGCTGAAGTCCGAACGCGGAGATCCCGTAAAGGATTCCAAAGTTGACCATTTTGGCCTTCGCTCTCATTTCCCGATCGACCTCCTCCATGGCAACCTTATAAACCTTCGATGCTGTGACGGTGTGAATGTCGGTTTTGGAATGAAAAGCCTCCATCATGCCGGGGTCTTTCGACAAAGCCGCCATAATTCGTAGTTCGATCTGCGAATAGTCTGCGGCCAGAATCAAATAATCGTCGTCGCGGGGAACAAATGCGGCTCTGATTTCGCGGCCGCGTTCCTTTCGGACCGGGATGGTTTGGAGGTTGGGGTTGTTGGATTGCATTCTTCCGGTAGCGGTCCATGTCTGCAGATAGTGAGTATGAAGTCGCCCCGTTTCCGGATGGACCGCTGCGGGAAGTTGATCGACATAAACCGATTTCAGTTTTACCGCATTACGGTATTCGAGAACGTCGGCCACGATCTGATACTTGTTAGCCAACTTCAAAAGTTCGGCCTCGCGAGTTGAGTATTGACCAGTGGCCGTCTTTTTCGGTTTTTCAACCAGTTTCAAGTCTTCGTAAAGCACAATCCCAAGTTGCTTGGGTGAAGCAATGTTAAATTCACGTCCGGCAGCCACAAAAATCTTGTCTTGGAGTTCGGCAATCTCTTGTTCTAAAACTCTGGAATATTGATTGAGAGCGTCCACATCCAATCGGATTCCTTCATACTCAATATCCACCAAAACGGGAATTAAAGGACATTCAACGTCATAACAAACTTGGGACACACCTCGGTTTTCGATATCAGGGGAAATGACATCGGCCACTTGCAAAGTGATGTCGGCGTCCTCGCAGGCGTATTCGGATACGATTTCGACAGGAATATCCTTCAGGTTTCGTTGGCTGTCTCCTTTTTTTCCTATCAGATCGGTGATTGAAATCGTGGTGTAACCCAAATAGAGCTTGGCAAGATAATCAAGTCCATGACGCATCTCGGGTTCTTTCATGGAGTGCATCAACATGGTGTCCAGCAGTTTCCCGCGTACTTCAAAACCATGCCATTTCAGTAGGCTAATGTCGTACTTGAGATTATGCCCAACTTTCGTGATCGATTCGTCTTCGAACAGATCGCGAAACTCTTCCAGTACCTTGATCGCATCGGCCGACTTTTCAGGCAACGGAACGTAATAAGCACTTTCTTTTTCAAACGAAAACGCGATACCAAGCGGAAATGCAATCCGTGGGTTCAAACCGGTCGTTTCCGTATCAAAACAGAAGCGTTCCTGTTTGCGAAGTTTCTTAATCAGTTCCTGACGACCTTTGGCCGTTTTGACGGTAACGTAGTTATGATCCGTTTTGGCAATCGATGTCTCTTTGGGCGGCTCGTCATCAAATAGCGTTGCCTGGATTTCTTTCTCACGTTTGTTACGGATCACTTGCTGTCTTGCAGGTGCGGTGGAAAATGATTTCCCGAAAAGCCTTTTACCAAGCGTGTCAAATTCCAGTTCGACAAACAGAGACTTCAAGGCATCGTTATTTTTTTTGATCCCATCCCAGGATAGCTTTTCAATTTCAATTTCGTGAGGTACATCGGTCTTGATGGTGACCAGTTGTTTCGAAAGCAAGGCCTGTTCGCGATGTTCTTCGACTCGCTCTTTTTGTTTTCCTTTTAATTGATTTGTGTTTGCCAGCAACTCCTCCACGGTCCCAAATTTGGCAATCAATTTTTGCGCGGTTTTAGGCCCGATTCCCGGAACGCCTGGAATGTTGTCGCTCGAATCGCCCATCAACCCCAGAACGTCGATGACTTGGTCGACACTTTCGATCTGCCACTGTTTCAAGACCTCGGGGATTGATAACAATTCGGTCCTTCCACCTTGCCGGCCCGGTTTTAACATTGTGACAGAATCGGAAACCAATTGTGTGTAATCCTTGTCGGGTGTCACCATGTAGGTGTGAAAATCAAGCTTCGATGCTTCCTTGGCCAACGTCCCAATAATGTCGTCCGCTTCAAAACCAGGGACCCGAATCATTGTGATTCCCAAGGCGTCAAAGAGTCGATCCACCAATGGAAATTGGTTGGCGATCTCTTCAGGAAGTTCATCCCGCTGAGCTTTGTATTCCGGGAATACTTCATGGCGAAACGTGGGGTCACGAGTGTCTAACGCGACCGCAAGATGGCTCGGTTGGTAAGTGTTGATGAGATCGAGCACGGTGTTGGCGACCCCAAACACGGCTGAGGTGCATACGCCACCCGATGTGTACCGCGGGCTACGGATCAATGCAAAATGAGCTCGATAAATTAACGCCATCGCATCAAGCAAAAACAGCTTTTTTTCAAGTTCTTTCTGGCGAGCGTTCATCGAAAGCCTGTTTCTGGATCGTGAAGGATTGATTTCCGTTTTGAGCGTTTGGCAGCAAAGTACTCAACTGGAGCAGTATTAATTTGGTGCCAATGAATCTGCTGGTTGAAGGTAGATCCTTTCGAACTCTTTCCAATCAGTCGGTTCGCTCAAGTCGATGGAGGGAACGTCAAGAGGACCACCACTTCCAAAATATTTTTGGCCGGCTGCTGTGTTGAAAATAACGACGCGTTCATCTTTTTGGATTTTGCCTTCGGCAATGAGTTGTTCAAGTCCACCGATGCAGGTTGCTGTTTCGGGGCAAATCATCAACCCTTCGGCCATAGCTACTTTTTTCTGGTATTCGATGATCAACGATTCTTCTGCTGCGATCGCCGCCCCACCGCTTTCCCGAACTGTGTCGAGAACCATGAAATCTCCCAAGGCAGTAGGGACCCGCATGCCGGATGCTATGGTATGGGCATTCTCGTGGCGTTTTGCGAACCGTTCTCCGGCTTCAAATGCCGTCACAATCGGTTGGCAACCGTTCGACTGAACTGCATACATGCGAGGCATCGTTGTCGATGTAAGAAATCCCATCTCTTTCAATTCCTTGAATGCCTTCCACATCCCGATCAGTGCCGTTCCGCCTCCGGTGGGATAAAGAATCACATCCGGTAATTCCCAGTTAAGTTGTTCGGCTAATTCCAGGCCCATCGTTTTTTTACCTTCTAGCCGATAGGGTTCTTTCAGGGTTGAGATATCAAACCAGAGCCCTCGATTATGCCCCTCGCGAATTCGTTTTCCGCTTTCGTCGATCAGACCGTTGGTTACAAATAGTTTGGCACCACTAAAGTAACATTCGCTTTGGTTGGCGATGGGTGTGTCGTGAGGCATGAAACAGACCGACTCCATGCCTGCCCTCGCCGCGTACATTCCCATCGCACCTCCAGCGTTCCCGTTGCTGGCCATCGCGATTCGCGTTCGTCCAAAATGACGGGCCATCGTCGCCGCGATCGACATGCCCCTACATTTAAAACTGCAGGTGGGCAATTGTGATTCATCTTTAAACCAGACGTGCCTTAACCCGTTTCGGCGGGCAAATTCGGGACACTCGATAATCGGGCTCATCGATTTATTGAGTGTGACTGGCTGGATTTCATCTCCGATCGGAAGCAATTCCCGGTAGCGCCACATGTCACGTGGTCGACCGGAAAGTACCTGTTTGGTCATTGTTTTTCTGACACCGTCAAGATCGTAACGGGACCACAAGGGACGATTCTCATGCATCGTTTGTTCACAATCGGCAGGCAGTGTGACCGTCGGATCGATGGCACTTTCAAAGTGTGTGATGAATCGAGGCATCCGTTTTACCCTGAATGAATTGAGTTCCCAGAACTGGCGACCACGATTTCGAATTTTGGTTGCCCGACTTACAATAGGCGATAAAATTCGAAATGTGGCCTGGATTACTTATTGTCGAAAAATCAAACCGGAAGGAAAGGTGCCAAGCAAACTTCCGCAAGGAACCGGAAAGATTTTCTCTGTTTTGATCGACAGTAAGCGAACAGTTTGCCACGATCTCTGAAAAGTGAATTGATTCAATAAGACAAAGGACGGCTGATTTGCATACGGATGAAAACCAACCGATCGATGCCGAAGTCGAGGGCGAAACTGACGTAGAAACACCACTGGACGAATTGGATCCTGAGGTGGAATCGACTGCTCAGCAGCCCATCCAACCAGGCCACGACTTTGCACCGGTTTCTGTCGCACCACCGGTTGATAGTTCTTTAGAAAACCTTTCGGCAAATGGCGGAGCCGTTGGTGGTTTGGTTTTAGGTGCCTGGTGCATCGCGGGCTCCTTTTTTACCAACTGGAGCGTCATCAATGGGCTGCTGGGATTCCCCCTGGCTTGCTGGGGAATCAACTATTCGCGAAAAAAGAAGTCTGCAATTGTCGGGTTGATTTTATGTCTGATCGGGATTGGACTTTGCATGGTCCAGGTTAGCGAATGGCTTAATTTTTATTTCAATACGGTCGAAGAATCCGATCTTCCATTTTAAGGACTCGCCATGAATTAAGTTACCGGCTAGCGTCACTGAAAATTCGATTTTTGCGGGTAATTCACTAAGCAAGCCGGTAAATAAGTGTTTCGCGAGTACTAAGGCATTCAATAAAAGTCTCTTCAGGCAAAGATATTTATGCTCATCGCCATTGCTTCCTTTCTTTTTTTTACCATTCTCGTGGCGGTGTTAACTTGGCGATTCACCAAACATGATGACCTGACAACAACCGGTGGTTACTTTCTGGCCGGTCGTTCGCTCTCTTTTCCGCTAATTGCGGGTTCTCTGCTGCTGACAAACATATCGACTGAACAAATGGTTGGTCTTAATGGGCAAGCCTTCACCGATGGTTTGTGTGTCATGGTTTGGGAGATCGTTTGCATTGTTGCATTGGTATTTATGGCTTGGTTTTTCCTGCCCAGATTTTTGAAAAGCGGAGTGGCAACCGTTCCAGAATATCTTGGGATTCGTTTTGATCGCCAGACCCAGACGATCACGAATCTAATATTTTTATTGGCGTATGTCGGTATTTTATTGCCAATCATTCTTTATACCGGAGCCACAGGGATCATCGGTATCTTTAACATGGATTCCAATTTCAAAGGGCTGGCTGAATCTTTTTCAGTAGATCCGTACGAATTCTGTTTATGGGCGGTGGTGCTGTGTGTCGGAGTGATCGGTTCCATTTACGCGCTGTTTGGAGGGCTGAAGACTGTTGCGGTTTCCGATACGCTTAACGGAATCGGTCTATTCGTTGGTGGGTTTGCAATTCTTTATTTTGGGCTGCTTTATCTAGGGGATGGCGAAGGTGTCGGCGAAGGATTCAGTCGGATGTATCAATCGCAAACCGCCAGATTCAATTCGATCGGTGGTTCGAAGACTTCGGTCCCCTTCGGAACGGTGTTTTCAGGTATTTTCTTGCTCCACCTGTTTTATTGGACTACCAATCAGCAGATCATTCAGCGAACTCTGGGAGCCAGCAGTCTGGCCGAAGGCCAAAAAGGCGTACTATTCACGGGCGCATTGAAATTATTAGGTCCGCTGTATTTAGTGATCCCTGGGATGATTGCGTTTTCAATTTTTTCGGATCAAGAAATTTCGAAGGATTTGGCGTATGGCAAACTGGTCAACTTAGTGTTGCCGCCCGCATTAACTGGCTTTTTTGCTGCGGCGATATTGGGGGCCGTTTTGTCCAGTTTTAATTCGGCCCTCAACAGCTCGTGTACCTTGTTTTCGATAGGGATCTACAAAAATTTAATCCGGCCAAAAGCAAATGAAAAAGAGACTGTTCGGGCGGGCAAAATCTTTGGCTGGGCCATTGCGATCGGTGCTATGGTGATCGCACCTTTATTGAACCACCCTGTCATCCAAGAAAAAGGAATTTTTGATTATCTACAGAAAATGAATGGGATGTATTTTATCCCCATTTTCGCCGTGGTGCTCACAGGGATGCTGACTCGTCGCGTTCCTCCAATCGCCGCCAAACTGGCCTTAGTTTTGGGATTAACGGTAATCTCACTTGGATATTTTGTGGAACCCTTTCCCAAAGTAGTGGCCTCGATTCATGACTTTCATTTTCTGGGATTAGTGTTTGCCTGGTTAGTAATTTTTATGCTTGTCTACGGCGAAGTCCGACCAACCGAATCAGAGTTTTTTCAAAAAGATGTAGGGGCTGTCGACATGACGCCTTGGCGCTTGGCCAAGCCAGTAGGTTTGTTCTTGATTTTGATCGTGTTTTTGATTTATGGCTGGTTCGCAGACTTTTCGGTCTTGTTAAATCAGTAAATCAAACATCCTGAATCTTTGAACTTAAACAAATCTGGCGATGACTTCACTCGTCGATTCAGCCATCGACTGAGAGTCTCGGTTGGCAAAAACATATTCTTGCCCTGATCTTCCCCTTTTTGCCAGTTCTTCTCGATCGGCAGAAGCAGATTGCCAGTGATTTGCCAGTTCGACCGGGTTCTTGGGTGGGACAAGCCAGCCACCCTGCGATGCTTCCACCAGTTCCGGGAAGGCTCCGTGGGCTGGTTGGATTACGGGTACCCCCGCGGCAAATGATTCTAACACGTAAATCCCTTTAGGTTCCAGGAATTCGGTTGGCACGGTCAGCAAGTCGAGCGATCGAAACAACTCCAGTTTTTCGGTTCTGTCGATGGATCCCAGATAATCAAATTGATCGTCGAGTCCCGCGTCTGAAAGTTTCTTCCATTGGGCCTGAGCGTACTCTTGGTTATCGGAACTTAACCAACCGGCAATTGTCAGCCTGAAGTCATCTGTTTGTGGGCGTTGTTTCAATTCCAAAAAGGCATCCACGAGGTGATGGAGTCCTTTTTCGGGAGCCAATCTCGCCATGTAGCCGATGTTGAATATTTGAGGATCAATTTTGGTTTTGGAAGCCGATTCTCGAAACGTCGAAAAATCATCTAGTTCGATGCCCAGCGGTGTCACAAAAAACTTCTCTTCCGGAATTCCGAAATATTCACCCATGTATGCCCTGAAAAATTGGCTTTGGACGATGAAACCATCGACGTGAGGAACGATCTTTTTGATTTGATCGATGCATTTTTGCCGGAATGGTTTTTTCAGGCTGTCGAGAAATACGTCGTCACCCTGAAGCGTTACAAGGACCGGAATGTCGAGTGCTTTTTTGAGATCGGCGATGCATCCACCGATCAAGACATTCGAAAAAATGACCAAGTCAGCTTGATTCAACTGGATCCACTTGCACAGTTTGGCGACCTCCTTGGCCTGCCGACCTCCTGATCCCTTGAGCATTGAAAGAGCCATTTGCCCCAATAGAGTCGCGTCGGCGTCGACCGCTTTGGAAGTGACCTTACGGATTAACCAAGGTGAATCAAGAAATCGATCAAGAAATCCGGGCAGGTATCTGAACAATGGAATCTTTTGTTGAAGGTAAACGTTGATTCCGCCAAAGAGAACTTGGTCGACGCTGACGTTATCTTCGTCGGTTCGGATCGGAGTGTAGGTCGGCACAAGTTGAATATTCCAACCATGATTCGACAGGGCTTTCGACAGAGCATTGTCGTGCATACAACTTCCGCAGAACATGCCCCCTGCCCCGGCGGTCAGATAAATGATCTTTGCATCTGAATGAACCATCTCGTTTCTCCAAACTTGGGATCCAAATGCAAACGGTTGTTTCTTGTTCGATTGGAATCAATCAAGTCAGCGTGATACTGGCGTCTGGCTATCAGTTCCTACCGAAATTATCCTACCAGCGCAGCGGAATGACTGGCTTTGCATTGATCGATGATTGCTTTGGAAACTTCGTCGGCTTGTTGACCGGTCAGCGTTTCTTCCGAAGATCTCAACACCACCGATAGTAACAGGCGTTTTTTTCCCGCGCCATCTTTTTTTTCATCGCGGAAAGTTTCCAAATAACGAACCGATTCAAGTAGATCGCCAGCCGCCTTTTGAACTGTAGATTGAAGGTCTTGCCAATGCACCTTGTTTTCAACAATAAAGTTGAAGTCCCGGGATACCGCCGGAAAAGTGCTCAGGTTTTTATGCTTTGGAATTAAGACGGCCTTCGATTCCAAAATCCCAAAGTCAATCTCAACGACTGTCGCATCATTTTTTAAACCAAATAGTTTTTTCCCGGACTTGGAAATAGTTCCAATCCATCCAAGAACCTGATCACCCACCCGAATTTCTGCTGACAGGCTTGGATCGAGAATGTCAAATTTGCAAGGATGAATAGTGAGTTCGACTTCGGGGGCGACATTTTGAACAATTGTTTCTAATACCCCTTTGACTTGGTAAAAATCTTGCCCGCTGATGAAAGCAAGTTTGAGAGGTTGGACCGGAATCTCATTTTCGCCCTTAGTCAGATAAACTCTGGCGGTTTCAAACAAGTTGGCGTCGAGGTTGGCTCGATATTCATTGATCCTACGGGTTTCAATCATGCTTGGCACGAGACTACGTCGAAGCAAGTTGACCGCACCGATATTTTTCGAATATTCTTCGAGCACACCCAGCATTGGTTGGCTGCTGGTAAGTGGTTCTTTGTCCGACCAAGGGCTGAATGCATTCGACCATTTTTCAGGTACCAGACTTGGAGTCATCGATTCGTCATATCCGGCGGATGTCATTACGGCTCGGATTTTGTCAATCACGCGATTCGATGGTAGACGGTAAGATGCTGTCATCGGCACGTTCACATCGTCAGGAATTTTGTCAAATCCATAGATCCGACCGACTTCCTCGATAAGATCCACTTCCCGAGTTAAATCTTTACGCCATGTTGGGGCAGCGACGGTGATCTGGTTTTGATCTTCTGCCTTAACCGACAGTCCCAGCTTTTTCAGAATCGGACCGACCTGCTCGGTTGGAATTTCGATACCCAAGATACGGCTTAATTGGTGGAATCGTAGCGTTAGAATGGGGGGTGGTTCAGGAGCCTGCCCAACATCGACGACGCCCTCTAACAGTTCGCCACCGGCCATTTCAAGAATGAATTCACAGCATCGACGGCTGGCCCAGTCGAGGTTCGCCGAATCTATATCCCTTTCAAACCGGAACGAAGAAGGACTGTGAAGTTTTAGTTTTCTGGCAGTTTGACGGACCGAAAGTTGATCGAAATAGGCGGCCTCGATCAAAACGTCAACCGTTTCTTCGGACACCTCGGAATCTGCACCGCCCATCACCCCGCCGATGGCGACCGGAACTTTGCCATCAGAAATGACACACATTCCAGGTTCGAGTAAGTATTTGTGATGATCGATTGCTTCAAACTGTTCTCCTTGGCTTGCACTCCGAACGACTATTTTTCCTTCACTCAATTTGGCGAAATCAAACGCGTGCAGCGGTTGGCCGCATTCGAACATGACGTAGTTCGTTGCGTCCACAACGTTGTTTACGATTCCAATGCCAAGCGATTTCAAGCGTTTTTGCATCCACTGGGGACTGGGCCCAATTTTGACTCCTCTGATCAATCGAGCCGTGTAGCGAAAACAAGTTTCTGGCGATTCGATTTCGACCGAACAATGATCCGTTACCGATTCGGCAATGGTCGTTGGCTGGGGATCGGGAATCTTCAGATCAAGATCGTAAAGAGCAGCGATTTCTCGAGCGACCCCCAAGTGACCCAGGCAGTCTGCTCGATTACTCGTTACTTCCAGGTCAATCGCTTGATCTTCACCGATTGGTTCGGTGCCTTCATGGTTCAAACCGGACATCGTCAGTCGGTCGACAAGATGGTCATGATCCATCGACAGCGAAACGTATTCTTTTAACCAGTCCCAAGAAACAATCATGGATATTTTATTAATGAATTAGGTGATGTTATAAAGACTCGAAAACAAATCGGGATTGAACTTAAAACTGTCGCAAGAATCGGACGTCGTTGGTAAATAGGTATCGGATATCTGTGATTTGATGCCGGATCATGCAGAGTCTTTCGATCCCGAGTCCGAATGCGAATCCGCTAACTCGGTCAGGGTCGTATCCGACAGATCGAAGCACATTGGGGTCGACAACTCCAGCCCCTCCAAACTCGACCCATTTCCCTCGCCAGAAGTAATCAGCTTCAACGCTTGGTTCGGTGAAAGGGAAAAAAGAAGGGCGAATTCGGATGGGCACTTCATCGCCGAGGTAGCTAGTGGCGAACAGTTTGAGTACCGTTTTTAAATCCGCCAGTGTGACATTTTCGTCAACCATTAATCCTTCGATTTGATGAAACATCGGATAATGCGTTGGATCAGCGGTGTCTGGCCGGTAGACGCGACCCAATGAGATAATCCTGACGGGCGGTTTTCGGGTTTCCATTACACGAATCTGAACCGTGCTGGTCTGGGTCCTCATCAATAACGGATTGTCCGAAAGCGTCGAATCTTGTTCCGCCTGAGATTGGGCAACAGAAAGGTAAAAATTGTCTAATGGGTCTCGGGCCGGATGAGATTTTGGAATATTTAAAGCAACGAAGTTGTGATATTCATCTTCGATTTCTGGTCCCTCGGCTGGTGTGAATCCGAGTCGACCCATGATGTCTTTTAGTTCTTCGATCGTTTGAGTGATCGGATGTAGTTTGCCCAAATGAAAACGATGGCCGGGAATTGTCGGATCAATTTTCGGGTCCCTTTGACTATCCCCTCCTCCGTCACCCAAGCGTGATTTCGCCGAATCAAACGCGGCTTGGATCTCTTTTTTCACGGAGTTCAATTTCAAACCGGCGTCCTTTTTATTTTCGCCGGGCAAGGCCCCCATATTCTTTTGGAGCGATTTTAGTTTCCCCTTTTTCGCACCCAAAAATTCGATTCGAGCTTCATCCAGTGTTTCCAAACTTTCAGACCCACCAAACGCAGCTACCGCTTCGTCACGCAGTTCGTCCAATTGATTTACGAATTCTTCGAGAGTGATTGCTGTGGAAGACATTTTTCGCCGTTTCCTGCCTTGCAATTCTGCTGGCTGTCAAAATAAAAAAGGAAGACACCGCTAGCTGGTTGCCTTCCTCGGAATATATCAAGTTGTCAAATCTCGTCCTACGCGGCCAAAGCTTCTTTTACGGATTCGACGATCGTGTCAAAACCTTCGGGGTCGCAAATCGCAATCTCGGACAAGGACTTTCGATCCAATTCAATGTTCGCCTTGTGCAGGCCGTGGATGAATTCGCTGTAACGAAGTCCCCTCATCCGACACGCGGCGCTGATCCGTGTGATCCAAAGTCGGCGGAATTGACGCTTTTTGACACGGCGATCACGGAAGGCGAAAACGCCTGCTCGAATCAGCGTCTCTTTGACGGTTCGCAGCATGTTGCGGCGACCACCACGGTAGCCTTTGGCACGCTTAAATAGACGACGTTTGGCCCGCGTTCTTGCGGAACCTTTTGAAGTTTTCATGATGATCCTTTTGTTTTACCAGGAAGGCCCTGACCTAACGGTCGAGTGTTCATTGCCCACCAGGGATAGCGAGTGGACTCGCTACAAAATTTTAGTAACTGTACTTTCCGAGCGATTTTACGATAGATTTCACCATGCATTCGTCCAGCAGCGTATTGCCACGAAGATTTCGCGTACGCTTGGCACTCATCCGCACATTACGGTGTGACTTTCCGGACGGACGGTGCTTCACCTTGCCGGTTGCCGTCAATCGAAATCGTTTCTTTGTACCTTTATGAGTTTTGAGCTTATTACCCATCACTTCACCAATAAAATGTGTCTACGGATCGGGTCGAGCCCTATCCATGTGAATCGAACCGAAGAGTCTACAGGAGACGGTTTCCCGGCAAAAGGCCTAAAATCACGCAAACGCAACCTCCAAGCTGGGGACGGTGCCCAATGGCTGCCCATAGTCTGGGATTTCTAAATCTTCGCGCAGGTAAAGCTCATTCAAATACCCCATGCTGATCGGCCAAATATGGAATTCTCCCGAAATAAAATTGATACTCCATTGCCCCACAATGCCTTGATCGACAATTTTACCCCGATATTCCACCTGATGTTTACCGACGTATTGCTTTACCCAGTTTGCAATCTTTTTGTCCACATCGTAACTGCCAGTGGCAACCCAAGGCCCGACATAATCAGTCCCTTCGCCTCGAATGATTCCATCCTCAAAACTTAAATACAGGTGCATCCAACCTTTTCCCGTTCGATGACCCTCGAGATAAAACCCATTCCACTCTCCGCTGGGCAGGCAGTTGTTTTGATCCATTAAAACTCCAGAAAACGATCATGCTGACACGACAACTGTTATTGATCTTGGTCGTGAGACAAGGAACAACTCGAATCCGAACGGCGAAATTCGGGATTGAGCCGCAATTTGGCTCATCGACGAGGCCACTGGGGCCAAATTAGATCGAACGTCAATTTATTGGACAGTTTCGCGGATGGGTGAGAATCACATAAAAAACGAACGCGGAAATCATTCCACGTTCGTTTCAACAATTGATAGCGATTGGCGTCGGACCTGCCGTTTTTAGCGTCGCCACTCGACTCCGAAGATGAATCCTGCTCCGAGGAAGGTGCTGTCGTCGTTGCTAATCCCTACTCCAGAGCCGGCACCGAACTGCGAGTTGCCATTGAGGCTGGTTGTAAGGGTGTTGGCTCGGGCAATTCCGTTCCAAGCGTAGAATGCCTGAATACCTGACCGGATCGAAATGTCACGGCTGATGTTGTAAGCGATTTCTAGCTGACCATCGAGGATTGGAACGAAGGACTGATCCGAATCATAAGTTTCGGCAACAGCTACGGTCGTGCCGTCTGTAGAAATATCGGTCGCAAAGTATCGCTGTTGGTTGTAATTGGTTGCCAATGCTCCGTCGACCGAGACTCGGAACCGGCCCCGCCGTTGGTTATAGCGTCCACCGACTTGAAGACCGAACGAGTTGTTGTTGGCTTCCTGCTTGAATCGGTTGGAAACAGGCACTCCAGCAACAGCGAGCTGGGTGGTGTCTTCGATCGTTTGATCGTTGACGTTAAAGTATCTGACTCCAATGTAGGGCTCGAAATATCCGCCCTGGGAAAGCATCTGACGAAAGATGCGATTCACTTCGACATTAGCGACTCCGGTGTCCACCAACATTGGGTTGGAAACCAAGGGGTCCTGACCCGAGGTGAAGTAACTACCGTCACTGTTTTGGTAGGAAAGAGCCCAGCCTTCGTCAGCTTCTGAAAGCCATCCTAGTTCGTAACGAGTACCCCAGATGTAATCGGATCCCGTTTGAACGGCTGTTGAGTTCGTTGCCTGGTGATCGGCTCGACTGACACTGGTATAAGTTTTGTCAAGTGTGAAGTAGAAACCTGACTGGGGTTCCAACTCCTTGCCGTTAGTAAATTCTAGTGGAGCGAACATCCGGGTGTCGTAGTCAAAAATCCCAGGTGCCGCCAGTGGACGGGTGTTGTCATAGGTTTCTATCGGCTTAGGTCGGAAGGCCGGTCCAGGAACATCCACCTGTCCGTGTGCGACTCCGATCGAAGCCAGGAAAACAAAAAGTACGCCCGTAGTAAAAATGTGTTTCAAAGCCATTGCTTAACTTCCTGCTCTTGCAGTTCAGGTCCGTCGCGCTCCTCGTTGGGTCCATCCCTTGGGGAATTCCGACACAACTGGTATCGGATGTTGGTTTGTGCGGGTTGAATAAGAAAGCAGGATTTTGCGGAACATATCGTTTTTTCCTTCCTGAAGGGTGCATTCACGAGCCTGAAATAGCTACGAATTGCCCGAAAAAACGGATATTTCTAAGCAAACCTTGATTTTTAGGGAATTATTATCTGACGGATGTATACTATACGGCAGGGCTTGTTGGGAATACTTTTCCACGGCAGTTTGGTTTATCTAGGGAAGATGAGCAATGAATTATTCTCGATTCTTGATTCTATTTGCATTGATAGCATCACTGTGTGTTGGCACGGCAAAAGTCGCTCAAGCAGATGATGTGATTGAATTTGACACCAATCAACTACTTTCAGGTGCCATACCTTTTATTTTGCCTCCGGCTTTTGAGGCCCAGCTTCGTCGAGACACGATCGAAGCCTGCCAGCAAGCTGAAGCCGTCTTGGATAGTCGAATCATCGGATTCTCAAGTGAGATCGTTGGTTCAGTTCGTAACCGATTGACTCGCGTTGTTGTCGATTGCGTATTCGCAGAAGTAGACGGTCCAGGTGGGATCCTTGCTTTTGCCGGCCCAGACTTGATTTTGTCGGCCGATCGAGTTTTGCCTGGATTTGTACAGGACAGCGATCAAATGACTTTCCGTGGTACGATGACCTTCGATATCGAGGACGTCCCGGGATTGTCCGCTGCAGGTTTGCTTGATGAAGTTGCCCTTCACGAAGGGATGCACGCGATCGGGTTTGGAACCCTGTTCGAAGCAAATGGATTAGCCGGTCAAGTAGGTGGAATCGGACTTTTCCAGTACATCGGCGGCCGTTACGCTCGCGAAGCATATCGAATCGAGTCAGGTGATCCCGTTCGAGAGTTCATCAATTTGGAACAAACCGGCGGCGCTGGTACCGCTGGTGGCCACTGGTCGTTAGGTGATCCTGTATTCGACCAAATCGCAACCACAAATCGCCAAGATATCATGCTCGGTTTTATTGACCCCTCCAATCCACCCGAAGTGTTTGTTTCGGAAACGACCTGGGGCGCGTTCGCTGACCTCGGATTTGCTGTGAGCGGAATCAACGGACAATTTGCGGTGAAAAACACGAACGGAGGCTGGGCCAAAACCTATAACGGACTCGACCCTTTTAAAAGTGAAGGTTTTGATCCGAACGCAGACGATAATCTTATGCGATCCAAGATTCGCCACACGTTGGTTCAAACCGGTACGACCGCTGGCAAGATCAATGGGAAACCATCTGGGCAGGCGACTGGTGACGGGCGAGCATCATCGGATCCCTACAACCTCCGGAATCATAGCTGGCAGAAAAAGACCCAGCAAAACAACAAAAGGATTCAGTGGTAGCCTGACTTTGATTTCTAACTGCTGATTTTTGTTTCAATCAAAATAGCCCTGTCGATTAGGCAGGGCTTTTTGTTTGCCCAACGAAGCTGGCAATTGCATTATCTCGGTTTTTTTAAAGTGATAGATGCAGGAAGGTTGTTTGGCTTTGCGGGCTATTTCTGTCTCCGGGTGGATAAATCACGTTATCCAAAATCGTTTTGGGAAATCTTCCGGTCCGGCGCGGCTGTCGTGAATAGCTTGGGGTAAATACACTTTCTTCAGCTACGCTTTGGCACCTCCCTGGCCCATTGCTTCGGGTTTTGAGATTACTGCCAAAACAACATCGAAGCGGAAAATCAAGCGTCGAGAGGCATGCCTGCCCTCTCGATGGCAACATGTCTTGGCGGTTTATGACGAGGGCATTCTAAGTTAATCGTCTTGACTTTTAATTTAAATTCCACTCTGAAGAATATCAGTAATCGATTGGGATGCATGGGACGGAAAACTATTCGCCAGGGTTTGAGTGACTTCGAGTCCATCGAGCGGTTCTGAGAAATAGAATCCCTGCATTAACTTGCAATTCAATT
>JBCCSJ010000009.1:0-42105 GCA_039200505.1 Planctomycetota bacterium | reverse complement strand
GCTGGGACCGGGATCACAGAAGATGAATGGGGGATGGTGAAATATCGTCCGGAATCTGTTAGAAAAATGGTTCTAAATCCCACCAAAACGAGAAAGAGACAAACTCCATGGCCACCAAAATCGGAATCATAGGCGCTGGGGGCATGCTGGATTACCACGCCAAAGGTTTTCAGCAAGCCGGAGCAGAAATTGTGGCGATCACCGATATGAATGAAGCTTCAGCAGCCAAAGCAGCCGAACAGTGGAAGGCTCCGAATATCTTTACCGATCCCGCAGAGATGTTAGAAAAAGCTGACATCGACGCCGTAAGCATCATCGTCCCCAACAAATTCCACGCCCCACTTTCCCTGCAATGCTTAAAAGCCGGCAAGCATGTATTTTGCGAAAAACCACCGGCCATCAACGCAACCGAAGTCGAAGAAATGATCGCTGCCGCCAGTTCGGCCGATAAAAAATTAATGTTCAACTTTAACAATCGAGCAAGGCCAGAGTCTTATCGAATGATGGAACTGATCCAGGACGGAACGCTCGGTAAAATCAATTCGGCACAGGCAAAATGGATTCGGCGGACAGGAATCCCGGGGTTCGGGGGCTGGTTCACCACCAAAGCTCTTTCAGGCGGCGGCCCATTAATTGATTTACTGCACATGGTCGATCTTGCGATGTATTTTATGGGCTACCCAGAACCCGCCCATGTGCTTGGCCAGACTTTTGATGATTTCATCACCGACAAATCTTTTAAAGGTCCCTGGGGAATCCCGGATAAAAAAGATGGTGTTACCGACGTGGAAGCGGCTGCGCACGGATTCGTCACTTTCAAGACCGGGCAAGTGCTTTCGCTGCAAGTTTCCTGGGCAGAAATGGTAAAACGTGAAGAAGTATCAGTCGTTTTCCAAGGAACCAGTGGTGGCGGAAAAGTTGAACGACTGTTCGGGTCCGATGGGCTGGACGACACTGCGATAGATACCTGCGAAATCTACATCCAAGAAAACGACAAATCTATCAACAAAACGATGGACCTTGAAGAGTGCGAGGACATGGGTCGAAGTCGATCGGCAGCAAATTTTGTGTTGGCCATCGAAGGGAAGGAAGAGCCCTTAAACACCCCCAGCCAAGCTTTGGCTTTAATGAAAGTCATCGACGCCGTTTATGCTTCGGCGGAATCCGGCCAACCTATTTCTCTTTGATCCAAAATCGATTCCAGGTCAAAATTCATTTCACACTAACGACGAATCAGTTCTACAAACTACAACGAGATCATCATGGCACTTAATCGTAAAATCAGAATGGGAATGGTCGGTGGCGGCCGGGGTGCATTCATTGGAGCGGTTCACCGAATGGCGGCGGCTCTGGATGGAAAAATGGATTTGGTCGCCGGAGCATTTTCGTCGGATGCTGAAAAAAGTCGATTGTCAGGTGAAGACTTTTATATTGATGGCGATCGAGTCTATGCGACATACCAGGAAATGGCAGAAAAAGAATCGGCTCGCGATGATGGAATCGACTTTGTGTCAATTGTTGTTCGCAACGACCTGCATTTTGATGTCGCCAAATGCTTTCTTGAGGCCGGCATCAATGTGGTCTGTGAAAAACCCTTGGCGTTTACTTTGGAGCAAGGGAAACAGCTTTCCCAGTTGGTCGAAAACTCAGGAAAGGTTTTTGCGTTAACACACAACTACACGGGATATCCAATGGTCAAGGAAGCCAAAGCAATGATCGCTGATGGCAAGCTTGGCAAAATCAATAAAATCGTTGTCGAATATCCGCAAGGTTATGCGATCACAGCCCTTCAAGAAACTGAAGGTGGAGCGATCTCCAATTGGCGAATGGATCCCAGCGTTTCGGGAGTCTCGAACTGTATTGGGGACATCGGTTCCCATGCTGAAAATTTGGCTCGCTACATTACTGATCTTGAAATTGATGAATTGGCGGCAGATCTGTCAACTTTTATTCCGGGCCGTCCCTTAGACGATGACGGGAATATGTTGGTCCGATACCAGGGCGGGGCCAAGGGCGTTTTGTACGCATCTCAGATCTCCACTGGCGACGAAAACAATTTGAACATCCGAATCTACGGAACCGAGGCGTCGTTGGAATGGTATCAGGAACACCCGAACGAATTGATTGTCAAATATGCCGAAAAGCCAAGAGAAATTCACCGGCGCGGCAACGTGTACAACGGCGATCATTGCCAAAAATACACTCGGCTTCCCTTTGGCCACCCCGAGGCTTTTATCGAGGCTTTTGCAAACGTCTATCTTGCCGCTGGAGAAGCGATTGCCGACGAAATAGAAGGAAATTTCAAGGGTGCTGAAAATTACGATTTTCCAAACGTCCAAGACGGAGTCGCCGGCATGGCATTCATTGAGGCTGCCGTAGCGTCTTCGAAGAATAATTCTGCTTGGACCAAACTCGATTTTTAATGAAGCAATCGGTTTGTTGACCGGTTTGATTTTATCTAAACTAAAGATGTCGGCCGATTGGTTAGATTTTTCAACTAAAGCGTCGAATTGCGATCGAGCAAATCGGTAGTCTTTTGAAAGAGCATCCAACGGTAATTGAAACGTGGACCCAAATTTCAGATTTCCCAGGCGTGGTGGTATGGCTCATCAGATTTTGATTCTTGGTGCGGACGAAGTAAACAAAGTACTTTTGGTGCTTGTGATTGCCGCCTTTCTGGCACTGTTTGTCGTGTTAGCATTCGTCCTGTCATACGCGCGATGGTGGATCCAATCTTGGTTTAGTAACGCCAAAATCTCCTTGCTAGACTTGATAGGGATGAGCTTTCGAAAGGTGAGCCCAAAAATCATCGTTCCCAGTAAAATCATGGCCGTTCAGGCCCGATTGAACGACCCCGAAATCACAAACAAGGCGATGGAAGCCCACGTTCTAGCCGGCGGCAATGTCCGGACGGTGATTCGGGCCTTAATTGCCGCCAACAAAGCAAAAACGATTAATTTAAGTTTTCGCGAAGCTACAGCAATCGACTTGGCAGGCAGAAACGTTCTTGAAGCGGTTCAAACCAGCGTGAACCCCCGAGTGATTGACTGCCCTGCACGCGGATCGGCCCGTCGATCTCTCGATGCAGTGGCCAAAGACGGAATTCAATTAAAAGTTAAGGCCAGGGTCACGGTAAGATCTAACCTGCAACAATTGATCGGTGGTGCCACCGAAGAAACCATTATCGCGAGAGTTGGAGAAGGGATCGTGAGCGCAATCGGTTCAGCCGATTCGCATAACAAAGTCCTGGAAAATCCCGACATGATTTCCAAAGCGGTACTGGCTCGTCGGCTTGACTCTCAGACTGCATTTGAAATTGTTTCTATTGATATCGCTGACATCGACGTCGGGGACAATATCGGTGCTCGGCTTCGGGCCGATCAAGCCGAAGCCGACACCCGGGTCGCGCGGGCACGTGCCGAAGGTCGTCGAGCAATGGCGGTCGCCCAAGAACAGGAAAACACGGCCTCAATCGAAGAAAGCCGGGCGAAACTTGTGGAATCAGAATCTGAAGTACCCAAAGCAATGGCGGATGGATTTCGGTCGGGTAAATTAGGGATCATGGAATACTATCGGCTTCGGAATGTTCAGGCGGACACCGAAATGCGGAAAGCAATCTCGGGTACTTCGTCCAAGTAGTGTTCCCATTCTGGAACTATACTTCACACTGGATACTCATCTCTTTCTTATCAGCGGAGTAGGCAATGGCTCGCGACATTGAAGAATTTCTTAGAAAAGCTGCCGAGCGTCGCGCGAAACAAAAAGGAAACGCCGCTCCCCAAAAAGCGGAACCGCAACGAGAACGACCCGCCCGTCGACTTGACCCGGTTGTGATCGAAGGGGTCGAAATTATCGACCCACAGCCGCCTCAAAAGAAAAAACAACGATTGCAAAGCGACATTGGCAACCGCAAATTAGGAACCAACAGGAAACGGAAGCCGCAGCCAGACATGAGACGAGAGTCGGTTGCGGATCATGTCGAAAGATATCTTGATACATCCAGCATCGCTCAGCATGCCGAACAGCTTGGCGACCGAATCGCCAGCATCCACGATCAAGTGGAAAAAGAAGTTCACCAACATCTTGACCACGATATCAGCAGAGTAGACGACACTCCGACCATCACCGATGATCCCAGCCCGGCAATTTTCGGCAAACGAAACGCAAATGCGGCCATCCGTTTGAAAGAGATGTTGTCTAATCCCAACGACGTTGGCAATGCCATCCTGTTAGCGGAAATTCTAAAACGCCCCGATTTTGATTAGTCCGATAGGGTCCGGAAGGTCGATTACTTCCGCCTGGCTAATCGGCCGCATGACGCGATCCTGCGGTCTGCAAACCGATGCGGGCTAAAGATTCGCGGGCTTAAAGATTCGCGGGCTCGGCTATTAGGCTGAGCGGTGATCCAGGACCGACGCTAAAGTGCTGCTGATGATGTGTGCACCAATCTCAGTTGTCACCGATTTATTCGAAACGTGTTTCATCATACGGGAACGTCAGACACGCAGATTTTGAATTCGACGTTTCTGGAATGTTGAATCACCATCAACTACGATACCGAGGTCCCGTCAAATCTGGAGATTTTTGATGCGTATTCTGCCTTACTCTTTGATCGTCATTCTAAACTTCTGCTTGATCGGTCACTCCTTGGCACAGGGAACTCGACTTTTGAGAGATCCTGACGTTGGCCCCGAAACGATTGCTTTTGTTCACGCAAACGATATTTGGCTGGCTCCTCGCGAAGGGGGGGACGCATTTCGCTTGACCAGTGGCGAAGGTGCGGAAACCGGCCCCTCATTTTCTCCGGATGGGAAATGGATCGCGTTCACCGGACAATACAACGGCAATGCAGATGTCTTTGTAGTCCCAGCAAAAGGAGGCATGCCGAAACAATTGACTTGGCATCCCGGTGCCGACGTCGTACAAGGCTGGACTCCGGATGGAAAAATCATGTTCCAAAGTTCCAGGCACGGGCAGCCAACCAAGCGTTCCCGATTTTATACCGTTTCAATGGACGGAGGTTTACCAATCGCTTTAGAACTCCCACAGGCTAATCAGGGGGAAATGAGCCCGGACGGAAACTTGATTGCCTACGAAGAGATTCGTTCGTGGGATAAAGAGTGGCGAAATTATCGAGGTGGTCAGGCTCAACCTATCGGAATCGTATCCACCAAAACCTGGAATCGGACGACAACACCTTGGGAAGGGGAACGACATCTCGAACCTGTTTGGTTAGACGGCATTCTGTACTACCTTTCAGAAAGAGATTACGCCGCAAACGTCTGGTCTTACGATCCCCAAACCAAACAGGACAAGCAGTTGACCCGCCATGCGGACTTCGACTGCAAGAGCATGGGGGCGGGATTCGGGATGGTGGTCTACGAACAAGGCGGTTACCTCCATCACCTCGACATCGATACGGGTGAATCCGAAACAATCGAAATCAACGTGGCTCGGGACCTCAACTGGGCTCGTCCTCGCTGGCAGGATGTGTCAGGTGGCCAATTGACGAATGCTCGATTATCTCCAACCGGAAAACGAGCTTTATTTGAAAGTCGCGGAGAGCTTTTCACAGTCCCGTTGGACAAGGGAAGTTGGCGAAATATCACCAACTCGCCGGGCGTTGCCGATCGCCACGCAGTTTGGTCTCCGAACGGGAAACAGATCGCTTGGTTTAGTGACGAAGGTGGCGAATACGGTTTGATCATCTCGGATCAAAAAGGGAATCAAAAAAAGCGTATCAAAATTGACGACCCGACGTTTTTCTTCATCCCACAATGGTCGCCCGACGGTAAAAAATTGGCCTTCACAGATACCGACTATCGAATCTGGGTGCTCGATGTGGAATCAGAACAATTGACTCACGTCGATACCGACCGCTATGCCCACCCCCAAAGATCCATGAATCCAGTTTGGTCTCCCGATTCAAATTGGCTGGCCTACTCCCGTCGTCGCGAAACGCAACTTCGAACCATCGTTTTGTATGATGTTGCTGGCGATAAAAAACATGAACTTACCGACGGGATGGCGGATTCTATCAGTCCGGTCTGGGATGAATCGGGCAAATACCTTTACTTTTTGGCCTCGGTCAATTTCGGCTTGAATATCGGCTGGTTGGACATGACGTCGTATGACCGCCCGATCACTCGAACGCTTTACGTAGCGATCCTGGATTCGGAAGAAAGCTCTCCCTTCCTCCCTGTCAGCGATGAAGAAGAAATCAAGGAAGACAAAAAAGACGATCAAGATTCGCAAACTGAACGCAAACAAAAACCCGAATCTGAAACCGATGCCAAACCCGAATCCGAATCTGAAGCCATAGACCAGGATGAAAAGAAGCCAGATGGCGAAACAAGCGATGCCGAAAAAGATTCCGAAGCAACCAAAAAGAATGACGATGTTTTGAAAATTGATTTTCAAGACATCCACTTAAGAATTTTGAGCGCTCCTGGAATGAGAACCGCAAACTATTTGGGTCTAGAAAACGGTCCTAAAGGTCAAGTTTTCGTTTTCGAATCCAAAGATGGTCAGCCCAACGTGCTGCACAAGTATTCCGTGAAAGATCAAAAAGCCAAAGAATTCGCTGAAGGAGTTACGTCAGCGGCAGTGTCTCACGATCGTAAGAAAATCCTGATGCGAACCGGAGGCAACTGGACTCATTCGGATACCGGCGGCCCCAAGGCGGGAACCGATCGGGTCAACGTATCTGGAATCCGTTTAAAAGTTGAACCTAAAGCCGAGTACGAACAAATGCTTCGCGAAGGTTGGCGTTTCATGAGGGATTTCCTGTACGTTGATAATGCACATGGCGCTCCCTGGGACGACGTATGGCAATGGTACAGTCCTTGGCTGGCCGACGTAAATCACCGCAGCGATTTTAATTACTTGCTGGACATCGTTTCAGGTGAAATCGCCGTCGGTCATTCGTATGTGGTTGGTGGCGACTATCCCGATCTCGAATTCCCTCGGACCGGACTGCTCGGCTGCGATTTTGAGATCGCCAACGGTGGATTAAGAATCAAAAAGATTTACCGGGGCGGGAATTGGACTCCCAATGTCATGGGTCCTTTGTCCGCACACGGATTAGGAGTCAAGGAAGGTTGTTATCTCGTTGCCATTAATGGCACCCCGATCGATAAAAACTCAAACCCATATGAGTTGCTAGAAGGTACTGCGGGTCGCACAATCACCATTTCTGTGGCCGATTCACCCGATTCCGACGACGCGAAAGAAGTCGCGGTCCGGCCCACCAGTAGCGAGAGTTCGATTCGCACATGGGAATGGGTCGAGTCAAACCAGCGGCGGGTTGACGAATTAAGTGACGGTCGGTTGGCCTACGTCTGGCTGCCCAATACCGGACAGGGAGGCTACACCTATTTCAATCGAATGTATTTCGCCCAGCAGGATCGAGAAGGTGTCGTGTTGGACGAACGAAATAATGGTGGTGGCTCCGCAGCTGACTACATTATCGAAGTCCTCGAAAGGGAATTGACAGGATACTTCAATTCTCGAGCCAATGATCGCAAACCGTTCACTCAACCGATGGCAGGACTATTCGGGCCGAAGGTCATGATCATCAACGAAAGTGCAGGTTCGGGCGGCGACTTGTTACCCTATCTGTTTCGTTTTAAAAAACTGGGTCCCTTGGTGGGAACCCGAACTTGGGGCGGCCTAGTTGGAACTTGGGACACTCCACCGTTGCTCGATGGTGGTCGATTCGTGGCACCACGCGGCGGTTTTATCGATGTTGATGGCAACTGGTCGGTCGAAGGGGAGGGGGTTGCTCCCGATATCGAAGTTCGAAACGATCCTCAACCGGTCATCGAAGGGGGCGATCCGCAGTTGGAAGCTGCCGTCGCGAAGGCTCTTGAGTTACTGAAAACAGAAAAAGTCGAATTGAAACCTGAACCAGCACCACCAATCCGCGCTTTCCGTCCCGGAAATGGGCCGAAATAGATTTTTCCAGCGTAACCTTTTTTAAAATGCTACAAGGCAGTTGGTATAAGCAGTGCTAAGCTAATGATCCAATCAGCTACCGGTTAACGTAACCGGTTGGCGACCTGTTGAAGAGCTTCGGCAAATTTTTCGACTTCTTCGATTGTGTTGTAAAGATAAAAACTGGCTCGGCAACTTGATTTGACTTGCAAGTGTTGGTGCAGCGGCATCGCACAATGATGCCCGGCCCGAATCGCAATTCCTTTTTGATCCAAAAGGATAGAAATATCTTGAGGCGAAACGCCCTCGATCACAAAACTAACCAATCCCGCCCGAGCCTCAGGCCGTGGGCCCAAGATTTCCAAGCCCGGAATGTTCTGCAACAACTCAATCGCTTTGCGGGTCAAATGTTGTTCGTGTTTCTTGACGTCGTCAAGATCGAACTGCCCTAAATACTCGGCGGCTGCCGAAAGCCCAATCGCTTCCACGATCGGCGGAGTGCCTGCTTCAAATTTTGCGGGCAGTTCACCGGGTGTAAACCCATCTGTAGTGACCTGGTTGATCATACTGCCGCCACCCAAAAATGGAGGCATCGATTCCAGCAATTCCTGACGCCCCCACAAGATGCCAATCCCAGAAGGCCCCAACATTTTGTGGCCACTGAACACCATAAAATCACAGCCCCATTTTTGCACATCCGTCTTTCCGTGGGGTACCGATTGGGCCGCATCCACCAAAGTAAATGCTCCAACAGACTGAGCCATCTGGCAGACCTTGGCGACTGGCGGTTCGGTCCCCAAGACATTCGAGACCGCCGCGAAGGCGACCATTTTCGTTTTTTCGCTTAAAGTTTGCTCAAGCTCGTCAAGGTCCAATTCACCGTCAGAAGTAATGCCAACAAACTTGACGTGAGCTCCTTTTCGAGCGGCTAACTGTTGCCACGGGACAATGTTCGAATGGTGCTCAAAAATCGTTAGGACGATTTCATCCCCGGCGACCAAGTTGGATTCGCCCCAAGCGTGGGCAACAAGATTGATCCCTGCGGTCGTTCCAGGCGTAAAAATCACTTCATTGTTATGAGGAGCGTTAATAAAATTTTGAATTCGAGTGCGAGCTTCCTCGTACTGGGCTGACGCCTGCTCACTCAACCAATGAATTCCGCGATGGACGTTGGCATAAGTTTTCCGGTAACAATTATCCATCGCCTCAATGACGGCGTCCGGCCGTTGAGTCGATGCACCATTGTCAAAATAAACTAACGGCTTTTGCCGATGGATCGTCTGATTCAGTATAGGAAAATCTTCGCGAATCTTCTCGGGAACTAGCTCAGTTGAAGAACTCAAATTGGAAGAACTCGAATTGGAAATCGATTTCATAAAATCTTAAATGGATAGAAAAACGTTGATCGTTGTGCAGGGCTCGACCAGATGCCTTTAAGGAACCGTGGTTGAATCACCATTGTTCACTGAGCTCAATCCCAAAAGGAACGGAACAGCTCGAACCGCCCATTGTTGAGCTGACGGGTAATGGCTGGAACCTTCACCAAAACAGGACTGGAGCATGTCCGTATTGATGACTCCTGGGTTGAAGGCCACCGCCGCCAACCCGCTGGGCAGTTCTTGGGCTAGGGAACTGTTGAGCCCTTCGATTGCGTATTTGGATGCACAATAGGGGCCAACCTCAGGAGACGTGCTACGTCCCCACGTAGAACTAAAATTTACGACAACACCGTTCCCTTGGCGAATCATCGCCGGCACGAAACTACGAATGACATGAAAGCTTCCCTTGATGTTGATATCAATTAAATTCGAAAACTCTTCGACCGGCACATCCCAGACCGAATTGTTGGCGTTAATCACGGCGGCATTGTTAAGAATCAGGTCGGGTGTCCCATTGGCTAACACGGTATCGGCCCAATCCTCAACGGCTCGATCGTCAGAAATATCGACTGCCTGAAAATGATGAGGCGAACCGAAACGTTCGGAAAGTGCCCTCACCGCAGGTTCTGATCTGGCACATCCAAACAAAGTATGGCCTAAATCGACCAGCGATTCCGTCAATGCGAGACCGAGCCCGCGGCTCACACCGGTGATCAAAATGTTTCGGTTTGGCATCTGTCGTCTCCCGGATTACGTATTACTCTTTGGCCATTCAATCTCGGACATTTGAGCCAACGTCATCTGGAGAGCGTGGGTGCCAAGTTTACCCTGTCCGTTTTCGAGAACTTTTTCGTAGAGTTGATGGGCCAATTTGAGGCCGGGCAAATCAAGGTTCATTTTGTCTGATTCCGCCAGTGCGATTCCAAGATCCTTGACAAAGTGTTCGACGAAAAACCCTGGATCAAAGTTGCCGGCGATAATGCGAGGAGCAAGATGGGACAATGCCCAGCTTCCGGCAGCACCACTGCTTACCGATTGCAATACTGTTTCCAGGTCCAACCCTGAGCGATATGCATAAAGCAATGATTCGCAAACCCCAATCATGCCAGCCCCGACCAAAATCTGATTGACGACTTTGGCATGTTGACCGGCACCTGATTCACCCTGCCTGACGATCTTTTTCCCCATCGCATTCCAGCAAGCAGACAGGGATTCAACAGCTCCCAAGTCGCCTCCGATCATGATCGAAAGCGATCCGTTTTTAGCGCCGATATCTCCTCCCGATACCGGGGCATCGATCGCAAATACATCCAGTTTTTTTGCCTCTTGGGCAATCCTTTTAGCCAAATCTGGGCGACTGGTAGTCATGTCCACCACAATGTTATTCGGCCGACTACCGGCGAGAATTCCGGTGGGAGATAGAAATACTTCTTCAACGTCTTGAGGCATCCCGACTATCGCAAAAGTTACATCGCTGGCGGCAGCCACGTCTTGAGGAGAGTCTTTCCAAACGGCCCCTTCGGCGATAAGAGATTCAGCTTTAGCGCGTGTTCGGGAAAAAACAGACATCGCGAATCCAGCATTCATCAAGTTGTGACACATCGATTGGCCCATGACTCCCGTGCCAATCCAACCAACCTTGGTTTTTCCAGGTTGAGCCATTTCCAAATTCATATTCAGTGCCCCTAAATTTACCCTTGGATTACCTGACACCTGTCTAGAGGTGTTTTGGTTTCGACGATTTTCGCCGCAGCATCAAATAGATGGCAATCACCTGAAGGATCGCAAGAAAAATAAAAAATGCACCCAGACCGTACCAGCGAAACGAATCCACTAATCCAGCTTCGGAATCGGTTTGGTAACAACACACGACACCAACAACAATGGAAGCTAGAATTGAGACGGTCAACTTTCCGAGCAGGATCGTCCGCCACATCGTAGGATTCATTCCGGCTTTTGTCCGATAAAATAATAATAGGGGGTTCGCAAGAGAGGAACGTAGGGCATACGGTTGCGTCCTTCCATCAACTCTAGCTGATCAAAACGGTTTTTTAGATAGGGAATATGATCGGGAGACGGAAAAACGTTGTCGGTAGCAAACCAGGGTTGCCACAGCGATCGAGCCAGCCAGCCCTGTTTTTTCATTCCTTCTGGCGGATGCTTGCGACCCACATAAAAATCGACAGCCCCAATGACTCCCCCCGGTTTCAAAATTCGATACGCATTTTCGATGGCAGCAAACCAGTCTGGGATCATCGTTAGCGAGTACGAAAACGTGACCACATCAGCGTGCCCCTCCACTGGCGTCCACTGAGTCGCGTCGGCTTTGATTCCTTCAGCATTGGACCAGCCTCGGGCAGCGAAGCGATCGTTGGCAACTTTTAAAAGAGATTCTGAAAGGTCAACGACATAGACTTTGTTTAAGGTTTCAATATCGTTCGACAGATTTTCGATATTGGCTCCAGTCCCGCCGCCCATGTCGACCCAAACTCCGTTTTCCGGCTTGGGCAACGACGCCCAAAGTTCTTCGCGCCCCTTGAGTAACCGTCGTCGAAAATCATCGTAAGCACCGGCCTGACCACTGTAAAAACTTTCCAGTCTTTCTTCGTGGCTATCCCCGCGCACCGGCTTTACCAGCATATGGTAGAGGATTTTCATGTCGGCAAAAAAGCCCATGCCGTGTTCTCCAGTTGGCAACTTCAGGATCATCATCGGTCAGTTTGACTCGACGGATGTCGATTGCATTTTAGATACTATGCGCTCAGTTCGGCGATGTAAAAACTACCGTAGGTATGCACACGGTCTTTTTCGTGCAGCTCACTGGACAATTCTGGATTGTAATTCAACATGGGACTGACAGGTTGAAGTTGGCCATCGCGAGTAATTTTTACTTCGTCGATAAAATCGGTTCGCAATCCACCGCTTCGCCAGATCAAACGAGCGTTCGGTGCTGCCCGGTCGATGACAGCCTGCCATTCCGATTCAAGCAATTTAAAAAATTGATCGCTCAACCAGTCCATGTGGTCTAACAAAATGTAGCGTGAAATCTGGCCATCAAACTGTTCTAGAAATGATTGAACTGACTGGGTGTGTGTCGAAATTTTGTCGACAATACCCGACTTCAACTTTTGAAAATTATCTTCTTTCAGGTATTCCGGACAACACTCACGGGAATAGGATCCGTTCATGTAAACTCGCCAAAAATAATTATCCTTCATCGGCAGTTCCGCAAATACACTTTCCATGCAGTCCTGGATAAATTTCACCAAGCCGCCTTCATACTGCGTTTCGATTTGTTTGCGTTGGGCTTTGGGAACTCCCAACATTGACATAGTCGTATCCCGATTCATGGCGAATCGCATGATTCCCGACCAGAATTTCTTTTTCAAGTGAGTCTCGTATATCTCTTTTTGTTCCTCAATGCTGTCAGAATTCATTAAAGCATCGAGGTGTGGTCGGACTCGAATCACGCTATCGGTGTATGTTTTGATCATGCGGGCAATCGCACCGGATGTGCCACGAAAATAAAACGTCTTGCGGGGATTATCAAACCACTTGATTTTTTTGTCCCAGAATTCTTGCGACCATTCCGGAAGACTGCCGCGCAATTTGTCGGCGTAAATTTCTTTGGCTCCTGGCAGACGTCCGTCTCCAAACATCCGAAAAAAATCGTCGAATTCAAGATTTCGAATCGCACTCATCTTTAAATCAAGAAGGGCGTTTTGACGCGGATTCATGTCGACCGCATAAACGTGATTTGGCGAGCAGAGCGAATAATCCAGCGCGTTGCATCCGGCCGAGGTAATGACCAGAACATTGTCTTCGGCTCCAAAATCCAGAGCCACACGATCCAAACGTGGATCTTCCCAGCAGGTGTTGTAGACAAGGTTATTTCCGTGAACAGCGGTAAAAATCTTTCGATTAAACCAATTCAAGAGGCCCATATTTTCCAATCCAAACAGTATCCAAATTCACCCGAAGATTGTATCAGCAGGGATGATGGCTCAACAGGATTGAATTCGCCGAAAGCTGGTAATTGAAAATTTTTGCGAGATTCTTACTTAACTCTCGCATCCTTCATACGATAGATCGCCCAGACACGCCCGTCTGGTCCTTCGTACTCTCGAAGATAAAATCTGCCTTCAACGGTGATCGGGCGAACGGTGTAATCTGTTTTCGCGTCTTTTTCCAGGCGGACCAAAACACAGTCGTATATTGCTGCTCCCGGCCCAAAACAACATTCCTTGTTGTCTCGAACAAAAATGAACTTGGTTAGTCCGGTTTGTGTAAAACTGGGGCGAATATAACCCCTGAGATTCACCTTTTGACCATCGTATTCCAGGATCTTTTCCGTCAAAAGCTTGCGATCAAACTTCGACTCTTTTTGCATTTCAAATTTGAGATCATCAAACGTCAGGTCGTACGTTTTGGGTTGCTCTTGGGGCCCTTGAGCGAACGTAGGATGGCCTAATAAGAAAGTGATCATTGGAAAAAAAAGGGTCACCGCCAACTTCATTCTGCTCACCTTTTTTTGAAGACGTTCGATTCCAGTTTTGCCCCAAACTAACGAACGTGGTCCGCTTCGATTTCGTAATAAATTCCCGGCACTTCGTCGTCGCCGGTAGATTGCGGATTCGGGTAAAACCGGAATGTACCACCAATTCTTCGCAGGCCCAAACCGTAATCAACTGTCGTATCATCCTTTACAATCCGGATACCAACAACATCAGTTATCTCGGGATCGCCTCCAAAACAACAATCTCCGAAGTCACCCACCAAGATAAATTCTTTCAATTTTCGACGCTTAGCTCCTGGGCGAACATATCCTTTTAAGAAGACCTTCTTGCCGTTGAATTCTTCGGCTTTTTCAGAAAATGCCATCCCTTTACGCTTAGTCGGTTTCAGTTCACCGTACGAAATCCGCTGATATCCTTCAGGCACCTCGGTCGCGTAAATGAAAGAATGCATCCCGATACTGGATAACAGAATGACTAAAGATAAAATCGTGCCAATTTTGCCGATGAGCTGACCAGAAAGTTCGTCCCCATATTTTCGAAAATTAAGCGTTGCAACGATACCAAACCCGAAACCAAGTGCTGGCAAGAGGACAAACGGAGGGATCAGGTAGGCGGTCAACCCAAGCACGGCGAACGTAAAACTGGCGATTGCCGCTTTGCTGACCGTTCGATAGACGAAATCATCTTCTTGGTAGAAAGCTGATCCGGTCGCCGCGTTTTCCATGACTGAGGTTTCCATGAGTGTATTTTACGCATGAAGAAAGGAATGCCAATCAAAACAATCCGGAATCATACCTGGCCGTGATTCTCAGGTCCCAGTTTAACGGTCAATTGGATCTTGTGGATTCTTAGCAAGGAACGCCAATGTCAGGTCAGATTGTGCGATTGCAATATTGGGTCGCTGACGAGTTTTAAATTTTAGAAAATCAACCTCTCAAACCACCCGTTCACCACCGACCAAAGCAGTACAAAAATACCTGCCGAAATTCCCATCGGAATGAAAATTATCGACATCGTCAGATTCGCAGCTGGCTTTTTACGCGGTAGGGAAGTGGAATGAAGCGAGGCACTGGCGACCTGGGTTTCAACCTCTACCCTGTTTCCGGATTCATTAGGAACTACGTAGGAACCCGACCGAGAGTTCGATTGAAAAGAGGTAGGTTCAAGATTCGAGTCGATAACCTCGGGTTTTGACATCGGTGAAAAATCTTGGGCATTGTTGAATTTTGGAGGAGCGGAATCCTTTACAGTTTGTGGCAACTCGGATGCATCATCAGGTCCGCCTTCGGTGTCGCCGCCCTCATTGTTGCAAGCTTGAGAGTCGTCAAACTGATCCAACTCCCTTTTTGACGAGCGATCAGTTTCAGGCTTCGGTGGGTCGGATGGCTGGGTGGAAGAATCGGTTTCCGTATCGCCATTCGATTCACCGTCATCGGTCGATTGATCATCTTCGGTCGATTCATCCTCTTCGTCCCACGGATCATCAGATTCGCCAAAGCCTAGGAAAAAGTCAGCTCGTTCAACCGCATCGGGATCGATTTTTCGCAGCTCTTCGATGTACTTAGCCGCTTCCGGTTTTGGGCAAGCTCTAAGATAAGTAATCACCGGGACACGCAACCAGTTGGATTCCTCATCTGCGTCTTTAAACATTTGCACCAAACGCTCCATCACTGACCAGTCTTTCCATCGAGCCAAGTCAGGGATAATCATGTCGGCCATTTTGGGGCGATCAAGTAGATGTCGAATTGCTTTTACGATTCGGCTTGTTGGAACAAAATCCACCTCGGTACCGTGAAATCGAAGGGCGGATACAGCGGCTAAAGTATCCACGTAATCTACTTCAGGATCCGCTAGAAAAGTGGACTCAACCAAGTCAACACCTTCGGCTCCCTTAAGATTCAAATAACAGGCCAACAACGCGTCCAAACCAGCTCGTTTTTTACGACTTCCCGATTTGATCAGTTCTTCTAACAACGGAACTTCTTCGGTCGTCCCACAAACTCCCAACATCGTAAAGTAAAGTCGCCGGCGAGTTATGGATGTATCAGGATCCTTGATCCAGTCGATCAATTGGTTGCGATCCATCTGGTCTTTCATACCAATCAGATCTTCATAGGGAGCCCGAGCGAATTCGTCATAGGCATCAAACGCTAAAACGTCTTCTTGATCTTCAAGGTAATTCTGAAAAAACACCAAGCGCTGAGGACCTTTTTCAGGAAGTTCCTGGATGTCCTCCAAGTACTTAAAGACTTTGTCGCTGGTCATCATCGGAGTGGTCCATGATACCTGCGGTGGGTCGACTCCCATCACAAGAAATTTTTGCCCTAACGGATAGGTACCTACCAACTGAGTTCGAAACGTCATTTGCTGTTTGACAAAATCGGTTCCCTTTAGAATCTTTAGAATTTCAAAGGTTGCTTTCGGAAAGTCCGCATCGGGGTCGTTGATTACAGGTGGAATTTCGATGAGCTTGGCGACCACGGCAATGTCATTGGAATCGAGTTGCTCGGCAAATGTCAACGAAACTGCCGAGCAAAAAGGGCACGCCACGATTCTCGGAACGAAAGTAACGGAAATGAGAACCAGTGCCGCCATCAGTTTTGGACATTGGGCGACTAGGAAATGGACAAATTGTCTAAAAGATGCGGGGTTCAAGGTTCCAACCTTTTCACGGTAATCCTGGTCTAGCGGAATATCCTATAATCTAGCCACGACTTTGGGAACGAACTTTCCCGGAAAGCGAAAAAAGCCACGATAGCTAGGGAGCTTGGGTGCTCTTCTTCTCGGAAGATTACGACTGCAAAGTGGTTCTTAAAGTAGATTGGGCTTCGTTGAACCATGTTTTTCGTCATGCCGCTTGATCATGGAATCCAATCAAGGATGGATTTGTTCAGCGACGAGAATGCTGGCATCCACTTCGCATGATCTGTTACATATGGAGTGCGAATTCATGCCGATTCTATCGGTCTACTTGCCCAAGGATTGAGAAACATCGGTTCGGTAGGCTGAAATCGCTGGATAGATCCCTACAAGGACCGCCAACATCATCATTCCTGGGATGATTAAAAATTCAGGCGATACGCCGATCGAGGCCAAGCTATCTGGAAGTGCACCTCCGAAAAAGATGCCGATTGGGATACTTGGAGCAAAGTCAAAAAACGAAATTGGAACACCAGTCCGAATTTCAACAATTGGGCTTATCGCCGCATTGAGCCCATGCCCGGCGAGCCAACCCAAACCGCATCCGAGTAAAGCCAATAAGATCGCCTCACAAAGCATGATCGCCATCACCTGAGTTCGATTGGCACCCAAGGCCCGCATGACAGCAATCTCATGCCTTCGTTGGTTCATTGAATTGTAAATCCCAACAAGAATACTAATCGCTGACACAATTCAAATCATGCAAGTCAACGCCAGCAGCAACCAACGGACTGGGTCGACGAAAACACTAAACAAACTTGCCACCTCCTGAACTGGATTGACGGCCTGAGCTGCCTTTTGGGCTCGTTCTGGCCGAAAAGGTGTCCAATCCAAGGTCGTTTCAATATCACCGTCGTTAATCAGTGGCGGTAAAAACATTGTCAGCACATCAAATTCATCATCAAGTGAGGTGCGAACCAGGATCGATGTCACTTCTCGTTGCTCGATTGGAAGAGCAATTCTTTGATCGTTGACTTCAACAATTTCATCAACTGATTTGGCAGCACCTAGTTTTTCAACAACGTTTTGGTCATTCGTAGATTTGACCGGATCCTTGTTATCCGAGACCGACTCTTCTCCATCAAGTTCTTCGTCGGCAAACGGATCTACTATCGGCATAGCTGACTTCTTTTCGTCATCTTTGCTATCGGAATCGGGATCATCGTTCCCTGATTTGAGCACCGAGTTGCTTTCAACTGGTTTCACATGGTCTTCAATCAGAAAGAAGCCTTCCATGTTAAAAAATACGATTCGGTCGTTGGGTGTATTCGTTCCCTTGAGGATCCCAGTGACCACAAAATTTTGTTCGTGCAGATGCGAGTCATCGTCGTTGGGGTCACCATGGGTCGCCTGCAAACGATCACCCACCTGAATGTCGCATCGTTTGGCAACTACCGAACCGACCACACATTCGAAGAATCCATTTTCAATGCTTTCTCGTTCAAAATTTCTGCCTTTGGCGAATTCAAATTTCTCTTCAGTTTCAATGTCCAAAACGAGGTCGGTAAAAAAGTTAGGACTGGTCGCCACGCCCCGAAATGCAGCTTCGGTTTCTGGGTCCACGTAATAGTCTCCCAGGCATATCGGGACGGCCATGTGGGTGTATTTTTTGTAGATCCCCGGTTTCCCCAATCCCATCGCATTGTCTTGCTGAGATGCGATATGGTCATCCAAGATGGCGTTTGACAGTGCCGAAGCCAAGCCGCCAAATGGGGAAAAGGCTGCAGTAAAATCGGATGTATCTTCGACGTTGGTTCGATTCTGAAAGGCGATGGAATGCTTTAAATCGCGCTCTCTCAATTCTTTGTCGCAAAACGCGAGGTAATACTCATAGGGGACATTTTCGACCGGTTTACTTAAGTAATAAACCGAATTAAGTGTCAATTGTAATCCGCCCCCACGCGCTCCCACAATGATGTTGTAACCGAAGCTGTTATTACTTTTGAAGGACTTGGATACCAGACCGTGAATCGACAAAACTGCCACAACCATCATCACGCCCAAGGCCATGGAAACGACGGTGAGCAGAGACCCGAACCCTCGGTGCTGGATACTTCGCCAAGCGATCTTAATCACATTCATGATGCGGAAGCCTCCGGCTTGGATTCTTGTTTGGCTTGGCTGACCACCAAATTCAGTTCTTCCAAGCGGTCGACCCTTTCAAACTGCTGCGCAACATCCATCGAGTGGGTCACCATGAGCATCGCAATGTTTTCTTCCCGGCAACTTTCGCGAATAAGATCGACCACTTGCTGTTGATTGCCGGGATCGACATTCGCGGTCGGCTCATCAGCCAAAAGAAGGGCAGGGCGGTTAGCAAGCGCTCTTGCCACGGCGACTCGTTGTTGTTCCCCCACCGATAGTTGGTGCGGCTTATTGTTAAGACGGTGGCCTAACCCCACTTTTTCGAGCAACAACTTGGCCCGCGAGCGGTCGCACTGCTTACTGGCAAACGACATACCCAATAAAACATTTTCAAATGCAGAAAATCCGGCCAGCAAATTGAAGGTTTGAAAAACGTAACCCAACTTGTCGGCACGAATCCGATCTCTGGCGGCCTCGGAATAACGGGTTAGTTCAACTTTCCCAATTCGAACCTTGCCAGTATCAGGTTTTGTAATTCCCGCGATCGTGTGAAGAAGTGTCGTTTTACCGCAGCCGCTGGGTCCAATTAGCACGACCTGTTCGCCTGCATCGATCTGGAAGTTGCGGATGTCCAAGATGGGCACTCGTTGGCCGTCAGGCTGGACAAAGCTTTTTTTAATATTTTCCAGTAACAGCATGGTGCTTGATTTCGGTCCGGTTGAAACGACTTGAGCCATTCGTTTGCCCAGCCATCGAAGTCGTTCCGCAGATAGATTCGGTTACTCTTGTCCATGGAATATAGCGGCAAAGATCTGGAGATTCTACGACGGCATTTCCACAACGGTTCGTTGTGGCACGTTAGTACCGAGCCAGTCGGCGATCGACTCGGTTCTTAATTGAGCGGGTTATACTAATTTTAACTCCGGCCTCATCTAGCCCATTTGGGCAATGCGAGATATTCGCTTTAGGGTTTAGGTCGATGGTTCGAGAGGCCCTTGGCATCTTTGAACTGCGTTTCCATTGACTCAATTTCAAATTGTCACTCACATCGCTGACTTTACTTCAGTCTGGCTCTCATCTCTCGGTTAAGGCGTCGCTTGTTGTCAGCATCTTTTTTAGCCTCTCTTTTGTCGTGGAGTTTTTTCCCGCGACATACGCCGACCATTACTTTGACGATTCCACGCGAATTGAAATACATACGAAGCGGGATCAGCGTCAGGCCTTTTTCGAATGCCTTACTGGACAATTTTTGGAGCTGTTTCCGGTGGACCAACAATTTACGAGCCCTTTTCGGTTTGTGGTTCCAAAAACTGGCCTGCTTGTATTCCGAAATATCGGCTCCGATCAGCCAGAGCTCTCGGTCTTCGACTCGAACATAGGCTTCATTGAGCGATAGTTTCCCGTCGCGCAGGCTTTTTACTTCGCTACCGATCAACATCACCCCGCATTCGATTTTTTCGAGAATTTCAAACCGGTGTCTGGCTCTCCGGTTTTCGGAGATCGTTTTGCCTTCGGAAGTCGCTTTTTCAGCCTTCTTTTTCTTTTTATCTTTCTTAGCCATGGTTACACACTGCCAGATTCCAGCGGACTTTGCCAGTCTCGATCGATCGACTCCTATTCGGTTTTGGTTTTTTCCTGCCAAGTGAATTGTCGCCATTGCAGATTAAACTTAACCGTTTTCAGCAACAGCCACGGTTGCTATGACAAAATCTATCGCCAAAACTGCCCACTATGCGAACTTATGGACTCGTATTCTTAGTCTTGACAATTCACAAGGCGATCTGAAGTCCCATCCCAAAAACAGTAGTCACTAATAAGAATTGCACTCGTCCGAAATCCGCAATTACGCATTTCATCCCTTCTTAAAAGTTCAGAAAAACTGCGGTTATTCGCTAACCGGGTGGGATTGACTGGAAGGATGAACTCCCGTTTCCTAAAATCAGGGTCTTGTCGGTTTGAGGTGAATTTTTGACCAAGATGATTCGTTCATCCAGTTTTGCCGAATTCAGCTGCCCTATTCAATCGAACTAGGGCACGTTTAAAACCCGACGATCCTTATTTTTGCTCGACCATCAAAAATAGATTACCGAAAAGCCCTAAAAGTTCACGTTAGCATTTGCGAAAGCGATTATGTCTCAATTACCAGTCATCCAATCTGGCCCGTCCTCGTCTGGGGGATGTGGCGGTGGAGGAGGATCTTGTGGTGCGATGGGAGGAGGAGTTGTACCGGTTTCGCTCAATTCCAACTCTCAAAGTCGTCTTCCGAAATGGCTCAAGCGTCAGGTGCCAAAAGGAAACCAGGTTGGACAGACCTCAAAATTGCTGGACGAACTGAGACTCGAAACCGTCTGCGATAACGCCAAATGCCCGAACCGAATGGAGTGCTATTCGCAGCAGACCGCAACTTTCATGATTCTGGGGAACGTGTGCACTCGACCCTGTGGTTTTTGTGCTGTTAGTCGTGGTAAACCGGATATTCTCGAGTCCGACGAACCAGATCGAGTCGCCGAAGCAGCACATCGGCTCGGCCTGAAACACGTCGTGATTACTTCCGTGACACGCGATGATTTGCCCGACGGTGGGGCCGATCACTTTTACAAGTGTGTTGTCGCAGTCAGGGAAAAAACGGGAGCTACCGTCGAAGTGTTAACTCCCGACTTTATCGATAACGAACCGGCACTGGATCGAGTCATCGAATCTGTTCCTGAAGTCTTCAACCACAATACCGAAACGGTTCCTCGGTTATATCGAAGAGTGCGCGGTCCCAAATCCCACTACCTTTGGACTCTTGGAATGCTGAAAAGGGTCAAAGCTCAAAACCCAGATATCAAAACCAAAAGCGGATTGATGATGGGGCTTGGAGAAACGCACGAAGAACTGTTTGAGGTTTTTGCCGATCTATTGGATATCGGATGTGACTTTTTGACTCTGGGGCAGTATCTACAACCGTCTTTGGATCGCTACTTACCGGTCGTACGGTATATTCCTCCGGAAGAATTCGCGTTTCTTGGTGAAAAAGCAAAAAATATGGGTTTTAAGAAAGTGGCCAGTGGCCCGTTCGTCCGCAGTAGCTACCACGCCCGTGACATGGCAGAAAGCTTCTAATTCCAAAAATTTGACGACTGTTGGGTCCAAGGCAACCCTATCAAGTTAAAGGGAACAATCGTCAGGAACCCGTACTGTTGATGTTCGAATCGTTGACGTGGACGACCGGTTTCGGTGGTCGTCAGTCAGACTTTCAAATGCAAAAATTGATCTCTGATGAAACAAGTTTTGGCCTGATATGACTGATCTTTCGTTTTGATTGAGATTTCAACTTTCGATCAAATGAAACAACCATTGGACAAACTGAGGACAGGGCGAAACTGAGGATAGGGCGAAACTGAGGACAGGGCGAAACTGAGGACAGACATTTTGAACGACACAGCCAGCCAAAATTCGATTTCAGTTGTCGTCAACGGAGAGAACATCTCGCTTGCCCAGCCACTTACCGTTTTGGAATTGTTAGCTCATCTCAACTTAGCCAGTCGAGGGATTGCAGTGGAACTGAATCGAGAATTGATTCCGGGCGACCGCCATCATCTAATTGTTGTCCAGGACAAAGATGTTGTTGAAATTGTTACACTGGTCGGTGGCGGATAATCGGGTCCAACTCAGACATTTTTATTCACAGCCGAAAAGACAAGTCTTTCACAGCATCTCAGAAAACTGATCGAAATGAGCGACTCTTTTTCAATTTGTGGCCATACTTTTACCAGCCGACTGATTCTTGGCACGGGAAAGTATTCCAGTTTTGAAATGATGAGACAGTCATTGGAAGCATCCGAAACTCAGTGCGTCACAATCGCTGTTCGTAGAGAAAAACTACATGACAGCACGGGAAGAAACATTCTCGATTTTGTGGACCCTCAGCGATACGTTTTTCTTCCCAACACCGCTGGATGCTATGACGCCGCAACGGCAGTTCGATGTGCCAAAATGGGGCGTGAAATTTTGCGGGGATTGGAAAATCAGGGTGCCGACTGGGTCAAATTGGAAGTCTTGGGCGACAGCCGATCGCTGCTACCCGATCCGATTGAATTGTTGAAAGCGACGGAAATTCTGGTCAAAGACGGATTTAAGGTTCTCTGTTATTCCAGCGACGACCCAATCATTGCCCGCCGACTCAAAGATGCGGGAGCCTCTAGCGTCATGCCCGCTGGGAGCCCCATCGGTTCAGGCTTAGGCGTGCTCAACCCAAATAGTTTGGGAATCATCTTGGACGATTTGAAACGTGGAGACCCTGAATACCCTGTCATTATCGACGCTGGTGTGGGGACCGCCAGCGACGTCGCGATTGCGATGGAAATGGGGTTTGACGCGGTTTTGCTGAATTCAGCGGTTGCTAGAGCCCGAGACCCTGCCAGAATGTCAAAGGCGATGAAATTGGGCGTCGAGGCAGGGAGATTAGCCTTTGCAAGTGGGCGAATCGAAAAGTCCCGATACGCCTCAGCGAGCTCTCCAGAATTAGGGGTTATTTCGACGGAAGTGGGAAAATAGCAGCCATTACGCAGCGTAAACGTCATGGCTGAACGGCCTTGGTGTTTTTTTTTCGCTTTTACTCATTCTTCCCTTTTTGACCAGACCTTTTTGTTGACATCTGTCGATTTCGCAAGTAATAATAGTGATGTTCTGCGCGAGCGGTCTCCCTCCTTTTGGACCGCACAACCAGCTTAAAACACAAATGTTTAGCAACCTTGTTTATGGTGAAATTAATGAATGATCACTGGAAAAAAGTGAAAATAGCAATTCTGCTTTTCGCTTTGCCCCTCGCCGCCACTGCTGCCGCATCGGCCCATCACTGGATGACAGAAGCAGCTCCCATCTCCGTTTCCGAATCTTCCCTCCGCGTAAACGAAGATGTTGCCAATCGCAGAGTACACACAGTTGCTGTCAATCGTGACGGTATCATCTATGGACGAATTGTTTCGTTCTTCGGTGAAGGAACCAAAGGCCTCAGCGATTTAAGTCTTTACTTTATCAAAAAAGGTCAAATTGTCGGTCGTGCATCAACGGACGCTAACGGTATGTTTTCTGTAACTGGACTTGCCGAAGGTGCCTATTCTTTCATCGCAACCGGTAACTCCGGATTCGCCGCTTATGGCATGCGAGTCGTTTCCGACAGTGCTGGAAAGTACGACAATGTTATGGAATGCGGAGCGGTTCGAAATGAATTGATTCGCCAGATCATTTTCGAAAATATTCCTTACGAAGTGGACAACGATCCCGACTATCACGTCGAGCCAATGAAGCAGTCAATCGGTTCTAATCGCGTCCGTCGACAAGCAGGCGATCTGGTTGGTAAGGTACTTCCGATGTACGGCGAAATTAAGCCAGTCGCTGGGAACGTCGTTTACATTTACAAAAATAAAGTTGAAATTTCGCAACGACCTGTCAACGAAGATGGAAGTTTCCTCGTTGAAGATATGGGGGTCGGAGTTTACGAGTTAGTGGTTTCAGGACCCAACGGATTTGCTGCCGTTAGTTTCGAAGTCGTCGACGAAGATAAACTTTCAATGGGCAACACTGACAGCGATGAACTTCCCGTATCGGGAGCTCAAATTCAGGACGACGCATCGCTCGACGTATTCGAAATCATTTTGACTCGTCCCGGCGACGGCCAAATTATTCGCGACGAAATCCTTCCACGTGAACGAGAGTTGGACATTGTTGAAGATTCGTTTTTGCCAATCGAGCCTCTCAACGCTCCAGTTGACGGCATCGTTGGTTTTCCATCCGCAGGCGTTCCAGTTGGTGGAGTTCCGATCACTGGTGGAGTTCCAATTGCACCGACAACTGGTTTCGCTCCCGCTCCGATTGGACCAACTGGCTTCACAGGCGCCGGAGGTGGTGGTCTCGCTCGACTAGGCTTGTTGGGAGCGACCTTAGGTGTCGGAATCGCAGCACTAGCTGATGATGATAACAACCCTCCAGACGGTACACCTACCAACTAATCAGCAGATTATTCTGCGGAAATGCTAAACATGAAAGGCCGGAGTTTTCTCCGGCCTTTTTTTAATGTATAGTTTGTTCGGAAGAGGGATATCCCTCCCGCCGCTTAATTCGACCTTATCATGAAACTAAGGTGGTTTTAAACTGCCGAAATTAGCTTTTTGGCCCAGAAGTAAAATTGGCCTCTATGGGCTACGAAAACCAAACAACGCCAAATGAGTTCGGTTGTGGGTTGTTCGAATGACAACCTTTAAATCGAGCCCCGATGAAGATTGCTGGTTTAGGAAAGATCCGTTCTTGCCATCAACGAGTTATCCCTACCAAATACCGAATCGTTCAAAAAAAACTTGAACCCTTCCGGAACCGATTACCATAGACCTTGTCAAAGAGTTTTTAGTTAGAGGATCTGATGACAAAGCAAACTCCTACTTGCAGCCTTCTTTTGGCACTAGGTTGTTTCTTAATGATTCCGCTTTTGCAACCTAGTGATTGCTTCGGCCAAGATCGGTGGACTCGGACGGCGACCGATGGTGACGAATTATTTTTGGGCGATGCGACCACAATTACCTGGGGGTTTGTACGAGACGGTACCGGGATTAATCCGGCATTCACCGGAGAGTCAAGCGATCCGAGCAGCCTAATTAGTTTTTTAGACGAACATGTTGGTGACAATGAACCCGGGGGAGACGATTTTACGAATCGCTCCTGGTTCCCACTCTTCAATGATATTTTTGATCGTTGGGATCAGGTTTCCGGCCTAAGATTTGTCTATGAACCCAATGATAACGGGCTGGACATTCGAGGCCCCTTCAACCCTGGAGAACTTGGCGTCGTTGCGGACGTTCGTATCGGCGGGCATTCGATCGACGGGGAGTCGGGACGTAATACGCTGGCTTACAACTACTTTCCAAATAACGGTGATATGGTCATCGATACCGACAATATCAGCTTTTACTCCAATGGAAATAACAATTTTCTTGGTTTAAGGAATGTGTTGGCCCACGAATTCGGACATGGAATGGGAATTCCTCACCATGAATCAAGCAATTCACGTAACCTGATGGAACCCTTGGTTGATTTGAGTTTTGACGGAGCTCAAATCGACGATATTGCTGAAGCACAAAGGCGTTACGGTGACAACTTTGAGGAAAATGGTGGGAACGATCAATTCATTAACGCTTCTTTTTTGGGTGATTTCAACGGGGACGATTTAGCGGTCGGTGTTGACGCCAACATGGGTGACTCGCCAATCGAGGTTCTTCCCAACCAAACAGATTTTGTCTCAATTGACGGAATTACCGATGTTGATTTCCTCGAATTTTCAGTTGACGGACTTTCCGACCTAACGTTTACTTTGGACATGGTTGGGCCGAGTTACCAACGAGGGCCGCAGGGCGGAACTCAGACGACCTACGATTTATCGTCGCAATCGGATCTGGACCTTCAGATTCTCGGAAGTGATGGGGTCACGGTTTTGGGTAGCTCTGCTTTAGACGGCCTGAACGTGACCGAGATGGTTCAGTTACAACTGGACGTAGGGAATTATTTCGCTCGGATTAGCGGCCGAGACGATGCGATCCAGTTCTATGAATTTCGAGTTTCCGGGATTGCCGTACCCGAGCCCGGCGCTCTGCCGCTGGCCGGCTTGGCCTTAGGTTGGTTGATGAGACGCCGAAGGGTGAAGAGTTAATCGGTTCAATTTTTCATGCAATTTAGCCCTGTCCTATAACAGTCAATATTTTATCGAATGTTAAAGTTGTAATAGCGAGTGGCTGACGATTTCCAGAATTGCTGGTGCGGCAACTTCGGCTGCATCAATCACTTCTTGCCCGGAAGTTCTCTCTAGTACATCTGGTTTGGCGATATTTGTCACGATCGACAATCCTAGAGTCTCCAAACCATATCGACTCGCAACACTGACTTCGGGAATGGTTGACATCCCCGCCACGTCGGCTCCAATTCGTCGCAGAAATCGGTATTCGGCCCGCGTCTCATAGTTCGGGCCGGTGAAAGCGGCATACACCCCTTTTTGGACCGCAATCCCCCTTTTTCGTGCGAAGGCCTCGGCTTGCCCGATTAATTCTGACGAATACAACTGTCCACGTTGTTCGGCCCGGCCGAATCCACCGGATAGCAAATAGGGATAGGATCGAAACATCAAATCAATATGACTTTCAATGAGCATAATATCGCCAGATCGAAATTGAGGGTTAAGCCCACCGGACGCATTGGTAACAAAAAGATGGCTTATTCCAAGTGATTTCATTACGTGAACGGCCAGTGTCGATTCTTCGATGGTCCAGCCTTCATAAAGGTGAAACCTGCCCTGCATGGCGACGATCGGTTTGCCACTAAGTCTGCCAAGCACGAGTTTCCCTGCATGGCCCGTTGCCGTCGATCTTGGAAAGTGCGGGATTTGCTGGTAGAGGAAAACTGCGTCCACGTCGATCTGGTCGGCAATTTTTCCAGAACCAGTTCCCAAGATCAGCCCTGCCAATGGACTAAGAACACAACGCTGATGGATCCAATCCGTTGCTTCTTGAATCGGATTGTTGAACTGAGGATCCATCCGGTTTGATCGGAATCAGGATTTGGAAAACGTTTGCGGGCGTCAATCTTAATCGACCAAACGGTGACTGTCACTTTTCGACCAGGTCCTTGCAAATCTACGAATTACCGATAGCCTACGTTGATTCAATTACATGATGTAATAGCAAGTTTTTGAGCTAAAGTTCGTTTGATTCCAGTTATCTGTTTGCTTCTTCAGCAAGGACACCCATCACCAGTTTGGTTAACTTGGGTTCGGCATCATTGGCGACCTGAATAATTTCTTCGACGTTGGCCGGTTCAAGGGCATCGGGAAAGCAGAGGTCGGTAATGATTGAGAAACCTACAATCCTCATTCCTGCATGAACGGCAACGATTACTTCTGGAATGGTTGACATCCCGACGACATCGGAACCGATCAACCTCAAGAACCGATATTCAGCTCGCGTTTCCAAGTTCGGTCCAGCAACAGCAACCAAGACTCCTTTGTGGGCAACGATATCTTCAGCCCTGGCAATCTTGAGAGCCCGATCGATCAATTCCTGCGAATAGGGCTCACACATGTCAGGAAAACGAGGGCCAAGGCGATCGTCATTGATTCCGATCAGTGGATTATCGCCCATCAAATTGATATGGTCTTCGATCAACATCACATCGCCTTTTTTGTAGTAGGGGTTTAGACCTCCTACAGCATTGGAACAAACAAGTAAATCTGCTCCCATTGCCTTCATAACCCGAACGGGCAATGTAATCTCTTTCAGCGGATATCCTTCGTACATATGCAGTCGGCCTTCCATTGCGATCACCGCAAGACCGTTCAATTTTCCGCACACTAACCGCCCTTTGTGAGACGTCGCCGTCGAGCGAGGAAAGTGCGGAATGTCACCGTACTCGATCGACGCTTCGACGTCCATGTTTTCAACCAGCGATCCGAGACCTGTCCCAAGAATGATGCCAGCCTTGGGGGTGCCAGACCACTTAGACGCGATAAAGCCAACGGCATCCTGAATTTTGTCGAACAGATCAAGCATTTTTTCCCCTGCAAATTTTCGAATCGGCATCAGGCTAACGCGACACCCGGAATCTCTCAAGTGCCCTCAATCTTGGCTGGATCGAGCCTGAGACAGCTGAAAAAATTGAACGATGACCAGGTGTCGTCCGATTGCCGTGGCCACGCGACACCGAATACCAAGTTATCCGCTTTGAATCTGCAGCTGCCAGTCAAAATCTGTCTAGCGGGTTTGCCTCGAATTCGTATTTGGCTTTGCGGCGATTTTCTTTTTGGGTTGGATGAAATCAAATTCATCGACAATGCGATTCGCAAATCCGGCCACTCGATCAGCTACTTCGGCGTCCATGGTGAACACCAGGGTCAATTGTCTGCCATCACTATTGCCGATGTGATAGTAGATCCATTGAATTGGTAATCCTTGTTCAATTCCTCGAACAACAACTTGGCTAACGCGATTTCCGGTCGGCGAAACTCGCGAATTGGCAGTTTTCATTTCGGCGTTGTCATCCGATTCCGCGATACGCTGAACCTGTTGTTTATAATCTTCAAGAGAGATCAGTTGATTGCGTGAACGTTGCGGAAGGATCACAAAATTGCATTGGGCAAGCAACTGACCTCGGTCCATCAACCGCAGTAATGCAGCTTCTTCGTCCGAAGCGATGACTTTCCATCGAGGATCAAACTGGAGGCGGTAACCGATTGCCTGAGACTCCAATTTAATTCTTTGTTTGATCTTGTTTTGGCTGGATATTTTTGCCAAAGATTCGTCAGACAGCTTGGCCGAAGATGCCTCACTGGTTATCCGCATGTCCATACTAACTTTGCCTTCAAATCCGGGCTCGATCTGACCTGGCTTCCGATTTTCTTCAATGGTCAGTTTCATGGTTGTGAGCACATTTTGCTTACGATCGACGACAAAGAGGCCGGAAATTTTCATAAAAGATTCGACGTCGTACACGTCTGCATCGACAGTGCCGGATATATAGACGCGGGCTGAATTGGCGTTCATTTTCTTTGCGGTCAATTTTACCGAGGATTTTTTGACTTCCCGAACTCCAAGAAACTTGGCTAAAGCCAGATTATCAGGCTTCCAAGACTGCCCCTCTTGGACCGATTTTTTAAATAGTAATTTGCTGATGGTCAGCGGATCGGCTGGCTGGTCGACGATTTCGAGTTCTGCAGGGCTCAACATGTCGGTAATCGAAGCCATCTCAACTCGATACCCTTGTTCTTTTTTGAGACGGGCTATCACGTAGCGATTACTTTCGCCAAGGGAAGGGGCAGTTTTTCCGCCTCCTAATCGAATTTTTCCGCTAGCTTTGTCAAAATAACGAATCGCTTGGGTCGTGCCCGTCATCCGTTGGTAATAGTTTGATTTTGCTGAAAAAGCGTAAGGAAGAAACTTGATCGGGTTCTCTTCATCCTCGGCGATGACAACAACGTCGCCTTTGTGTTCAAAGTTCGTGGAGATTCTTTGCTGAGTTTGCGTAGAAAAATCAGCTCTCAGATCGTATTTTTCGGTAGCAGACGAAACGTTCGAAAGGAGGAACAAAACGGTAAAACACTTCAAAAATGCGGAGAAAACCATGGTTTTTGACATTTTGGATGAATATGGCTGGGTCTGAAACGAACATTGAGTGGACCGAGGTGTTCAAACCTTCCACTGTTTTGAATCAGAATCGACCAGAACTCGTCTTAAATCGAACAATCTCGTTTCAAACCGCATTTTTTCCCATTGGCTGTTCTGAGCAGTCATAATCCCCTGAGGCCAAAAACCCGGGCAAAAGCAGTAGTTTTGCGACAATCGTGAGGATTGTCGCGAACTTGGAACGCATTTTGCATGTTTATTTAGGTAAGAGTTTCAAAGCTCAACCTACCGAAAAGAACGGACTTGGAAGGTCACCGACTAGAGACATCTGACTTAAGTCATGGTCAAACGTATCTTTGGGTAGGCATGCGGAATTTTTGAACCGTTCAAAATGAGACGCCGTAAGCACAACCGGATCTACAAGATGTCGATTCGGCCTTTGATCAGGAAGATCTTTGCGAACAAAGTCGATCGAATCTGATTCGATAGATGGAGTAGAGAAAGAGAGTTGACTATGCATTCCGATTACCAATGTGAATCTATCCGCGAGTTGCGAGACCAGCAAGTTCGGTATGCCCCGCGTGACAAAAAGATGGAGCAAGTCGATTGCGCTGAAAAACTACTTCGCGATATCGAGTTAGATCGCGATTACAACTTCGAGTACGTCTGTTTTCGAATTACAGGATTTCGTCCTGACAATGCCCCCATCGTCAAAATTAGCGGGGCCGACTTAAGGCAAGACTTGCATTCATTTATCGAGGATTTGTCCGAATCAGCTGATGTCCGCGCTCACGAATTCCGACAGCCAGTACACACTGTTGAAGATTTGGCCCGGATGTTCAATGTTTCCACCAAGACCATTTCTCGATGGAGGCAGCAGGGACTGGTATCACGTAAATTCATTTTCGAAGGTGGTCGAAAGCGAGTTGGATTCTTGCACACCAGCGTTGATTACTTCTCAAAAAAGAATCGGGAAAAAGTCAGGCGAGGTGAAAAGTTCAGTCAACTAACCAAGCAGGACAAGGCTGAAATTATTGACCGAGCACGGCGACTTGCCAGAGCAGGGGGATGTCCTGCCGAAGTGACCCGAAGAATCGCCAAGCATATGAATCGAAGTGTTGAAACAATCCGTTACACGATCAAGCAATTCGATGGAGACAACCCAACCATCGCTGTTTTCCCGGACCAAACAGGACCGCTGAATCTGGAAATGAAGGAAAGAATTTACGCGGACTTCGTAGCAGGAAAAACAGCAGATTCGATCGCGAAACGTTATTGCCGTACGAAAACGACCGTTTATCGGGTCATCAACGAAGTTCGAGCCAATTTGATTATGGAGTTGCCGCTCGACTTTATGGATAGTGAGGAATTCCATCGTAAGGCCGCAGACAAACGGATTATCGATTCAGAAATGCCGGTTCCGACCAAGGCGACTCGTCGAACGAAACCACCAGCGGGCTTACCAAGATATCTGGCTTCGCTATACGAGGTTGCACTTCTGAATCGAGAACAGGAGCAATATCTTTTCCGAAAGTACAACTACCTGAAATTTAAAGCGAATCGCTTGCGAGAAAATCTGGACCCGACTCGGGCTCGTTCTGCCGATATGGATCAGATCGAAAAACTCTACGACGAGGCCGTGAAAATTAAGAATCGGATCGTACAGGCGAACTTGCGATTGGTGGTTTCGATTGCCAAGCGACATGTCGTATCGAGTGAAGACTTTTTTCAACTGGTCAGTGATGGAAATATGTCGCTCATTCGAGCGGTCGAAAAATTTGATTACTCTCGTGGAAACAAGTTTAGTACCTATGCGAGCTGGGCAATCATGAAAAACTTCGCGCGGACCATTCCGGGTGAATTTCGTCAGAAAGATCGGTTCCGCCCGACGTCCGAAGAAGTATTCCTGGCTCGGCCGGACGAACGAACTGACCGGTTGATGCTCGAAAGTGAGCAGATGCGACGCGAGCAACAGGTCAACCGAATCCTTGAATCATTGGATGATCGTGAGCGAAAAATCGTCATCAGTCGATTCGGCTTGGACTACAGCCAAGAGCCTCAAACTTTAAAGGAAGTTGGAGAGGCTCTTGGAGTGACCAAGGAGCGGATTCGTCAGATTGAGGCTAGAGCACTTAACAAATTGCGAATCGCGGCACGTCGAGACAAAATCGACTTGCCCGAAGGCCTTGCCGAGTCAGACAACTAGTCACTCCATGGCAAACAGTCGGGCTTGGAATGGTCTTTCGACTGAAAAATTTGAATCGCTATATCAAAACCGGCTGGAAATCAGCCGGTTTTTTTTGTTTGACGGCAAATCTGGCGATCGACGAACCTTCTACCAGCGAAAGAGGTAGAAAGAGGAAAGGATGGCAGTATCTGAAACTCACGATTGTTTCGATATTGGTTGGCGAGTTAGCCGCAGTTGATATGGCCAAACCATTGCAAATAAGGGCATTGGTGCGAACCACCGTATTACCCCTGACGATTCGATTCAATTTTGTCTGGCCCCGCCTTTTGCGTTGAAAACAGTCGAACAGCCGCATTTGACGAATGAGAAAGTGTTGATGAGGCAGGCGCTCGCACAATGGCAAAAAGGTCGCCTCGATAGACTCGTCCTGTCCGGTTAAGCTAAAAGAAACTTATTCGTAAAACAAATCGCATCAAAATGAGTGCATACGATCAGCATGTTGAAGAAGAAAATTCACCGCGAAAATTCAGCTCTACCCATTCATCTTCTGACTTCAGTTTGCATTCTGTTTCTGATCCTGTATTCCGGTTGCGATCCACAGCCACCGAGCATGCGTAAAAAGGAAAAGTTAGAATTCGATCCCGATTTTGTTCTTCCCGGCTCTGCTGTTCCAGCCCCAATCGTCAATCCTCGCCACGGATCAGTTCAAGAAGTCGGAGGCACGCTAAAGAACATTGAGTTGGTGATCGGAGTCGAAATTAATGGCGAAACTCGCGCCTACCCGTTGAACATGTTATCGGGCCCGGACAAACAATTGATCAACGATGAATTAGGTAACGAAAAGATTCTGGTATCATTTTGCCCGACCTGCTTTAACGTTCAAGTTCATCCTCGTGTTATAAACGGCAAAGAACTTGAATTCTTTGTTTCAGGTTTCCTTTGGGAAGGTAACATGGTGATCAAGGATACCGAGACCGAATCTTTCTGGAGTGTCATTCGAGCCGAGGCGATGAAGGGTGAATATAAAGGCACCCAACTTGATCACTTCCCAATACTGATTACGACCTGGGGCAAGTGGACTGAACTGCACCCGAACACAACTGTATTTTTGGCTGATCGAACCGAGTCGAATTTCACGACACGATTCTTCCGCAACAGCGATAAATTTGTTTGCGGATTAAAGAACGGCGATGGCACGATCCATTTTTCTTACGTCGACTTAAATCAGAGCAGGGTGATAAACGCCACTGTCGACTCCAAGCCGATCGTCCTTTTTCTGGATCGACTCCTGGGCAGCGTGAGTTGCTTTGAAAGATCTTCCCAAGAACAGGAATTCAGTTTCGATTTTCAGAATGAAAAAGTTATCGACCAATTTGGAAACACCTGGAATTTGGACATCGGGGTTCAACTCGATGAACAGGGGAATCCAACAGGCGACGCGCTTCAACGGGTAGCCACCATGCCTTCTTATAAAAAGGCTTGGGATATTTTTCGACCGGAGTCTCAACTTTGGAAAAGTGATTCTCAATAAAGCTACTCAAATTCCAAGGCAAAGCAGCAACCTAATCAACTCTTCCCCAAGGTAACAAAAATTGCCCTGCGAGTTTTTATCACCATGGGTTGAACGCCAAATCAGGGGCCATCGGTTTTAGGACAGCTTTGCGGGGCCGCCAGAGCGATTTCAAAAACCAATTCGGATGGGGAATGAAAAGAGAAATTTTCTTCGCTGAATAAGATCCTTGGTGGAATCAAAGGCTCCGTCTAGTTATCCTACCAAACACAATAACTTAACAATTCAGGCTAATTTGGCAGTTAAAAAAAGGGCATCAGAATGGCAAAGGGAACACCCGTAAAAATCACCGAAAAAGAGGTTCTCAAGGCACAAAAGCAATGGGGCGACGCCATCGTTGATATCGGCAATGCATTCACCTCAGGCCAGGACGTGGTCAAGTGTGCCAAAAACTATATCGCAAACCTTTACGACTATAAAAATGGCACGGTTTTATTTAAGCCAACCAAATGTGAGGTGCGACAATTTCGCTTAACACCTGAAGGGGCATTGTCTTATTTTGTAGGCAACGAATTTGTAAAATCAGGATTCCCCGAAGATCAAGGATTTGCGATTGCTCCGTACATCTCTGTTGATTTTTTGAATGCGGGTATCATTCTGGACGGAAATCGGGCGACTGCGATGGGGAATTATTATTTTAGGCAACCCGACGGTAAAACAGTTCAGGTGGAATATACATTCGGATACATAAAAAGGAAAAGCGTGGTGATCAACCTTCACCACTCTTCAATCCCCTATTCGACGGCAGAGTAAAACCGCTAAAAAAGACTAAGATCCAAAGCGTTATTTTTAAATGGTGAAAATGTGTCTGAATCGCTCCAAACAAAAAACACCCTTGCTTCGGCCTTCACGCCTATCTTGTTAATTTCAGGACTTTCTTCCGCCGTCTGCTCGTTCATCATCAACCAATATTGGGGTTTGGGATTGGCACTGTTCACTCTAATTGGGGCCTGCCTCACGCTCAGGTCAGCTGGCCGAGCGGTCTGGATTTGCGTGATCACACTTGCCTCGATTGGATTCTTTTTTGGAATCACTACGTTGCTGATGCAGTTATACCTGATGAAATACTCTTCCTGAATCTAGCGATAGCTGACAAATTCCTCCTACGCCTATGTGCTTTGACTTTTTGCATTTCACGGGACTCAATACTTGAAGAGCCGAATCCTCACTTCGATTTTTCTGTTTTTGGTGCTGTTAGGCTGCAGTGGAAAATCGGAATCGGACAAAAATAACATCAACGGCGAAAACCCTCTGGCGTCGAAACCGATTGGCCAAACAGGAAAAAAATCGAACGAACCAATTCAGTTGAATGTCAGTCCCGAATCAAAAATTGGCGGGGTCGTTCGAAGCATCTTTCAAGACTCCCAAGGCAACCTTTGGATTGGCGGGGAAGGGGACCTATTTCGAAATGACGGAGAAACCCTCACGAGTTTTGATTTCAAAGACGAGTACGGGCGAGGCGTGACGATCAAACAGATCATTGAGGACAAAGATGGAAGTTTGTGGTGCGGAACAACGGGTGGCCTGTTCAAAAAAGACGGAAATCAATTTGTCAAAATAGGTTCGGGAGTTGATTTACCTCGACAAGATATCTGGAGCCTTGCTGCGGATCCGACAGGCGGAATTTGGATGGGAACCCTCGACGGCGCCTTCCGCTTGGACGGAAACAAGTTTAGCAAGTTTTCGATTCCATCGTCCAAAATGGATCCGACCCGTGGTGTAACCAGTGCTGACATCGTCCACTGCATTTTTGTCGATCAAAAGAACAACGTATGGTTCGGTACAAATGGGGGAGCCTACGTTTTTGACGGAAAGGACTTGGATCATGTCTCAATCAGTGATGGCCTTCCCGGAGACGTGGTTCATAACATTATTGAGGACTCTAGTGGGAATATCTGGATCGGGACAACCCATCACGGAATCTGCAGATTTGATGGTTCCAGCTTTACCAACTTTACTGCTGACGGGGTAATCAAAGGTAACGAAATTTGGAGTATCCACGAGGACCAAAATGGGAGAATTTGGTTTTCAGGTAAACACTGTGGAGTCTATTGTTACGAACGTGGGGCTTTTACGAATTACGATAAGCTGGATGGACTTGATTCGCCCGGGATGATGACCATCGCCGAAGATCGAGATCTCCAGATCTGGTTGGGCGGGGTGAATGGTCTGTTTCGTTTCAACGGTGAGACCTTCATTAAAGTCGAAAAAGATGGCCCTTGGCGGTAGCTTTCACCGTGCCATCCGTTTTTGCCGCACCTCGTTAAAAAAAATTTTCGAGCGATTCCAGCAGTTAGAACACAATCAGCGCATGGCGAGTTTCCGAGGTTTTGGTTTGGGCTTGGGCATCGCAAGATCACTGTCTTACCTGAACCTTGGAAACCTGGACGTCACCAGCATTGAAGGTGAAGGTAGCGAATTCGCCGTCACCATTCCCGCGTTCCATCCCGAGTCCATCGTCCGGTGTTATCTAGAACAAAGAGAAGAAGACAACCACTCCGACGCGGACATCACAGTCATCCAACTTGACTTGGATGAGACGTACAGAAACGACCCCGAATCGATCGAAGGTGTTGATGAGTTTGTTGGCACAACGATGCGTAATGTCGATCTCGTGATGCAGATCGACACGGTGACTTGGCTTTGTTTTTTCTGTGGAGACACCAATCAACTGGCAGACGCGATGGAGCAATTCCATAGTCGTTGGCTCGAAATTTCGGAGGATCTTTTTGATTCGACCCTGGCTGTTCCAACCCTAACTCAGTTAGGAACTGGACAAATACCATGGGACAATCAAGAACTTATAAAAATTGCTGTTCACCACACCAATTTGACCCAAGACAAAAATATTTTTACTCATTGAGCCGATGCGGTTGACCACCGTATCGGGATTAACTTTTTGCCCAGGAGCAACGAGATGAATACCAATTCGCCGCCTTTTTCTCAGCATCCAGACGCCAGTTTGGCAGTGAATCCAGAATCCAATCAAGCCGACAACGCCAAACAAGTTGTCGATAGTGTCTTTTCAGACGAATTCTTTGACATGATACGAATCGACGCGCCCAAAAGAGGCGTTCGAGCCTGTCACTTTCAAAAAACTAACGCACGCCAACCGTTGATTTTGCACATCGACGATGATGAGGACCTTCTCGATGTGTTGTCGATGAGATTCAAGAAAAGTGGGTTTCGATCGACAAGCGCATTAGATGGACAATCAGGCGTAGAGTCAGCTTTGTTGCTACCAGCTGATTGCATTGTGCTGGATTACGACATGCCGAACGGACGTGGAGATCGAGTAATCGACTTTCTGAAAAGTAGCCAACGCACGGCTGGTATTCCAATTGTTGTATTGACCGCGATCGGTAAAAAATCGGTTCGTCGAAGAATGCTGAGCAAGGGAGCCAATGCCTTTTTAACCAAACCATTTAGCTATGAAGAACTAGTGAGCACCATCGAATCATTCTTGTCTCCCGGGGGAAATTGTCAGCCGGTTATGTCATGACTTGAATCGACAGAGCAAAAAACTGGCTTTCAAAATTTTAATCTGGTTACTTACTAAGTTGGCTTGATTCCAAAAGCCCTGCCACAAAACAAAAATCACATCCACAGTTTTAAAGGGAGAGTCGATTGCGAAAGCTTGCCGTCATTGGATTCATATTCTTTTTTTTGCTCGCCTCCAAAGCTTGGGGACAATCCCAAATCTATCACGAGACGACGTTTAAATCCACGGATCTGAATCACGTGTTTCAGCGAGGGATTGTTATTTCTGGAATCACTGCAGGGCAAAATGGATGGGGATATGCTTGTTGCAACGATCAAATTGTCAGAAGATTTCACTTGGCAACCGGCAGGTGGGAACCGATCCTGCAACACGAACAATGGCCCAAATCAATCGTCTACTGCCCAGAAAAAGCAAAGCTATTTTCGGGCGGACATGATGGGCAGGTTATAATTTGGTCTTCCAAAAACGGTACAGTTGATCGCATTCAAGTCGATTTTCCCATCCGCTCGATCGACATCGATGCTACCGGAAATCGATTGGTAGTTGCCGGTGTTGGATCTGAGATTCGGACCTACCATCATCGCCTGTCGTAAGGCTGTTTTGGCAATGTCATTATCGCACTATCTAAGTCTGCTCGACTGGGTCGGAAGGAGAGTTAGGGATGATAAAAGAGGCTCAATTCCAACAAAGTTAGAACCGATCATTAATAGCCTTGGTTGGACGAAAAAAGTATCGTTGCAAGTTTCAGGGAGTTTGGAAAACCTGATTTGAATTGGTCTCCACCGATATCTGATCTTGGGTCGCTCAATTGGCAAAGCACGGCCACTGCCGACCTTTAGTTGCTACCAATCAAATGAAGCAACGCTAAACTCCCAATTCAGTTCTGATAATCAGGAATTCTGGCGGATCCCCCTACGAGAATCCGAACACGGTTAGGTCCAATCTGCGCGATGAACGAAGCCAAAATTCACAAAATGACTGCCAGGCATGCCTTTTTAATCCTTTACTCGATTTTAGCTAAACGACCGGACGTGCTTTTTCATAAAACCAACCGCTTAGCATTCCAAAAACAAAAGGTCTGATCATTTATAAATTCAACCACTCAGAAATTGGCCTGTCTCTCATTCCCTCCCTACTCTACTCATAAATCAGCCTGTCCCTCGTTTCCTCCCTGCGTAGGTTGATATTCCCGCCGAAAATGCACCATCAGAATTTCACTCCGACACTGCAAAAGCCAAAAACCGGAATTGCTTCATCTAATTTGCCCAGGGTTCGTCGCATTAACTGCCTGAAGAATCCGGTTTCATTATGCGTGGGGGAGAAACAATTGTTAAGTTCCAAGGAGATTCACATCATTTACTAGGAATTAGTTTGCAATCTTATAATGGTTTGTAAAAACCGAAAAATCTTCTTGGCAGGATGCCAAGATTTCGTCAGCAGGATGCGTTTTTCAATATTGCAATCTCGGATTCAAATTCAAATTCCCGCTGAACCAAGACACAGGTTGGGATCTTAGACCTTCCATCTCCTCCAATCCTGATCGATCCAGCTGTTTTGTTAAGCTACTGGGACGGAAATGCAATTGTCATTAGTGATGGTAAGCTTCCAAAGTTTTCGAGCATTTTTTTTGCCGAAGGCAAGTTAAAAACACTTTTATTCGCTTGCATCATACTGACGTGTGTGGTGTTGATTCTCAATCATACAAAAATTTTTGGAAGCGGAACCGCATATCGATTTGCGGCAATTTTATCGTCGGCCGCTATCATTGCAATATGTTGGTCATATCTTTCGGAAGTCAGTTTCAAAAAAAAACGAATTTGCCGTCGCATTGACTATTTCAAAAGTAAGTCGTGATCAGGCAGAATTTGTTTCGACGTCCGATTTTAGCGACATCTCAAATGTCCAAGCAAATGATGGGTTGGTCGTAGATTGTAGGCGGAGTAATTCGTTCGTCGTTGGACATATACCTGGCGCTATTTCTCTGCCTGCGAATTGCAAGCTGACAACGTTGTGTCAGTTTCGAAAGCGATTCGCAGTCAATCGAAAAATAATTGTGTATTGCGAAAACGAACATTGCAATTTTGCGAATCATGTGGCCTCTTTGCTTGGAGTATTGGGCTATAGCGACGTAACCGTTTATCGACCTGGTTGGGAAGGATACCTTGCACACACCAAATAGGCGTAAGCCCGCACATCGTTACCTCGTAGGCACACTCTGTTTTTGGTGTCGAATATCACTTGCATTCGCGTGCATTTGCAGTTCGCTGATTCATTTCTCCGGTCCGTATTTCTTTCTCGAAAGCATTGTTGCTTTTCAGATTTTGCCATCAGGCACAGAGTATATCTTCGCTAACTCATTAATGTCGTTGACGCTGACGATGGGTATATGTATTGGTGTTGGGATTCTCGATCCGGAGACTTACTTAGTTTCGACTGGGGTTTTTGCCACATTTTTGGTTGCTCAGTTAACAGTCTTAATCAGGGGCCAGAGGATCGCGTGTGGTTGTTTTGGTCAGTCTGAAGAACCGATTGGCATCGAAACGATCGGAATCGCAGCAGTTTTTTTCGTATTCTCATTATTCTTGTTCATTTATGAATCGAGGTAATCGGATGAAATTTTTTGTCGTTAGTTCATTCGTGTTGCTTCAACTGATCGCCTTTTGTGGCGAAACCAGTTCTCAAGAATTAAAACTACACAGGTATTGCTCACGAGATCCGATCTTAGTGGTGGGGTCAGCTGATGCTACCAATTTCGTTGAAAGTGTTTACAACTCCAAGTTTGCTTCTAACGAACAATGGAGCGACGTAACTAGTCTATTGTGTCATCCCGAATTTGGACTAGCGACTCTGGAATTGTGGGATTCCGTTGAAGAGATTTGGGAATTACTAATAAGCGAATTGGCTCCCCAAGAGATGCTTTTCTCAATTGATGCGCACCGAAATTGGAAGTTGATTTTTGAGACCAGTACTGAATCGACACAAGAAGTATTGGTGCGTCTAGTCGACAAGCTCGATGAGTTTTTCGATTCGGATATCGAATTGAAACTAAAAGTCAAAGAAAACACGATCTTGGAGTTTTTTGATAAATCTGTGTTTTTTTGTTTCCATGACAACCGAGTCGTGGTGTCGGGAACAAAGTCGGAATGTGAAAGGATCAATTCCGCTTTCCGTGATTCACAAATTGATGGACACACACTTGACGATTCTCGAACATTTCACGCCCTGCGAAACCAAATCTCCAAAAAGAAAGTTTCATTCGATGGAGAACTAACGATTTATATTGATCCTATGCTGCTTAAGCTGGGTTTGGATAAGCTAGACGAACAAACACTGCGATCCTTTCACCTTCCTGCCGGCTGGCTAGCGGAATTGTCTCAAGCCGAACTAGATGGGATTGCAGGGGTTGGTCTCTCGGTCGATATCCTAAACTCGCAAAATGGGCAAACGAAAATAGTCGCAAACTCATTCGTAAAAATAAGGCAACCAAGATCTGGAATTCTTGATGCAATTCGACTCGAACCGATTCCCTTAAACCTCCCCATCCTCCCTGGCAAGAAGGGGCTCTTCACATGTTGGAACTTAAACTACCAACACATGTTGACGGAAAAAATTGAATTATTTGACAAAAAAAACGGAATAGGAGCCTACGAGAAAATGATTTTGAACAAAGGCTTTCTCAACAAAAATCTAGGGTTCGACCTCATTATGAATCGCGAAAGGTCTTATGGGAATACTCACGGGACTTGCTGGTATTTCGACGGTGAACGATACGTGACAAGTGCATTTTCGAAATTGAAAGAGGCAAATAAGATGATTCAGTTCATTAAGGAGAGTTCGTTGATTTATGAACAAGCTTCACCGAGACTTGGGTATGTTATGAACGAGATTGGAGGTTTCCCAGCCTTAGAGAGAAAAGATAAACGTTTCGGATTTATCTTCAAGGACGAATGGATGATTTCTGGAAATGGCAATCTGTTGGAGCGGTTCTCGCTATCCAACCTTTCGTCTAAAGACTCAGAAGTTGACCAATTGGCTAGTGAACTGACCAAATTTGTTGCGTTTGACAATGGATACTCAGCGGTTGTCGCCACTTGGCGGGGGTATTGGGATACACTTCGAGCGACATCTGTCGCGGGAGAGTTGAGGCGTCAACTGAAGCCAACGCTTAAGAGTCATGGCAAGGAAGAGTATGCAAAGTTATATCGTGACCAGATGAAAAATTACAAGTCATTTCGCTTAGATCCGCCGATTTCGCGTGCTCAATGCCGCAAGCAGATCTACTTCTTGATTTCCAACATGTTAATGGACTCGTTTAGTAACTCCATCATATTGCTCGGTGATGAGGAACTAGGAATTCGAATCGCAGCAATGCTCGATTAGAACATCTTCTGAGTGGTCATTGGCGTGGTCCCTAATTATTGAACCGCCGTCGGCCAAAATGAGGGAACTCAGGGATCAGGCACATCATAATGAACAATTTGTACACTATATTTTCGATTACAAAAGGCCCGAAAGATTTGTGCCCCCTACTAAGAAAACGCCTTGGAGAGACGTGCTACTATGAATTTAAAAATCCTTGATGGGATCGGTCGCTATTTTCCGCACTGATCTGCACTGGGGCGATTTCGAGAATCCGTACTCGATTCCGCAAACGCAGTTATCGGAGCTCCAATTGTCGACGAAAAACCTAATCTGGATTCCATCTTTTTGGCTGCCTTCGAGATTGAAACCAAAGACGAGCGTGCTGTCTTCCTCACGCAAGCTTTTGGAGGCGACAAGACCCTTCGCAAGCTAAATTATGGTGCCAGGCAGAACCTGATCTCAACATTTCCGCCGATGTTGGGTCGAAACACAGCGTCCCGCTCGGCAGGCGGGACGTACCGTAGTAGTAGGCACCTCTGCCAAAAGGTGCTTCAGATTCGTCACTTTATCTGATCCGTCGTTTTCTCATTCGGAATCGTAGGAGTAAACTTCCATGTCACTCGGTTGGTCACTCGGTTTTTAAAAGAGTTTGTCAGGTATCGCGTTTCAATCCGACACGGATTTGAGCTGAGCAAAAAATTGGTAATGCCGTCGACCCCCATTCTGACG
>JBCCSJ010000008.1:0-43965 GCA_039200505.1 Planctomycetota bacterium | reverse complement strand
GCTCAATGGCTTCAGTTGGGGCACTTACAACACGTTAAACCTGATCCAGACTTGTTCCCAACCGTAGATGAAAACTTGCTTAACGACATGGCTCAGGAGACTCGGCTGTTTGTCAACGATTTGATTCGGCGGGACGGGAGTATTCTGGAGATGCTTAATGCAGAGCATTCTTTTTTAAATCCCAGGCTGGCCAATCACTACGGCCTACCGAAAATCAAAGGGGACTCGTTTCGAAAAGTCTTTTTGACTGGTACCCGGCGGGGTGGGTTGATGACTCAGGCGAGCATTTTGACACTCACTTCCGACCCTAATCGAACTTCACCGGTCAAACGAGGCAAATGGATTATGGAGAATCTTCTCGGCGACGAGCCTCCACCCCCGGATCCTGACGCGATGGCGTTAGAAGAACAAAAGGAGCTGACCGGAACGTTGCGGCAAAGGTTAGAACAACATCGAGCTGATCCCAATTGTGCTGTTTGCCATCAGGTGATGGACGAACTTGGTTTTGCGTTAGAGAACTTTGACGCCGTTGGTAGGTGGCGAGATGAAGAGGAGTCTAACACGATTGACTCACGTGGCGAGTTGCCCGACGGTACAAAATTCGAAGGCGCGAAACAGCTTCAAAAGATGTTGCAATCCGATATGCGTGACAAATTTGTCCGCTGTCTGACGGAAAAAATGATGATCTACGCCCTCGGTCGAGGTTTAGAATACTACGACGAATGTGCGATCGACAAAATTGTCTCTCAATTGGAAAGGGATAATTTTCGGTTTTCGACACTGATCACCGGTGTGGCTACCAGCGAGCCATTTCTGAAACGTAAGGGAATTTTAGAAGAGTAACCATGAACAAACCTCTCATTTCCAGACGGACGATGTTGCGTGGATTCGGAACGGCGTTAGCTTTGCCGTGGCTTGACGCGATGACGACCTCGGCTCCCCTTGTTGCTGGTACGACTTCGCGCACTGCGATCGCAAGCCCGCCGGTCAGAATGGCATTCGTTTACGTTCCCAACGGCATGCACATGCCAGACTGGATTCCTTCTGGAAGCGAACGCGATTTCAAGCTCCAGTCCATCATGAAGCCGATCGAATCATTCAAAAATAAAATGAACGTCATCACCGGACTGTCATTGCGAGGCGCCGAATCGTTAGGTGACGGAGGGGGAGATCACGCGCGTAGCGTTTCCGCTTTTCTGACGGGTGCTCATCCTCGTAAAACACACGGTTCTGACATACGAAACGGAATTTCGGTCGATCAAGTTGCCGCAGAGAAAATCGGACACTTTACTAAACTAAAATCGCTCGAAATGGGAACCGAAGCGAGTTCGACCGGTGGTCGATGCGATAGTGGTTATAGTTGTCTGTACACTTCCAATATTTCATGGCGAACGGATAGGTCTCCGTTAGCAAAAGAGATTAATCCAGCAGCTGTTTTTGAACGGCTGTTCGGATCGGAAAACGAGATTGAAAATAAAAAGTCCCTCGCCAAACGAGATGCTCGTCGAAAGAGCATTTTGGACTTTGTCAACGGAGAAGCGAAGTCTTTAAGTCGAGTCCTCGGTGCCCAGGATCGTCGAAAATTGGACGAATACCTATACGCGGTTCGCGACATTGAAAGACGTTTAAACAGCGTCGACAAGTTGGGCTCTCAAGAAGAAGACTTTTCAAACTTCAAACGACCCGTCGGTGCTCCGGCCGATTATGGCGACCATGTCAAACTTCTATTCGACATGTTAGTTCTGGCATTTCAATCCGACACGACGCGAGTCTGTTCGATGATGTATGCCAATGCCGGAAGCAATCGAAGCTATCGGAATTTGTCCATCAAAGATGGACATCATCATCTCTCTCACCACGGTCATTCCAAGAAAAAACAGTCCAACATCAGCCAAATTAATACGTATCACGTTTCGTTATTGAATCATTTACTGACCCGATTGGACTCGGTACCCGAAGGCAACGGTACATTGTTGGATCACTGCATGGTGATGTACGGCAGCGGAATCGCCGATGGAAACTCGCACGCCCATTCAAATCTGCCCATCGCCTTGTTTGGAAGTGGCGGTGGGACGATCGACACGGGGCGATTGATTCGGTTACCCAAGCGGGCACCATTGACCAATCTGTATTGTTCGATGCTGGACCGAGTCGGTGCGAAAGTCGAAACCTTTTCCGATTCCAACGGACGGATTGAACAACTGCGGTAAGGTTTTAACTGCTTTTAAGTTAGCCAGCGACGGCACGAGTCTTACTAGCCGCTTTCAAAAGAACGCAACCTTGTGAGACTTCGGGTTTACCGGGACTTCCGACGGCTGCGACGGGGCACAGGATATTACCTTCGAGATCATTCCAGTGCTGATGCAGTGCATAGGGAACCGAACCTGAACTTACGTTCCCAAGTTCCGAAGTCAGTCCATTGATGGGAGCAACTTCAAAGCCAGCTTGTTCCAACTTCATTCCGGTCAGTCGAACAATTCCCGCGCCTGCTTGATGAGGAACAATTCCTGCGATTTGTTCGGGTTGCAAATCGTTTTTCTTGATCATTTTTGTCGCCGCATTGGCCATTGCTCTTGGAGCGATATCAGCGATCCCCATTCCATCAATCGAAAACACAATTCGAGAAGGGGCCAGTTTGCGTCCACCATCCAAAGTTGGCATCAAAACATTTTCACGTTTTGAAAAATCAAACAACGGCCGATTCGTTGTGACTTTCTCAAAATTGGAATCTACGATTTCAAACTGTACCGGATACTTGGCAGAGTCGCATCGTGAAACCAAAGTGACCGACGCGAAATCACCGAACAAGGCACCCGACTGTCGGCAACTAAAGTCGGTGATTCGGCTGATACAACTCGACGTAACGATGGCAATAAACTGGTTTGATTCCAGCTTGAAGCTGGGAAGAAATTTCCTTTGAAGCAGATTCATCGCTTTGGCGTAGCCGCTACAAAAACCATTGATGCCAAGGATTCGTTTTGGATTTATCCTTGTCTTGTTGGCTAACTCAAATGCTCGACGAGTCGGCTGGTGTTGTTGTGCCTCTCTTTGAGGTAGCAACTTTCTGGCGACGGATTGGGGTATTAACGACGGGCAAACAAAAATCAAACCAGCACAGTCAGACGCTTGAATGGTTTGGCTAGAGAAAACATCGTCGAGTGCCCGGGCTGCCAAATCGACTTCGTCAACCATCGCGATCCGACGCTTGGAAATTCCTGTATGCTTCACAAACTTTCTCGCCATCAAAGAATCGTACCACGAGTTGGGTAGAACGAGTTCGGGTTCGAAAGTCTTGATCGATGAGATCCCTACCCGGACTTGTTTGCTGAAATCTGCAAGACGCGTTCGAATTGACTTTTGGGCAAGTCGCATGGTTTGGGCAAATTGAATTGGGGGGAGTTGATAGAACCGGTTCAGAACATTCCCGGCAATTCCACGCTAATTGCGAGATCGAAAGATTCAACTTTTTAGAACAACGAACGACCAAAATCCGATTTTTGGTCTGCTTTTTGATCCTTTTCTGCAACCCTTCATCTGGGTTTTCCCGTCGCTGCCTGGGCCAACGGCGTTTTAAATGTTGACGCGACGTCCGGCAGGAAATGGCCAGTTTGATTCACAGCAGCAGAACCCTTGACCCTGCATGGGTGTTATTTCGGAACGAACGTTCAACGACGTTAGGCGAAGATTTCAGTGTCTTCTTGTTCGGGGTGCTGAGAGGGCCCGAAAAAGTAAAACAATCCGGGACGAATCAAAAATTCGCAGGTAGTAGAAGTGATTAAACCTCCCACGATGACCGTTGCCACAGGATAAAGAATCTCTCGGCCGGGCAGATTGCCAGCCACGAGTAGAGGGAAAAGGGCAATGCTGGTTGTTAGAGCGGTCATCAGAACCGGGGCCATTCGGTCGAGGCTACCGGTCACGATTGCGGTTCGGTTGATTCCGCCCATTTGCTTTGCAACATCAAGATAGTTAGACACCAGCAACAAACCGTTTCGAGTGGCAATCCCTCCAAGCGATATAAAACCTACCATCGCGGAAGTCGTAAAATTTTGACCGGTCCAATGGAGGGCCAGAACACCACCCACAAACGCAATCGGTAGTGCCAGCAGAATCTGGAAAACAATGTTCACCGACTGGTAAGTTGAATATAGGATCGCAAAAACAGCCGCCAATGCAAAACAACTAAGGATCAGGATTCTGCGAGTGGCTTGTTGTTGCGCCTCGAACTGGCCCCCATATTGAATGTAATAGCCGTTTGGCATTTCAACTTTTTCGGCAATCCTGTTTTTGATGTTGGCTACTGCCGTACCAAGGTCTGATTCGTCGGTATAGACGCGGACATTGACTCGTCGTCGAGCATTTTCTCGATTGATGGTATTGGGACCACCGTATTCATAGATTCGAGCCACGGTCGAAAGTGGAATCACTCCTCCGTCTGGAAGCTCAATCGGAATCCTGGCCAACTCTTCAAAGCTTTCCCGAAACTCATCTTCGAAACGAATCACGATATCAAAAGTTCGTTCCTGTTCAACGAATTTTGAAACCTTGCGGCCTTGCATTGCGGTTTCGACGATATCGAACACGGATCCCACGTCCAATTTATAGGCAGCCAATTGTTCATAGTCCGGTTCAATCCGAAGCTGAGGGATGATTTGCTGGGGTTCCAGTTGAGCCGGCTTAATACCGGGTACGTCGGCCAGCACTTTCCGAATTTCAGCCCCCTTTCGAACCAAGGCATCGAGATCATCGCCAAATATTTTGATCGCAATTTCAGCCGTTGAACCCGAAATCAGATGACTAATGTAATGCCGGATCGGTTGATCGATTTCGTGCTGAGCACTGGGAATCTTATTGGCAGTTTTTGTTAGCGCGTCGATGATTTGTTTGCGACTTTTACCAGAATGTTCTACCAACGAAATCGTATATTCCGTCATATTGACGCCCATCACGTGTTCGTCGTTTTCGGCCCTACCCGTTTTTGCTGTGACGAATGTAATGAATCCTTCTGGGTTGGTTTTTTGGTCGTATATTAAATCATTCAGAACGCCATCCATTTGACGCCTGACACGATTCGACGTTGCCAAAGACGTTCCCGGGCTGGTCATCAAATTTAATTGAGTGGAACCTTCATCGAATTTTGGAATCCACTCTTGACCGAGCCGAACCGAAATCAAAATCGAAATTGCAACTGCTACCAGCGTGGTCAACAAGAGGACACTAAAGGCGACTTGGTTTAGGCTGATTCGGATCACAGGAGAGACCAACTTTTTGAGAAAAATAATAATCAGACTTTCGTTACGAATTCGGCTGATATGTTTTTGTCCCAATAGATAGAAGGACATCACTGGAGTGAGTGTTAACGAGACAACGGTCGACATCAAGATGGAAACGATATAGGCGACACCCAGCGGAATAAACATGCTGCCAGAGATTCCACTCAGGGCAAACAAAGGGGCAAACACAATCACCACAAGGATGGTACTGACCACGATCGCATTGCGGACTTCGATACTGGCATCGAAGATGACTCGCAGAATCGGCCGAGGGTTTTCCAACGCAGCATTTTCACGCAACCGCCGGAAAATATTTTCAACATCGACGATTGCGTCGTCGACCAACTCTCCCAATGCGATCGCAATCCCGCCCAACGTCATGACGTTGATCGAAAGCTGGAAATATTGAAACACAATGGCAGTCACAAAGATAGAAACAGGAATCGCCGTCAAAGTGATCAATGTCGTTCTGGCATTCAACAGGAACAGAAACAACACTAACACCACCATGATCGCTCCATCGCGAAGTGCATCCACTACATTGGAGACACTATGATCGATGAATTCTCGTTGCTGGTAGGTGATTTTCAGACGAACATCTTCCGGCAGACCGACTTGAACCTCCTCAAGTGCCTGCTCGATTTTTTCGGACAGTCTTCGCGTGTCGGCTGAAGGCTGTTTCTGAATCGTCAAAACGACTGCAGGATAACCATTGACTGCTGCATCACCTCTTTTGGGCTGGGGCCGAGGTTCAATGCTGGCGACATTTTCGAGTAACACGGCTCGCTCAGAAGTCGATTTCACGACGACTTTTTTCAAGGATTCGATATCCCGGATGCGGCCAACTCCACGCACCAAAAACTCCATCGAATTCCTATCAACGTAGCCGCCATTTACATTTTGGTTGGACCGGTCCAACGATTTTGCCACATCGTTGACAGTAACTTCGAATTTATGAAGTAGGTGGATATCAAGCAGAACGTGATATTGCTTAAGCCCACCTCCCTGGCAGATCACTTCGGAAATGCCAGGTATTTGTTGCAGCCGTTTTTTGACCACCCATTCGGCCAGCGTGCGAATTTCCATAGGATCGGTGACCCCAGTTTCGCTCCACATGCCGATCAGCATGATTTGTCCCAGCAAAGATGAAAGGGGGCCAAGCCGCGGCTGGATTCCGTTTGGCAATTGTTCCCGAGCCAGTGCAACCCGTTCGGTAACCACCTGTCGAGCCCGATAAATATCGGTCCCCCAGTCGAATTCGACATAGATGACCGACAATCCCACATCCGACTGGCTGCGAACAGCAATAACGCCTGCCGCACCGTTGACCGCAGTTTCAAGCGGGATCGTGACGAGGCGTTCCACTTCTTCGGGAGCAAGTCCGGGTGATTCCGAAATAATAACAACACGGGGCCGCGTCAGATCGGGTAAGACATCAACCGGAAGTTGTTGAACTGAAAACAGGCCGCCGACGATCGCTCCCACCGCCAGACAAAAAACAATCACTCGCCTTTGAAGTGCAAGTTGGATGATCTGGTTTAACATGGGTTCCGAAGTACTTGCAACGCTATCGAACGACTGAGTGTTACCCGAAGCTAGAAATCAATGAGGGTGCGGGTGAGCATGTCCGCCGCCACCTTCGTTAGCCGACGATTTAAGAATGAGATTCAACTGATAGGCCTGATCCAAAGCATACCGCTCGTACGATTTGATCAGTTCGCTTTTTTCGAGCACAAAAAATTTGCGATCCTGATGAAGTACTTTGACCGGTGTTTTGGCGAATTCGTGCATCACTCCGTCAGGCCCTTCATGGATGTGATTGACTTTTTGAAAAACGAAAGCCTGTGGTCCATCAAAAACGACGGACTCGCGAGGAACCACCCATTGCTTTTGCCATTGTGTGATTGGAATGATCAAATGAGATCGCTGACCAGGTTTGAACCGCCAATTGATGAATCTTCGCCCGAGTTCATCACGATGCTCGTTAATGATCTCGTTGTTAAGTTCCACATAAACGGGGTAAGTCTGGGACTGCTCATCGACATGATTCTCGATTTGGAAAAGTTGTAAACCATCCCGAATCATTCCCGCTTCTTCGCCATGAAACCCATCGCCAAACTCTGCGGTGAAACTCCATCCCTTTTGCCCAACCTCTCCGATCTTTTCCATGTCGGTCTCATAGGCCATCCCTTTTACCAGAACGCTGCCGTGATGGGTCAATTCACATAACGAGTCTCCAGACTTAATGTTGGCTCTTCAAGAGCCGAGATGGATTCTACCGTGAAGTAGCCGGTCTCACTGTTTGGGGCAATCGAAAGAGCCACTGAACTAAATTTTAGCTCAGCATCCTGTCTGGGTTCGCTAGCCTGAAAATCAGGTTTCAAAGGTGGAGCGGTAACGGTGACGACCCGAAAAAGTTGTTGTTCAGTAATCAACTTTTTTAACTGATCTGCATCCATCCCCTGGATATCAAGACCTTGGGAAAGGGCCTCTTTTTTTTGTTGGAGTTTTTCTTTTTCCAGTTGGAATTCGAGAATTCGTTTGCCAGCAACAACCCCGCTTTCAACCAGTGGCTTCAGTCGTGCCAACTGCTTTTCATTTGCCTCCAACTTGGATAGCGTATCAAGTAATTCTACCTGCGACGCCGACAACTCATTGTCCATTACTCGCAGTTCGAATAGCTTGTCGCCAGGTGCAACCGCCTGGCCTTTGGTAACATAAACCTGTTTGATTCGGCCCTGAAATGTGGAAGTGATATGCCGTCTTCCTTCAGGAATTCTTTCCACGATTTCAGCAGGAACTCGAATATTCTGAAAGTAATCTCGTCGTTGGAACTTACCGATTTCCAGACCTAAATAAGCCATCGACGATTCCGCAATCGAAACCATATTCGATCCGTGGTCGTGTCCAGAATGCCCAGAATCATCAGTGGAATCATCGGACGATTTTTCGGCTAACTCACCGATAATAATGGGACGCAGGAAGAATCCAGCAATCCCGCCAGTGCAAAGCAATGAACCGCAGAGCAAAAGAGTGGGCCAAATGTTTCGTCCAGACCGGGTTGTGCTCATCCGATTCATTCTTCATAAGTTGGGCGTACCGATATTCTCTATCTTGGGTACGGAGCCTACGGTAATTAGGTCCGTGCAAAGACTGAGAATTTTTTAACATATTGTTTGTATGTAACGCCATTAGGCAGAAGACGTTCGGAATTTCCGGTTAAACCGGCACTACAAACAATCGCTATGTTCAAACTCACAGGCCTAGTAATCAATTCACGAGCTCAGCCGGAATATAACCGAAAATAGTACCGTCATTCATCATAAACTTCTGCTAGTAGAAAACCATCCATTTGTATCCGATTCACCCACAATTCTCGCAATGAATCCAGATACTGAAACGTGAGCTCTACCACAGCCTGTTGGGCTCCTAAAATCTGAAGAAAACCGACCTCTTCCGGATATCCCTTGGTCAAAAGGTCAAGGTTATTCTGAGCTTGAGGTATCAAATTTTGTTGATAGCTTTCGGTTTGAACTTTGGCCAATTCGTAGCGTCGAAAACGGTCGGCAAGACGATTGCGAATGGAGAGCTTAATATCCTTTAGATTTTCTCGGGCGGCTTGCAATTGGTAGCGGGAAGCTGCAATGTTTCCCTGATTCCGGTCAAAACGCATCAGCGGCATTTGTAGTTGGGCACCAACAAAAAAGTGCTCGGTCGTTGAATCCTTTCCGGCTCTGATTTGGGATTGATAGTCGGGTATTCCCAACGCAGTCTGACGCTGAACTTCGATACACGCCCTTTCAACGCTCAACTCGGCAGCGCTTACCTCGGGGGACATCTGCACAATTCTGGCCAGACAATCCTCGAATTCAATCTCTTCAACAGCTTGGTCAAGCTTTCCTGAAGTCGGGTGTCTATCGAGACTGGACTGATTACAAACGGCTGTCAATTTCCGCCACGCATTTCGTAATTCCACTTGAGCTTCTCGAACCCGCAGTTTTGCCGTTTGCATTTGCAGGTTCATCTGATACAGGTCAGTCTTGGGAGATTCGCCTTGGGAAACCAGGAATTGGACTTGCTCGGTTGCTTTAGTCAACGAGGTAGCAATCTGGCTGGCCAATTCGACTTTCTGATTTGCTAATAGAATGGACACGTAAGCCGTTCGCACGTCCGTCTCTATTTTCAGTGCCAATGATTCCAGTTCAGCTTCTTGAACCGAAGCTTGATGCTGTTTAACGGAGCGACCTAATTGAAGTCGGTTGCTTCGGATAATTTTTCGCTGTAAATAAATCCCCCACAATCCTGGATCGTCATCATTGCCAACTTCGTCTGCAAAGATCCCCAGTGATGGGTTGGGCAATAGGCCAGCTTGGTAGGCTTGAGAATGAGTGCTTTGAATCTCCGCCAGCGACCGTTGCAGTGCGGGGTGACTATCTAACGCCAACCAGACGTAATAATTCACATCGGTGGTTGTCGATTCCTGCTGCGGCAATTCATTGCTGGGTGATTGCGATTTTTCGTTCTGAGCATTAGCAAACCCAGCCACACAATTCAGGAATAAAAAACAGATCCCCAGAATCGTTGAATGGCTTAATTTGTAGGATGCAATTTTAAGGGAAAACGCCATCGAATCTCAGAAATGCCAAATCGTATCTTTAATGCTTTTATCGACAGTGTTCCCTTTTTCAAAAGCAACAAAAAAATCAAACAATCGGTTTTTGACGCCTCTTCGGGCTCGGTCTGGACATCCCTGTCAATTATCGAATCGGATGGTGTCAGATAAAAGATTCCGATGAGGGAGACTTTACGAATCCACCTACCGCTTTGCAGACACTCCACTGGCAATTTTGCTAAGTCATCGTTAATTAAACGATCTTGGATCCCGTTCAAAAACAGGGTTTCGCTATTTGGCTGGATGCAGGTTGTAACGATTGGGATAGGTGTAACTACGATTTTTGATCTGAATCAGTTGGTTGTTGGATAATTTAGCTCGCTAGCGGGGAATCCTTGACATAGGTTTTGGCTGACAACCCTCAAATCGTTAACCACCAAATTCATGAAATCCCTCCGTCGCCAATCCGAAATTTCTGCTTTACCGGGTTCCCAAAAACGGAACCACTTGGGAGCTCGAAAATCTCGCCAGGGAGGGGCTGCCGTCGAAGCGGCTATGATCATTCCCGTAGTCATCATCATGATGATGGGGACCCTTGAGATTTGTTCGGGGATCTATCTAAAAGAAACGTTGGCAATCGCAGCATTTGAGGGATGTCGCGTAGGTGTCAGACGACGATCGACCAACGAAATGGTTCGCAATCGTGTTGAAGATGTGCTTAACGAAAGAGGGATCACTTTTGATCCGTCTGATATTGAAATCGAGCCTGCCAACCTTACGCAAATGATGGCTTTGGACCAAATCCGAGTCACGATCCGGGTAGACACCGAAAACAATTCCAACTTCATATTCTCTCACCTTACCAATCGACAGGTCAGAAAAGCAGTCACGATGGTTCGAGAGTTTGACCCTGATATTAACAATTAGCAAAAAACATGAACCCATACCGCACAATCAATCGAAGACGTCGCGAACGAAAAGGAGCCACCGCTGTGGAATTTGCAATGGTCGCTCCGGCCTTTGCAATTGTATTGACTGTTTGTGTCGAATTTTCTCGACTGTCGATGCTTCGAAATATTTCTCAAAACGCCTGTTACGAAGCAGCCAGACTCGCCATCGCCGAAGGTGCCACTCTAGACGACGCATTCGAACGATTTGAAGAAGTCCTTTTTCGTCTGGGTGCCGTGCGCGCTACGTTGTTCATAAACGATTCCGAAAAAGAAGTTCAAGGGAATCAGGTCTTGTCCTATTCCGAGGGGCAGGAACTGGACTTTGATACACAACAAATCGTTGCTCGAATCGAAATCCCCTTGAATTTGAATACCTTCGTTCTTCCCGGCAGCATGTTGGGCGATAACGTGATTTCATCAAGAGTCACGATGAATACTGAAAGGTATCGCGGTTTCTTTGACGCCAACCAGATTAATTGATCCATCCAATACCTACCGCCACTTACTGGAATTGAAAATGTTTGACTCAACATTAAAAATCCCAACCTGTTACGGCCGAAACCGACACGGAGCAATCGCTCCTTTGTTTGCCGTCATCCTGCCCCTATTGCTCATTTTCGCAGGGTTCGCGATCAATCTAGCCTACATGCAACTGATCAACACCGAGTTGAAGATTGCAACCGACGCTACCTGCCATGCGGGTGGACGAGCGATGAGCTTACTGCAAGTTCGGGATGCCAGTCAGTCCCGGCAGGACAACATTCAACAGACGATCGACAATGTCGTAGAACAATGCCAACTCATTGCTGAAGAAAATCACGTTGGCGGTAAAGTCCTGCAGGCAGGCACCGGTGGGCGGCCAAACGACATTCAATTAAATTTTGGCCGGTCAATTCGTGGCAATGGCGGCTACGGAATGTACGAATTCACTGAAATTCCACTGGACCAGATCATTTCGGGTGCCCAACGTCCCTCAAGTCTTGCCGTAACAGGTAACAGTCCGTTTACGTCCGTTTTCCGAATGTTCAAATACAAGGAACGGGTCGGTGAACATCCTGGTAGCTGGAAAAACAAAGACGGCACAGGAATGCTGCAAGCCGCTGTCAATGAGTTCAATCCGATCCGGCGTTCGATCGCGACCCAGGTGGACCGAGATATCGCTCTGGTCCTTGATCGGTCTGGTTCCATGCTTTGGTTTAAAGATGAAACAGGGCTCGAGGATCGGCTTTACGAGCTATACAACACACGAGAAACCGTTACCGAACCCGGTTATTGGAAATACCATTATTGGCGTTGGAGTTGGCGACGTTATCGGTGGTACAGTCGAGGCTACTTTCCTTATGGCCAGGGCCCCAGCAATTCCTATATCCTCGACAGTTGGGATCGCATTTGGGAAAACGGCTCGACGGTACAGGGGGATCGCCTGATTAGTTGGGACGAGTATCAGGACGCTACAGACTGGTTGTACAATCGAAATTATTCTGACAATGTCATTTACCAATTAGAGACATACCAAAACGATGACCATACGATTGGTTCCTCCTACAACCATTACAGTGAAAGAGGTGCCCTGACCCGGCCGATGGCGGAATACGCTGCCGACTGGCGATACAACTACGGCTCGACGGCTCCCAAATACAGTCGATGGTATTACCTGGCCTTGGGGGTGGATGCATTTCTTAGCGTCCTCGATGAAACTGATCAGGAAGAGCTAGTTTCGCTAACGACGTTTTCAGATAACACTTCGCTGGATCAGGACCCTCAATCGACCTACAATCCGATCCGGGACGAAATTGTCGATATCTTTCCCAATGGTGGGACCGCGATTGGCGACGGGATGCTGACCGGATTGCCATCTATCATTTCAGACCCGATTGCTCGACCTTTCGCGGCAAAAACAATTGTCGTGCTGTCGGACGGGCAAAGCAATTCAGGAACCAATCCGCTCGACGCAACTGACTCGATTATCGCGTCCAACAATGTCACGATCCACACGGTCACATTTACATTGGGAGCTGATAAGGATTCGATGGCCGAAGTAGCATCCAGAGGTCGCGGGCGTCACTATCACACCGATGAAGGGGACGAGTTAGTGGATATCTTCGAGGAGATTGCCAACAACTTGCCCACCATCCTCACTGAATAACGTTGATTTTTTATTGGATCGAAGTCGGTCGCATTGGCTACTCGGTCCAAACAGATTGATTTTTTCGATCTTGTTTTTGCGATCAGTACTCTCTTAGATCGCGAAGAGGGGCATTGCCCCTCTTTTTTCATGCGCATTAAGTGGTCGAATTAACTTCGAATCGTTTAAGATAATCGTTTTCGATCCTTAATCATCTTGATTGCCATGCCCGCCACAGACGCCAGAGTTCCAGAATCAAAATTGCGCTGGAAATGCACACCGGAAACAATCCGGTTTGAAACCACCGCAGAAGTTGACCCTCAAAGAGTGGTTGTAGGGCAGCCAACGGCACTTGAAGCTTTGAAATTTGGAATTCAATGCCTTGCTCCTGATCAAAATGTTTACGTGCGGGGTGCCCGAGGGACAGGTCGGATCACGATGGTCCGATTTCTATTGGAAACACTCAAACCCCAATGTGATCGCAAGCAAGATTTTTGTTACGTCCATAATTTTTCAAGGCCAGATCATCCCAGGTTAATTACGCTTCCTCCCGGAACCGCAAATCGTTTTCGCAGGGCGATGATGGATGTCGCCGAATTCTTTTCTGATGGTCTAGCAAAAGCCCTCGAAGGCGAGCCACACCTTTCTAAACGGCAAGCGATTCAAGACGTTGCCCAAAATCAAGTTGAACAGGTCACTCAACCGCTGGAACAGGAATTGGAATCAGGCGGCATGGCACTGATTTCAGTTCAACAAGGCGGCGTTTCTCAAACCATGATCATGGCCATCGTCGAAGAGAAGCCGGTCCCGCTTGAACAATTAAGACAATTGGTCAAACAGGGGAACGTTCCAAAAGAACAACTGGAAAAATTCGAATCGTTGCTTCCGACGTATCAAAAAAAACTTGCGGAAACAAGTAGAAAGGTAAACCAGATCATTCGCGACGCAGCGAATCGGGCTAATGAAACAACTGAAAAGTTTGCCCGAGAAATCGCCAGTGAATTGACTCAAACTGTCATCGAAAAATTCAATACGCCTGAAGTAAAGACATTTATCAAAGAAATCACGACCGATCTGATCGAAAATCAATTGCGCCGCAACGAAGACGATCGACCCGACTTTAAAGAAATCTACGGTGTCAATGTCGTTTTGACCCATGACGATCTATCTACTCGTCCCGTTGTAGAAGAGTGCACTCCGAATCTTGTAAATTTACTCGGAACGGTCGAACCCGAATTTCGTGCCGGCGGGATGCCTAGTTCAGACTATCGTGGCATTCGAGCCGGTGCATTGTTACAAGCACACAGTGGTTATTTGATTCTTGACGTGAATGATTTACTGACTGAACCCGGTGCGTGGCGATCGCTGATGAGAACTCTTCGGACCGGACGATTGGAGATTGTTCCGCCAGAGGTGGGTTGGATGCGACAAACTGCCGTGACTCAACCGGAACCGATTCCGGTTAATGTTCGCGTGATCTTGATCGGTGATGCGCAAACCTACTATCGATTGGACCATGCAGATCCTGATTTTCGAGAACTGTTCAAAGTCCTTGCTGATTTTGATGCCGAACTTGAACGAGATGACGAAGCCGTCATGCAGTACGGAATGGTTGTAGCAGGCTTGGTGCGTGAAGAAAACTTGCCCCATTTTCATCGCTCTGCCGTGGGGGCTTTGGCCGAACACGGCGCGAGAATTGTCGCTCGCCGCAATCGCCTCACCGCTCGATTTGGAAGGATTGCCGACATTGCCCGTGAGGCAGCTTTTTTGGCGGACAACGAGATCGTAACGGGCGATCATGTCCGAGATGCGATTAGACGAACTAAAGCAAGGTCAAGTTTGCCTTCGAAACGTTTTCGTCAATTGGTTGAAAACCGCACGCTCATGATTCAAACCGAAGGAGACGTGATTGGGCAAGTTAATGGTTTGGCCGTGATGCGATCCGGCCCGCTGACTTATGGATTTCCAGCAAGGATTACTGCTACGATTGGCCCAGGAAGCGCCGGTTTGATCAATATCGAAGGGCGAGCCCAGATGTCGGGCGCGATCCACACGAAAGGCTTTCACATTCTTGGTGGTTTGCTTCGGCATTTGCTCAGAACGGAGCACCCGATGGCATTCAGCGCGTCGCTTGCATTTGAACAAAGTTACGGCGGAATCGATGGTGATTCAGCATCCGGCGCTGAAATCGTCTGCCTGTTAAGTGCTTTGACTGATATCCCTATCCGCCAAAGCATGTCAATGACAGGCGCGATTGACCAACATGGTCATCTTGAAGCGATTGGAGGGGTGAACGAAAAAATTGAAGGGTTCTTTGACGCATGCGAATTTTTTGGACTTACCGGTGACCAGGGTGTCGTCATTCCAAAATCAAATGAGGGCGATCTCATGCTGCGACAAGACGTAGTGGATGCTTGTCGTGAAGGGAATTTTCACGTTTATGCGGTCGACAATATCTACGATGCCATTGAATTGATGACTGGTTGCGTTGCCGGGAGACCCGACGAATCAGGATCTTATCCGGAAGGGACGTTGCTCGCTAAAGCTCATGACGAAGTTGAAAAATATTGGCGGTTGACATTGGCTAGTCCTCAAAAACTGACGCATATCGAAAATGCAGGAACTCCTGGCGACCAGCCACCAATGATTGGGCCGAATCCGATCGATTCGCACACGCAAAATGAAGATTAGACTTTGAAAACCAATGTCAACATCCAGCCAAAACCCGTTTCAAAGTCCCCGATCAGTTACGGGACCGGTTCTCGATCTCACTCAGTACGATGACCAAATTCGGTACTCATTCGAGGGACAAATCCAACCAGGGGATGTCATACCATATTCGCAAAGGTCGATCGGTTTCGCGTTGCTTTTGTACGGAGCCTTATTTTTTGGGGGATGTTGGATTATTCGAAATACTGGGCAGGTCCCGGGCGCATTGGTATTTCTGTTAAGTTTGCTTGCATTTCTATTGATCCGAGTGTATCTGAGTCCTGCGTTGAAACGCAGAAGTCTTGTCAAGAATTTTCCGGGCCTATTTGAACCGATGTCAGGTTTTGTTTCGGAACATCGAATCTACTTTGATCGAGAACACGATGAATCGGAATTGCTGCTGAGCAGTATTGTTTCCTTCCGTGCAATCGAGGATCGAATGTTAATTCACTTCAGCCACCATCGAATTTTACCCACAGTTTTGAAGAGGGATTTTTTCAAAGACGGGCAGTTTGATGCTGTCAAAAACATGATTCAAACGAGGGGGCTTGGTCTAGAGAAAAAACGGATCGCAAGCGTCGACTCAAGAATTGCCGAACTGCCTCCGGAGTATCCTATTTCACCCGCACCCAGTGGTGCGATTTCATTCATCGGACCTGTTACCGCAGAAGATTGCGAAGGAAGCCCTTACGCCCGATTCCAACGAAAAGTTTTTATTAACCAAAGTTTAAAATCTTTGGTTCCAGCCGTGACGTGTGCACTCATGTTTCTCTTTTTCCCTTTTATTGGAATTCCGGAACTTGCGATTTTGTGTGTTGTTTTGACAGCTTTTTTCTTTTTCCGAATTCAGAGACATCTGGCACGTGTCATCCCTCGGGGCGATACATGCATTTATCAGATACGCGGTTGGCTGCACGAATCTGGTTTGGAAACAGGAATCTCATACGGCAGAACCAGATACCAATGGAGCAGTTTTTCGGCTCACGCGATCACCGACAAAAATCTGTCATTGCTATTCACAGGTTATCGTCCCATATTTGTCGTCCTGACGCCCCAACAATTTGATTCTAAAAATGATTGGGAAAAGGCTTGTGAATTGATCAGAACCCAGGTTCCTGTCAACGCACTCGCTTGAGATCGACAGAAGGCCGCGTTTATCCAGTAGTGCTCTTCTCCCGAAGTTAACCTTTTAGGCTTATTAACTGAATGAGTGCAGACGGAGATGGGTTGAGCAAGTAACCGCGATGTGCTGGCCGGCAATCAAAATTGTACCCAACCGAAAGCCGCTTCGTTCCAAATCACCGATTTCGCATAAAGTCAGCCACCTGTTCAAAGAAATTAAAAATCACTTTGAATTGATCTCCGGTGATCCCAACTTCATGCATCGCCTCACTCATCAATTTCAACCAACGATCACGCTCGGGAATGCCAATCTTGAAAGGATTGTGTCTCATCCTTAGTCGTGGATGCCCTCTTTCGCGAATGTATCGGTCGGAACCTCCAAACCGATAAACGATGAAATCGCGAAGCCTTTTTTCAGCGCCTTCCCAATCGGTCGGTGGGTACATCGGTGCCAACAGATCATCCTGTTTGACACGACGATAAAAAGCGGCAACCATGTCGGCGATGACCTGTTCTCCCGGAAGTTCGGGTTCACGATTACCACTTTTGCTTGCTTGACTCATGAACAGTTTTCGACGAATTTATGGGAAAGTGCAAGCTTTGGTTTTTTTGCCTGCCGGTCAATTTATCTTCACCCCAAATCGGGATTCTAACAAGGCGACATCATGAGACAGCTGACCTACATCGTTTTGATTTTTCCGCTTACATTGTTCATGAGTTTTGATGCTGTTGTTGCTCAGACCGAGGCGAAAAAGAAATCGGGATTTGACTTCATCCAGCAATTTGCTGGAAATTGGACCACTGTTTCCCAATCACCTCAAACCAATGGTTCATTTCAAGAGGCGGGCCGAGGGATCATGAAATCCCGGTTGCTTGGAAAGCAATGGGTTATTAACGAGTATCAGGCTCAAATGGGCGATATGGCGTATGAAGCGATTCAACATCTCAAATACGATGCCGCCGAAGACAAATTTGTGGGAACCTGGATCGACGCGACCAGTGGATTTCAGTGGGAATTAATTGGGACGCTCGATCCGGCAGATCAGAATCTGACCATCGAATCCACAGGCCCTGACTGGAATGACGCCACTCAAACCAAGCAGTACCGCGACATGTACAAATTTCTTTCTCAAGATAGCGTAGAACTTGTTTCTCAGATGCAGGACGAGAATGGGACTTTCCAAACTTTTATGAAGGGAACGATGAATCGGATGAATGCTCAACAATCGGTGACGCCTTTTTTAATGTTCGTCGGGGATGCAATGCCAGCCATGGAGCTTTACCAGAAAGTATTCCCCGAAACAGAAGTCTTGAATCTCACCAAATACAAGGCTGGCGAAACTGGCAAGGAAGGAACGGTCAAGCTGGCCACATTATCGATCGAAGGCCAGCAAGTCAAATTCACCGACAGTCCGCCCGTCCATGACTTTACCTTCACGCCAAGCTTTTCTTTTTTCGTAGAATGCGAGAACGAAGATGAGTTGAAGCAACGATTCGATCAACTTGGCGAAGGGGGTAAGGTCATGATGCCCATTGGAGATTATGGTTTCAGCGAAAAGTTTGCTTGGGTGAGCGATCGCTTTGGAGTCAGTTGGCAACTGAACCTCAATTTGAAGTAACAATTCGATTGTAAAATGTAGATTTCGATCGCCCGTGGATCTGTGTTTCAAAGCAGTTCGATGAATGTTGGAGACTAGGATTAAACTGCTGAGTCGCATATGAATTCCAGCCCATATGAAGTCCAGCCGTTAGGGCCAGGGTAAACCGAAAATCTAACCGATCTAAGCTAATCGCAGATACGAACGACGAAAGTTTGCGGTATTGGACGTCATCCTATGAGCATATCGCACCCATCATAAGTCCCGAAGGGCCCTTCGGGACAATAGAAATGGACAACCGCGGTTGATGTCGCAATCGACTGATCGACAGCCCGGTGATTACCGCGCCAGTCCCATCCGGCTTGTTATTCAAAGGCTTCTTGCTGTCTTGGGCCCCTAGCCCGAACTCGTGACGTGGGCTCCACCTGCGCTAAAAGTTCTTTTCTCTACTTTGTAATCGATAGAGACAACATCAGCCCGCGCGGACTTTTCTCGCACCTTCAATGAGGCAAATTTTTACCAAAATTGCTTTCAGCGATAATCAAAATCAGAAAGTTCAAAAAATCCGGCGAACCGATCCACGGTAGTCTTGCGACCCGCTTAACCGCTTCAAACCGGCAAAGTGTGCAAGTTTCGTACATCAGTAACAACAGTGATATGTCCTAAACTTTGACATTTCTACTCTCCATTTCACTTCCGAAGTGAGCTTGGGAGCCTACCCATCTGTTTCTAATCAATCAATCGAGCTGACTCCATGTCACGAAAGTCCCGCAAAAAAAACGTCATCCGTCAAAATCAAACGACGCTCCTTCGAAAACTAGAAGATCGCATTCTTTTTGATGCCGCCATGGATGCAGGAATGGACCCCAATCTGGGCGATGCCAGCCAATCCTACCCTCAACAAAATGGATCGCCTCAATCATACGCCCACGATGTTGCTAATTACCAGGAAGAAGATGATTCTTCGGGTCAACAACAAGAATCGAGCGATTCTGCTGCTCAAGTTCGCAATGAACTTGTCATCGTTGACACCAGCGTAGACGATTATCAACTGCTTGTTGACGATTTGATGAACAATGAGGATCCATCACGTAATATCGAAGTTGTTTTGCTCGATACGGATGCTGATGGAGTAGAACAAGTCTCTCAAATCCTATCCGGTTACGATGATCTGGATGCCTTGCACTTGGTCAGTCATGGTGACGATGCCGCAATTCGGTTAGGCGATGTCTGGGTCACTGCTGATAATCTGGATGCCTACGCAGGCCAAATTTCCGGCTGGGGCGATGCACTTAAGTCGACTGGTGACCTGTTAATCTACGGTTGTGATCTGGCCGAAAGTGATCAAGGCCGTCAACTAGTTGACTCTTTGTCGGCACTAACTGACCTCGATATCGCGGCCAGTGACGATGACACCGGAAGTGCCCATCAAGGAGGTGATTGGCAGCTGGAATATACAATCGGCAATCTTGAAACCAGTGTTGTTTTCTCTCAATCACTCCAAAACAGTTATTCCAATGTGCTTGCCGTCGGACCAGAAGTTCAGTTTCAAAATACCAATCAACAGGTTCAGCTTGGCGAAGAATTTGAATTCACGGTGGTTTTTGACAATACAGGAACCGACGTCGGCTACGGGCCCTTTATCGATTTGATCTTCCCTGTTAACGGTGAAGACGGAGCCGCTGGAACGGATGTTGCCGATGGAATAGATTTTATTGGAGCGACCTATCTTGGTCAGGCACTTAACACGATAGAGCTGGTTTTTCCTGATGACGATGGGGCGGGTGCTGGGACAACAGGCACGATTGATCACCCGTTTGCGGTGGATGCCACGGGTAATCCGTTTCAAATCACAGGTACTGCCGGCGATAAGCTGGTCGTTGTCGAATTGCCGTTTGGTTCGTTTGCGCCTGATCAACCAGAAGCTGAGGTTGTCATTACCGCGACTACCAACAATCTTACTGACGCAAACGTCGATCTGTTCATCCAGTCGCGATCTGGTTTTCGTTACGGCACCGATGCGCTCGATAATCCAACACTACCCGACCCGTCGATTGTCAGCGACAACGGAACCGATGTTTCGGATCCTTCCAATGCTGCCAACAGTTGGTCGGAACAGCTATCGATCACACCTACATTGATGCTGCTAGAAAAAATCTATCTTGGCCCTGAGGATGAAACAGCAACGGGTCCAAATTTCGAACAACAGTATCGAATCGACATCGACATTGCTGATGGACAAACGATCAGCAACCTCGACATCATTGACAGTCTACCCAACAACATTGTGGTGACAGCGATCGATGAAGTCCGTATCAACGATGTGGTTACGACTGCCTACTCGGACAATCTGGGATCGCTTACGTTTCCCGGCAACAATCTCGATCTGATTATCACGCCCGACAACGATGTCACGGGCACAACGGAAGACGTTGATATTTCGATCACATTTTCGTTTTACGTTGACGAGTTCGATGCCGATGGAAATCGAGTGATACCGATCAACGGCGAAGATGATACGACGTCCAGTCCCGATTCACGTAGCTTTAATAATGCTCGAGCGGTCGGAGACTGGACGCCAATTGATACCCGGGATGCTGGAGGGACCGATAACGCGGTTGCGGATCCTGGGCCGGGGCCTGAGCATACTTTGGATGACAAATCGATTGCCATCCAAAAATCGGTGAACATCGTCAACAATACCGGAGCCAGTGGGGCATCTCCCGGTGATACGCTGGAATACGTTTTAAGGTTCCAGATTTCTGACTATTACACGTTTGGCGATCTGATCATCGACGACATCTTCCAGGACGGACAACTGTTTGATTTCAGTTACGGTGCCACGTTTGATATCACGGATATGAACGGTACGGTAACCGGCAGCTTTACGGTTCGCGAGGTAACCGATCCTGACGGCGGTCAGACGCTTGTGGTTGACCAAACTCAAATCGATAATTCTGACAATCTAGGCGAAGACGGATCTACCCCGGACGGTACCGATGGTTCTACCACGCTTCGGTTTGATGTTTCCCAGGCTTTAATCGACAACGGAGCTACCGACGGCATCCTCCAAGGCGGGTTGTCCGACGGCGCTAATCAGGGAGCCGCTTTTGGAACGATTCGGTTTCGCACCATCATTCAAGAGGAGTTTTCGGACACATTCCCTTCAGGTGACCGCAGCGTTGACCAAGGTGACACCATATCGAACAACTCGCTGACGATCAGCGGTACGGCCCGAGAGAACGCCGAAGACGGGTCCATCAATAATCTGACTGGAGTTACTGAATCCGATACAAGTTCTGCAAGTGTCACCATCGCCGCTGGTTCGCTTTCTAAAGAAGTTTATGCAATCAACGGTAATACAACTCTGCCAACGGGGCCTAGCGGAGAGATCTCGATCACCCCCGGCGACGTAGTTACCTACCGCATTGAATACAATCTCGCGACAAGCGACTTTGAAGACCTGACCATCACCGATTTCTTGCCGTTACCGATCTTTGACGTTTTGGATCATAACGCCGATGGAATCAATGACGCAAGCGACAATTGGACGTTCAACATCGGAGGTTCTTTTGACGGGACTGCCCCGGCCAGCGGAGTCATCGAATTTGGTTCGGGCGATACTTTTTACAATTCCAATGGTCCCGATTCAAATATCGTTCCAACGATCACCATCAAGCCGGGTGGCAACGGTATTGAGTTGGACTTTGGAGATTACGACGATCCTACATCGTCGAGCAATACAATCGACTTATACATTTCCATCACGGCTCAAGATGCGCCGACTGCGGATGGTTTCTTCTTGACCAACATTGTTCGTGCCGAAGAAGGAACGACCAACGGTTCACCGACCGTCATCGATCAGATCGTTCAGGTAGAAGTGCTTCAACCGGAGCTAACCATTACCAAAGGGATCGTTAGTACCGATAACCCCAATACGGTTTTCGAGAATACCGATCCCAGGCCCGATGGAATCACATTTGGGGCGGCAGGCTCGGCCGATCCCCTATTTAGCGGTGGTAATATTACTTCCGAAGGACTCAATGGTGAGTTCGACAATGACGGCAATCTTATTCAGGCTGGCCAACGAATTGATAACAATATTATCGGGGGAATCGACGCGGGGGACACGATTCGATACGCGATAGTGCTGGAAAATACGGGCAACAGCGATCGTGGAGCTTTCGACGTTCAGATCAGCGATTCGCTACCCGATGGATTCACTTTAGTGGGCGGGTCCGTCCAAATCGTCGACGGTACCGGAGCAACTCTCACTTACACCGGCACAGAGGCAGATCTATTTTCGACCGGAATCGAGATCGACGATCCGGGTGCTACGCCCGATACGGGCGATGGAACCAATGCTGGAGCGATTGACGGCTACAGCGGTACCAGCGGTCGCAACGTCGTGATCATCTTTTATGACGTCACGGCCGACAACGATGTCCAAGCCGCTCAAACCTACACCAACACCGCATCATTAAATAATTTTGCAGGCCAGGAAGGTGGAGAAAATCACGCGGAAACTCCTCAAACCGACGAAGCTTTTGCGGTCGTTGAAGGATTCGACGCCACCAAATCTATCGTTTCGACCAGTGAAGCCCATACCGGGGTCGAATCGAGTGTCGAACGGGTCACTATTGGTGAAATTGTACGTTATCGAATTCAGGTCGCTCTTCCCGAAGGAACTTTGACGGACTTTCAAATTCGAGACTTAATGCCGGCAGGTCTGACGTTTATCGACGATGGAACCGCTTTGGTCAGCTTTGTCAGTGATAACGACGCGATTACATCGTCGACGCTTGTAGGGGCTGGTTTTTATGCCACAGGCAACGATTCCAATGTTGATTCGGTGACGCCGACTCAGGCGTTTGCAGACGACGACATTTCGCGGAATGTTAACAACGAAAATGACGACTTTTCACCCTCAGGACGAGACGTTTATTTCAAACTTGGTGATGTCGTCAACACCGATAACGATGCAAACACAGAATACGTAGTCGTAGAATTTAATGCGCTCGTGGATAACACCACCGCTGGCTCTAACGACAGCGGCGACGCAAGAGATAACTCGATTCGAGTCTATTACGATGCCAACAATGACGGATCGGTCAATACCAGCAACGATCCAGACTTGAGCGAACAGTTTTATGAGCTTCCATCTGCCGATCGACCAAGGGTCCAGATTGCCGAACCAAGTATCGAAGATATTGACAAGACGGCAAACGTAAGTGGTGGCGATGCCGGTGACGTTGTGACCTATACGATCAGTTTCAACGTGGCTGGTGGCGATTCCCGATCCGACGCGTTTGATATTCGTATCCTTGACGCACTTCCAACCGGGTTAAGCGGACTTTCATTTACCGAAATCCGTGTCGGCGGCAGCACTTTGACCTCTGGCTTCACCAACAATACTTTAGGCGACACGCTTGATTTGACCATTGATCAAGTCGCTAAAGGGAGCACGGTCCAGGTCGAATTCACCGCTACCATCCAAAACAGTGTTTCACCGACCGACGTGATCACCAACGATGTCGATATTACCTGGTCCTCCTTGCCGGGTGAATTCGGTACAGCCGATGGAACAGGCGGCAATTCGACCGGAAGCGATTTGCAGTCGCTTAACGGCACCGACACGGGCGACCTGATTTACGACACGGATAGTGGCGATGGCTATGGAGAACGAAATGGCACCAATGTCGGCCCGAATGATTACCTGGGCGACGATTCTCATAACCTAACGATTGACTCAACTCCCGCAATCACAAAAACACTCGACAGCACCTCGATCACCAGTGCTGGCAATGGTGCAAACGATGCCGTCATTGGCGAAGTAGTGACCTATACCGTGACGCTTAATCTGAATGAAGTCACTATGGAAAACGCTTTGCTGGTCGATACGCTCGATCCAGGTTTGGCATTTATCGATGTGACCAACGTGGCGACGACCGGAGGAGTGAATTTTACTGGAAATGGAAACACACCGGCATCAGTAGCTTCGGATGGGAGAATTATCACTTGGAATCTGGGCACGATTACCGACTCGACACCCGGTGATGGCAATGGAGCCGGCGATTCGGACGGTACCATTTCGATAACCTATCGGGCGATCGTCACCAATGTCACTACCAATCAAAGCGGACAGACTCTCGACAACAGTGTGACCTTTACCTGGGATGACGATCCCGCAACGGCACCTGATCCTCGTGAGACGATCAATGCGACTGCCAATAACGACGTTACGGTCGTGGAACCTACCATCTCGATTGACAAATCCGTTGACGTCGATACCGATGGGGACGGATTTGATGACGGGACCACCGCTGACGCAGGCGACGACATTCGTTACACCATTGTTTTAACCAATACCAGCGGGATCGATGCGTTTGATCTGAGCTTTACCGACGAACTTCCCTTGTCGGGCGGCGCTTCCGTAATTGAGAGTCCAACGTACACTGTCGTCGATTCTGACGGAGTCTACACCGCAAGCGATTTTTCGTTGACCGGTAACGACATAGACGGCTTCACCCTGGAGTCGACCAGCAACATCGATTTTGCCGCTGATTCCGGTCGCACGATTACGATTCAGATCGAAGGGACTGTTTCATCGAATATTCAGCCGGATCAAGTCGTTTCTAACGAGGCGAGCGTGACTTGGCATAGTATCGATGGCGATATTGCAGTCGGAGACCAATCCACTCACACGACCGACGACACGGAAAGAACTGGTGACGATGGACAAACCGGAAACCCGAACAATTACGAAGCGATCGACACGGCGGATATCACCATCCAATCGCCGACCATTCTCAAACAGGTCGTTTCAACAGGTATCAACAATGCAAACAATACCGATACTCAGGCCACAATCGGCGAATTCATTACATATTCCATTACCATCGACGTGCCGGAGGCTGGTATGCCAACGGCCGAGATTATCGACCAACTCGACGCGGGTTTGGAGTTCGTCAGTCTGGACAATATCGTTACATCAGCAAGCCTTAGTACGGACGCGGCCGCCGATGATTTCGCGACAATATCCAACTTTGACCCAGCTATCACAGGCGATGGTAGTAGCTCGACACCTTATAGACTGACATTCGATCTAGGCTCAATCCAAAACAGTGATACCGATAACTCGGTCACTGAGCAGATCACTCTGACTTACACCGTCAAGGTCATGAACAGCGTCGATGCTGACGGAAATGGAAGTAGTCCCGGTGATTCACTGACAAACACGGCAAGATTGGAATGGAATGGTGGAGCCAGCCAAACGGCTGACTCGTCGGCTGCGATCGAAGTGGTCGAAGCCGATCTGAGCGTCGATAAGCAACTTTCTTCACCAAGTTCGGCCGACGCTGGCGATACGGTTGTCTACACGATCACGATTTCTCATTCGGCGGACAGTGATACTGACGCGTTCGATGTAACGTTTAGCGATACGTTGCCCGAAGAGATCAGTTTCACCAGTTTTATAGCAAATCATGACTCGTTGGGTGACATCAGCACCCTGTTTGAATTCGATTCTGGTTCCAATACTCTGCGAACGATCGCAGGTCAGTCGTTTGATCAGAATTTCGGCGACGATGTTGTTATTGCCGTCACTGGAACTTTGATCACGGCCGAAACTGAACCGGGCGAAACTATTAGCAATACCGCCAGCGTTCAATGGACTAGCCTGGACAATGACAATCCAGTTGGCGGTGATGCTACAAACGAGCGTGGCGGTGACGGAACAGGCGAAAACGACTACAACGATTCGTCGACCAATACGGCTCTTTCGATCCAGACACCCTCGGTCGTCAAAACACTCCTTGGAACCGGCATCGATAACGCAAACAACGGAACCAACCAAGCAGTTATCGGTGAGACCGCGACTTATGAAGTTGTTTTATCATTGGCGGAAGGAACTTATAACTCGCTGCAACTGCTCGACACGCTGGCTGGCGGGTACCAATTTGTTTCGCTTGACAGCATTGTCCGTTCGACGACCAACATCACAACCGATCTTGGCACCGGAGACTTTAGCGACCTTTCGACTTTCAATCCATCAATCGGTGGTGGCGACCACGTGTTTGATCTTGGGACTGTGACTAACGCGGAAGACACCGCTGGTGACGAAACGTTGACGATTACCTACACGGTCCGGGTGACTAACACTGCCGGAAACGATGGGAACGGATCCGGTAGCGGAATTCTGTTGGACAATGCGGCCCAACTAGAATGGACCGCCGACGGCAGCACGACAACGTCGAACACATCATCCGCGGTCGACGTTGAAGTTATCGAACCTGATTTAGCGATTGTAAAAACAGTCAACGACGACACGCCGAATCTTGGCGACACAGTGACGTTTACGCTTTCAATCGACCACACCGCCGGTAGCGACACCGATGCGTTCGATCTAGTGATCGGTGATACTCTGCCAAACGATCTTGCATTGGACTCTGGAACGATTGAGGTCACCCTTGGCGGTAGCACATTGACTGACGGTATCGATTACACGCTGGCAACCAGCAGTAACGGTTTCACGATTACCGGAATCGATCTACCGGACAACGGGCAAACGCTGGAAGTCACTTACGACGCCGATCTGACGACCGACGTTGCTGATGCCAACAATAGCTATAACAACACCGGCAATCTTACGTGGACCTCGATTGATGGATCTTCGGCGAACGAACGCGATGGCGACGGCGGAAACGGTGGGGAGGATGACTACTCAGATTCGTCGACCGAATCACTGACGATCACTCAACCCGACCTACGGGTTACCAAGGAGAACGGAGTTGCAGCCGTTGTTCCCGGGTCCACTTATACCTATGACATCGTCGTTCACAATGATGGCACCGACACCGCAACCGGGATTAACATTCAAGATATTCTGAATGGAAATGTTTTTGATTTGACCAGCGTTTCAACGAATGATCCGAGTAACGTGACTTACGATTCGGTCAGCGGAGAATTGAATTGGGACGCGAATTCGATCAATGCAGGGCTTAGTAAAACCCTTGAAGTCACCGTTACCGTCCTTTCAAGTGTGGATGCGGGAATCGATAGTGTTACTAACAGTGCTACCGGGACTCATGATGACATCGACCCAACTAACAATAACACTGGTACTGACACGGATACGGTTGATGCGAACCCAATTCTGACATTGACCAAAACGGATAGCCGTACCGAAGCGGATCTCGGCGACACGTTAACTTACACGTTGAATTACGCCAACACAGGAAACCAGACGGCAACTGGAGTCCAGATTATTGAAACGGTTCCTGCGGGAACCACGTTTGCCGGTACGGCTGGGTGGACAAATATCGGCGGTGGTCAATATCGTTTTGATGTTGGAACTTTGGCGGCTGGAGCGAGCGGTAGTGTCACTTTTGCGGTGACCGTTAACGATCCTCAACCGGTCGGCCAACATACGATTACCAATTCGGCAACGATCGATGACGACAACACGAATGGAGGAATCGCAGGCGTCGATGCTACAGCTACCGACGACACCGACATTCCTTCTTCGATTGCAGGTCGAGTTTACAACGACTTTGATAACGATGGCGTGTTCGATTCCGGCGATGGAGAGCATGGCATCGGCGGTGTTCGTATCGAGCTTTACGATACCAGCGGAGGAACCCCTGTTTTTGTCGGCTTTACCAATACAGCCGCCGATGGGACCTACAGCTTCAACGGGTTGCTCGGTGATCAATACGAAATCCGTCAAACTCAACCGACCAACTATAACGATGGCCAGGATACCGATGGCTCCGAAGCTAACGGCGACACATCGACCAACGATCAGATCAGCAATATCGAATTGAATGCGGGCATCGATGCAACCGACTATAACTTTGGTGAACGAGGTGTTTCGGTCGAAGGTACCGTTTTTGTTGACGACAACCGCGATGGTACCCAACAGTCTGGCGAAACAACTGGCGTTTCTGGCGTCACGGTTGAGCTATACGATTCGACCGGCACTGTCTTGCTCGATACGACTACGACGGATGTCAACGGTAACTACGCGTTCGATCATCTCGCCGCAGATGACTATATCATTCGTCAGACTCATCCGACTGATTATACCAGCACTTCGTCAGATCAGATTTCGGCAACCGTTCCGTTGTCCGGGCTGACCGATCAGGATTTTGGAGAAGCCCTGTGGGATTTGGGTAACTTTGTCTGGTTCGATTCCAACAACGATGGTCTTCAAACTGGAGAAGAAGGAATCGCCGGTGTTGACGTGACATTGACCTACGCGGGTCCCGATGGAGACATTCTGACCACTGGCGATAACATCGTTTATAACACGACGACTGACACCAACGGGTTCTACACCTTTACCGAATTATTCAACGGAAATTACACCGTCGAAATAGATGCGTCCGACTTACCTGATGGTGTTACCGGTACGGCGGAAACGGATGATTCGTCGCCAGCGATCGACGGGACGTCTAACATTACGGTTTCTGATGGTGACCGCCTGGATGTTGATTTTGGATTTGCCGGCAGCGGATCGATAGGAGATTTTGTATTCCTCGATGTCGATGGAGATGGTGTACAAGATCCTGAAGATGTTGGATTGGCGGATGTCACGGTCAATATTTTGTTCGCGGGAGCTGACGGAGTATTCGGTAACGACGACGATCTGAACTTTACGACCGTCACCGATTCCAACGGCGGTTACAGTATCGACAACTTACCGGCGGGAGATTTTCAGGTAAGCGTCGATACAGGGGATACCGATTTACCTGGTAGCGTTACCGGAATCAGCGGAACCGAATCCAATAGCGGAACCGTGGCTGTAACTTTGGCAGACAACGAAACCAACAACGACATTGATTTTGGTTTTGCCGGAACGCTTTCGCTGGGTGATCGACTCTGGTTCGACGCCAATGGCGATGGAATTCAGGACCCTTCGAACGAGCCCGGGTTGGCGGAAGTCGATGTGACGCTCACATTCGCCGGACAAGATGGGATCTTTGGAAATGCTGACGATGTGACGTTGACCGATACGACGGATTCGAACGGGAACTACCAGTTCGACAATCTTGCTGATGGTGAATACCAAATCACGTATAATTCGCTTGACCTGCCACCGGGAATGACAGGAACCCACGAAATTGACGATACCGGTACGTCGATTGATGGCACATCTAACATCACACTTAATGGCAGCGATCGTGACGACGTTGACTTCGGATTCCGGGGAACAGGATCGATCGGCGATTTTGTTTGGCACGATGTCGATGGCGACGGCGTGCAGGATGCGGGTGAACCTGGGCTGGCAAATATCACCGTAAATCTCGACTTTGCCGGCGATGATGGCGTATTTGGGACGGGCGATGATTTTAGCCTGACGACAGAAACCGATGCCAATGGAGGTTATCAATTTAGCAATCTGTTAGATGGCGAATACCGAGTCAATGTGGACTCAGCCGACTCAGATCTGCCAGAGAATATAACACAAATCGCAGGGCCGGAATCATTTTCAGGTACCGCGAATGTGACGCTTGACGGTGTAAACGGTCGCGCTCAGGACGATGTCGATTTCGGATTTGCTGGAACGCAATCGGTTGGCGACTTTGTCTGGTTCGACGCCGATGGTGACGGAGTTCAGGATGCTTCCGAACCGGGGCTTGGCGATGTGACGGTCACCCTGACTTCTGCGGGACAAGACGGGATTTTTGGTAACGCGGATGACGTGACGATTGTCACGACAACCGATGCCAACGGTGGGTACAACTTTGACTTGCTGCCTGACGGCAATTATCAAGTGGCGATCGACACCAATGACCTACCGTCTGGATTGACGCAAACCGCTGAAACCAATGATGGCACCAATTCGTTGGCCCATACCGCCGAGTTTGCAATCAGCGGTTCGGATCGGGATGACATCGATTTTGGTTATTTCGGATCTCTGACAATCGGAGACAAGATCTACTTTGATGCCGACGGCAATGGGGCGCAAAACGGCGGAGAGCCGGGCGTCGATGGCGTCGATGTGACATTAAACTTTGCTGGTGAAGATGGAATATTCGGTACCGATGATGATTTCCAGTTGACAACGACTACCGATGCCAACGGAAACTACAGCTTTGAAAATCTGCCCGAAGGCGACTACGAGTTGACCGTGGATGGTCTATCTCTTCCCGACGGGATGACCACGATCACTCAAGAATACGACGACACCGGGACAGCCAATGATGGGACCGCCACCGTCACGTTGACATCGGGCGGAGGAGATAACAACAACGTCGACTTTGGTTTTATGGGCACTGGTTCGATCGGCGATACCGTATTCTGGGACCAAAATGCAAACGGCGTTGAAGATCCAAACGAAATTGGATTGGCAGGAGTCACCGTTGAATTGGACATCGACTACGACAACGATGGGACCGTTGACCATACGTTGACGACGACAACCGACGCCAACGGTGAGTATCTGTTTGAAAATCTTCCGGCCGGTGAATATACCGTTCGTGTGACACAGCCAGCTGGTACCACACAGACTTATGATGACGATGGTTTGGCTACTCCGAATCAATCAACCTATAATCTGGGTGCTGGTCAGGACGTCGACAATAAGGACTTTGGCTATAGCGGAAACAGTTCAATCGGCGACAAAGTCTTTTTCGATTACAGTGGCGATGGTGGAGCTTTCAATCCGGGCGACAATGATCGAGGAATTGCCGGGGTCGACGTAACTCTTGAAATCGACGTGGACGGTGACGGAACCATCGATGTAACCCGGACGCAAACGACAGACGCCAACGGAGACTACCTGTTTGAGAACCTGATCGCTGGCGATTATACAATCCGTGTGGATTCAGGTGATTTACCGGACGACATGGGGCTTAATCCAACATTCGATTCGGATTCAGTCACCGATCATGCAACGGACGTTGTTTTAGGCGTCAACGAAACGAACGATACCACTGATTTTGGATATCATGCGACTCCTGACTACGTGATCACCAAAGATGATGGATTGTCGAATGTGGTCCCAGGTCAGACGATCAATTACACCATCACACTAACCAATGCTGGAACCTTCCGCGGTCAAAATGTGATTGTGACCGATACGTTCCCGGCCAACATTTTGGAAAATGTTTCGGCAACGGTGAACGGAATTCCTGGTGGCAACGTTGACATGATCGCCGGTACGATCACCTGGAATTTACCCTCCGTGGCGATGGGCGAGATAGTTACGATCGTGGTGACAGCCGACGTGATCAATCCGCTGGAATCGGGCGTTGTCAGCCTGACCAACGAAGTTGAAGTGTCCGATGATGCATTCAATGGAATCGATCCTGATACGACCAACAACGTGGATGACGACGTTAACACAGTCACGGCTCAACCCGATTACCAGATCGTCAAAACGAACGATCTGACCGGTTCCGCGGTCCCCGGGCAAACGTTTAATTATTTCCTTCAAGTTACCAATAATGGCAATCAAGAAGGAACCGGCATCACGGTCACTGACACGTTACCAATTGAAGTGTTAGATGCCCTGTCGGTATCGACGGATGATGCAGCCAATGTCGTTTACGATCCGACAACTGGAGATCTGGTTTGGGATGCTGGTTCAATCGACGGTGGCGGAGCGTCCAAAACTTTGACGGTCACAGTCACAGTTCAGGATCCGGTTAACACTTTGGCCGTCTCGTTTGATAATTCGGCTTCGGTAACCGATGACGGAAACAATGGAGACGATCCAGATCTGACTGACAACTCATCAACCAATACTGCCGGTCTTAATGCGACACCCGATTACGAAATCGTAAAGACTTCTAGCTTGACCGAAACTGCGATGGTTGGCGACTCTTTTGATTACACCATCACCGTTACAAACATCGGAGACCAAGATGGAACCGGTGTAGTGGTCACGGATATGATTCCAGTTTCTATTCTTGACCGTAATAATGTGACGACCGATGATCCGTCGAATGTTTCCTATGATTCTACGACGGGCGAATTGATTTGGAATGTTGGCGACCTTGACGGACGTGGTGATTCGGCCACTCTGACGATCTTTGTCTCCATTCCGTTTGTCGTCGAAGATCCATTGGCAGACGTGATCACCAACACCGCGACGGTCGCCGATGATGGTCTAAACGGACCAGATTTAAATCCTTCCAATGACAGTTCTACGCGGCAGGATGATGTTCTAGTATTCGCATTCGATGGGTTCAATAATTTTTCTGACCCGGTCAATGCATTTTCAAATAAGGTTAGTTACTACGGAGAAGATGGACGAACCAATGATCGTGTGTTGCGGCCGATTCCAGTCGATCCGATCTTCAGCGGACTAGCTGAACCAGGAACGACATTGAAGCTCAAGATCTATGATGAACAGGGGAACGTCATTGGCGAACGCCAAGTTGTTGCCGATGCTGGTGGTAACTGGGTTGCCAATTTCCCGAATGCAGTCATTTGGAAGCATCCGCACCGAATGGATGTGCAGCAAACAGCTCCGATTCAATCGGACATTGACCAAGTCGATGGATTTAACATGCGACGTTATTTCCATCCGGCTACGCATTCATCATTATTCTTCAGCGAACAGGATACCGTTCATAGCATCGAGCGTAATTCGGCATTCGAAACGATCAATTCGATGCATATGGCAAACAACTCCCCCATTCAGGTTGGATGGCGGAACCATCTTTATCAATTGAATGTCAGTTCGACTAACGCGAGTGCCCGATAATTTTGAAAGATCGGTCAGCTTCAGTTGGGACAAAATTGGAATTTTGTTATTCTTACGAAGAGGCCTGTCCTCCACAGGCCTTTTCAATTTCGAACGCTCGTTTTGTTGAAGTTTTCCTTTCGGTTTACACCCCGGCACTAACTTAAAAGCAATGTCTCCCTCAGCGGCCGCTTCCCTGCCCAATCAGCTCGCGGTGGTCCAAAGTTGAAGGAGTTCTCTTAAGCATGTGCCAATAGGAAAACATCATACGAACCACTTATCGGCGATTCGAAATTGAAGCCGAAACACAAGCAACGGCTTTGATGCAAACAGTATTTGCACTTATCAATCTACCGTTTGCGGCGTCAAAACAGGATTCAATATGCATCAAGACCTGCCCGAGGTCCATTTGATTGACGATGACGATTCAGCTCGCGAATCACTTGAGATTTTACTCCGATCCAGTGGCTTGGACGTCAAATCCTACCCTTCAGCAGTGAGATGGTTAGATCAACATGACGTAAATTCGGTATCCTGCGTAGTGGCAGATATCCGTATGCCAGGGATCGACGGGATTGAATTACAGCGAATCATGCTTGACCAGAATATTGAAACCCCAGTCATTTTTATTTCGGGCGATGCTGACGTTTCCACTGCAAGCCAGGTCTTGAGAAGCGGTGCGATCGATCTGCTTGAAAAACCGGTCGATGGCGAAATCCTTTTACAAAGGATTGAGGATGCGTTGGAACAATCAAGGAGGATCGTGTCACGAAAACGCGAACAGAATCGCGTGATTGAACTGCTCAGTTCGCTGACCGAGCGGGAATCGGAAGTTTTACCTTTTATTCATTCCGGAAGTTCGCTGAAACAGATTGCTTCTCATTTTGGCGTAACTGTTCCTACAGCTTCGCGGCACCAAAGCCGTGTATTTGACAAGCTTGGCGTCGATTCTGTAGCTGACTTGATCCGGTTGCTTGACGCTGCGGGTGTTATTGTCGGAAAAAATGGATAATTGGTCCCACCTGCATAATACGAACTGAATCCCAACGGCATGCAAGGAAATTGCACGCTTATCGTTCGTGACGGGTCCTGAAGAGGAGGTGTTGGACCGATTAATTTGATTGACACAAGGATGTGTTGCAATTCTCGTCGCACTTAGTACGTGCTACTCGCACACAACACGGATGTTAATCTATGCCCACCACCAACCGGCGGCTTTGTACCGCTCTGATCATTCCATTATTTTTATCTGTCTTGATTTTAGGATCCAAATCCTACGCATTTCAGACTAATCAATCTGTTGGAATCGAAGAATATCTGTCACGAATTCAGGCGGCTGAAATTTCAGATCAGAATGAGCAACAGTCTCTCATCGCGATCGAAGAAATTCCAGTTAACTTCCAACCCTGGTGGCAGGGCGTCATGAGCAACCGACTGCAGACTGGGACAACGCCTGCGGTTCTCGATTTAGAAGAATTGATCGTTAGGACATTGGCCAATTCCGCACAAGTTAGGGTGTTCAGCGACCTACCCTTGATTCGTCAAACAGCAATCGTCGAAGCCCATGCCGCATTTGACTGGCAACGATTTTTGAATACTCGCTGGGATGATTTGAGTGAACCGGTCGGTAATGTTCTAACTACCGGTGGCTCGCCAAGATACCGAAACAATCAATGGTCTTACAGTGGAGGGCTTCGCCGCAGAAATGAAGTGGGGGGGCGGTTTGAAGCATCTCAAGACTTTGGTTTTCAAAATACGAATTCCACGTTTTTTCAACCTAACAATCAGGGAACCTCACGGATTCGACTTAGCTACACCCATCCTTTGGCTAGAGGAAGTGGCCGAATCTACAACACGAGCTTAATTGTGTTGGCTCGGATTGATGCTAACGTTGCCGAAGACGAATTTTCCCGCCAATTGCAATCCCACCTGTTGGAAGTGACTCGAGCCTATTGGTCGCTATATCTGGAACGTGTCTCATTAGTTCAAAAGCAAGGGCTTTTGCTGCGAGCAGAGAAAATACACAGCGACTTAAAAGGGCGGATGGGCGTCGATGTGGCTGGCAGTCAGGTGGTCCGCGTTGAAGCCGCCGTGACCGAACGCAAGGCTGACTTGGTTCGGGCGGAAATGGCAGTACGCAACGCACAGGAAAGGATTCATGCGTTGGTCAACGATCCCGAGCTGGCTAATACGATCAACCTAGAAATCATTCCAGCCTTAAATCCGACCCGTCAGACGACTCAAGTCAACTTGGGTGAGATTTTATCAACCGCAATTCAGATGAGACCGGAAGTGAATCAATCGATTCGGCAAATGAAGGCAGCCTGTGTTCGTCTGGAAATGTCGCGAAACGAATTGATGCCACAATTGGATTTGGTTTTGGAAACCTATGTTGCCGGGTTACGAGGTAATAGCAATCTTGGCGGGGCGTGGTTGGATCAGTTCCGTACCGGAGAGCCAGGCTACTCGGTTGGATTGAATTATGAGATTCCGATTGGAAACCGTGCTGCTCGCGCACGTCTGTCTCGACGAAGGCTCGAACTTCGCCAATTGCAAAACCAATTTCGAACTACCGTTGAAACATTGGTGATGGAAACCAAGGTGGCGACTCGAGAGGTTCGGACATCCGAACGTGAGTTTAAAGCCAAGTATCATGCGATGCAGGCAGCATCGAAGCAACTTGAGAATTTGGAAGAACGATGGGCAGCCATTCCTGGACGCGAAACCACAATCGGCCTGTATTTGGACAATGTGCTGCAGGCACAAGTGCGATTGGCGGAAGCGGAATTCGAATTTGCCAAGGCCGAAACAACTTACAATCTGGCATTGATGAATTTGAAACGAGCGACCGGTACGCTTTTACAGCACGAACAAATCAATTCAGCAGTAGCAAACATTGATGGGCTGCCGACGACGATTCTGGAAAAAATGCAGGCGATCAATGAAATCAAGAATCTTGAAGTCGGACACGACTATTACGAAATGCCCGCCGAAGAACCAAGTATCGAATCCGTCGTAACGCCCGTTATGAATGAGTAGTTATTCGAAAGGAGGAGTTGTCCGGGAGTTAATCAGGGCTAACGCCCAAGCGGCTAAGACGTTGGATGTGGATTGCTGTCCGGGGCTAACGCCTAAGCGGCTGAGACGTTGGGGAAATGGCAACCGATGCAAATACCACAAGCTTTATCGAAACAGAAACCGAAACGATATATAGGGTTTCGAGACCGGATTCGGGTGCGTACATTCGGACCGACGCGATCCGACTGGTCACTTGTTCAGTTGATTAACGAACGATCCGATGCCCTCGATCGCAAGCCAGATCGGCAACTTCAAACCGAACTTGACGCCTTACGCAGTGAAGTCTCAGAACGAGAGTTGGCACTGCACGGTGACTCAATTTTGCTTCGATCACTCGCCGTGGCTAAACAGGCGATCAAAAGATCGACAACTTTGGAAGCTTATGACGTCCAGTTGTTAGCTGGAATTGCAATGGCCAGAGGCGCGATCGCTCAAATGCAAACGGGCGAAGGAAAAACGCTGACTAGTATTTTTCCAATCGTAGCCCATGCGATTGGTGGCCGAGGAATCCATGTCGCCACCGTAAACAGCTATCTGGCCGAACGCGATTTCGAATTTCTTTCTCCCGCATTAAGCATGCTTGGGATTTCGGCAAGCGTTTCAAAAGACGGAGACACGACTACCAACAAGCAGGCAGCCTATCTGTCTGACGTGACATTTGCGACCGGATACGAATTGGGTTTTGATTTTCTTCGCGACCAGATTGCTGCAATGTCTGCTGGCCAGGAGCGACTTGGTTCTCGTTTAAAACGGGAGCTATTTCAATTAAATGATAATCGGCCGAGGTGTTGCCAACGGAGCCATACGCTGGCAATCATCGATGAAATTGACAGTGTTTTCATTGATGAGGCAATTACGCCGCTGGTGATCAGTGCCGGCTCCGTTGCTCAAAAAGCAGGTCAAGAAACGTATCAAAAGGCTGCCGAAACAGCGGGAAGTTTGATTCAAGATGAAGATTATGTAGTCGACATAATCGAAAAAACGATTTTTTTGACCAAGGCTGGGTCTGAAAAGATCTATCGGCAATTCGAATCGCCCCAGCAAACGAATTCAAGCTATCGCAGTCTTCGAGACATCAATCAAGAACTGGATCGAGTCCAAAAACTATCCCAAGATTGCCAGAACGAGCCAACGCTTCTTCGACCATGGCACGAGTACGTCGAATCCGCCTTGCGGGCAAACCATATCATGACCAAGGACGTTCATTACGTCGTTCGGGACGATCGGATTGAAATTGTTGACGAATATACGGGTCGAATTTTTAGTGATCGAAACTGGAGGGATGGGTTACACCAGGCGGTCGAAGTAAAGGAGTGTGTCAAGGTCACAGACGAGAAAAGAACGATCGGGCGAATTTCGCGGCAAAGGTATTTTCAGCGCTACGATCTTCTCTGCGGGATGACCGGCACCATCGTCGGACACGAACGTGAAATGTTGACTGCGTACGATCTTCCAATCGTCGTGATACCGTTAAAGAAAAAATCCCAACGAACGGAATTGGCTACTCGCTACTTTTCGTGTCAACAAAGCAAAAATGACGCGATTGAATTAGATGTTGCGTCCCGCCAAAAAAAGGGCCAACCCGTTTTAATTGGGACTCGAACGATCGAACAAACAATCATGCTGGCGAAATGTTTGACGAAACAAGGGATTCACCATGACGTTTTCAATGGTGTTCAAGACAAAGCCGAATCAGAGCTGATCTCACGGGCTGGTAGATCTGGTTCTGTGGTGATTGCAACGAATATGGCGGGGCGCGGGACGGACATCAAACTTGACGAACGAGCGCTTGCTGCCGGGGGTTTGCATGTCATTGGATATGAGCGTAATCGGTCCAAGCGGATCGACCTCCAGCTTTTGGGCCGAGCCGGACGACAGGGAGATCCTGGTTCAGGACAGTTCTTCGTTTCTGCCACTGACGAAATCGTGACTCGGTATGATCGTTCGTTTCAAATGACGCTTGCGCGTCTGAAGGGCCGACTTGATGGTGCTACGAACCGCAATTTTGACAATCGAGTCCGGCGAATTCAGCAAAAAGCCGAAAGAGAAAGTCGTGAGCAGCGCGATTCAGTGATGCGTGAAGAACTTTGGCTCGACGAAGTAAGAAAGGCGGTAAGCAATTCATGACTAGTACAAATAAATCCGTCGTCCGGATTTTGACGGTCGTCTTCGCCTTCACAATGCAGTCCATGACTACGGTTGATGCTCAGTCGGTTGCCGATGAGGGATTCACCGAGCCATGGCGAACCGTCATGGTTGCATCGGCCGAGTCGGGGATCATCACCGAAATCAATGTCGAACAGGGCGATCTAGTAGAAAAGGGGGACGTACTATGTCGCCTGGATTGCCATGTTTTGAAAGTAGCATTACTGGCTGCTGAACTTAAATTGGCAGCAACGGGCGAACTCGAGGCGGCTCAATCGACATTAGAAAACAAACGCCACCACCTAGAACAGATGAAATCGTTGCTTCAACGAAATCATGCCAGCGAACAAGAGGTAAAACAAGCTCAGTTGGAGTTTGAACTTGCCCAGGCAAACCAAAAAACTGCTGAATCCGATGTTCAACGCAACGAAATTGAAGTTCAAAAGATCAAGGCTCAAATCGATCGCAGAGTGATACGATCTCAACATCGAGGTGTCGTTCTGGATCTACCACACGAAGTAGGTGAGTCAGTGACGACAGCGGAAAGCCATGTCGCTACCGTAGTGCAACTGGATCTACTTCGCGTTCGATATTTTTTGACGACTCAACAGGCCATGAAAATGAAAAAGGGAGGCGAAGCTAATTTGTTTTTCCCAACAAGCAATCAAACGGCCAAAGCTAAAGTCGATTTCATCTCGCCAGTTACGGACTCCAATAGCGGTACGGTGCGAGTAGAACTGATGATTGACAACCGTAAACTTCAATACCGTAGCGGCCTTCGATGCATTTTGAAACAAGCAGAAGCTTCGGTCGCAACGGACGAATATCACCGATCGATCCACTTGAATTAACCAACGACAAGGACCCGGGAATTTCCCATGGCACAGAACAAAACCCAGAACGTAAACATTCGATACGATAAATCAGAGGTGGTTTATGCGACTCAATTTCTGGCAAGTCCAAGCCACGAGGAATTGTTGATTGATTTTGCGTCTGGCACGATCACTGAAGACGAAGGTCGAACGACTTTACCGATTCACACGCGATTGGCCATGCCGTGGTCAGCGGTAGAACGACTAACTCAAATCTTGAATCAGGTCGTTCAAAAAAGAAAACAGGCATCGCAGAAAACCAGCGAGAAGTATTCCAAACAGATCATTCCTCGGGCAAGCTTGCCATCTATGAGCCCTCAAACGGCTTCTCAAGAGTAACAATAGTCGACGTCCAGGCATCTCATTCATTCTATGTCTTCCATTTCCAACAACCATCAAAATGAAGTGCACCCAATCCGCGTGGATACAGGATTAGGCGTTGCTGAGAAGGCTGAAACAGACCGAGCGGTGACACTGGACTTCATCCAAACGAAACTGGAACGATCGCTTGGAAAAAATGATTCTCAGGCTGCAACGATCAACGAAATGGTTGAGATCGCTTGCCGGGCTACGAATGCGATTTGGTGCGGGCAATTTTCGCTCGTCGATTCACAGACGCTCCATTGCACATCTGAGTACAATGCAGTAGCCACGCAGAATCTCGGGTTGACGAAATCCTCATTGTTGCCAACGGCTGAAATTTCGATTACGACTGGTTTGGCTAAGGTAACGAAATCGGGTGAATTGACGGTCATTTCAACGCCAATTTACAGACTGCAAGGTTCTGAACCGGTGTACGAATGTTTGACCTTGGCTCTCAATCTGGGCCAAGAATCGGCAGCCTCGTTTCTTTTGATTTTACAACTTGCTGCTACTTATGTTGGAAAATTCTACGAGCGCGAAAATCGACAGAATTTGAGCTGGAAAGTGGATGCGGTTGCGGCAATCGCCGAACTGACGTCCGAAATTTCAAGTCAAGAGAATAAGCAACACGTTGAATTGATGGCAGCCAATCGTCTCGCTTCTTTTTTAAAAGCAGAGAAGGTTGCGATCGGTTACCGGGTGAACGGTCGAAGCATGCGCACCCGTGTAGTTGCCGTTTCTGGCGATACCGAAGTCAAATCGCACAGCCCGGCTGCAAGAAACCTGGCATCGGCGATGAACGAATCTTTGGTTCGTGATTCGGTCACAACGGTGCCAGCTCAAACGGAGTCGGATCGTTGCATGACGTTGGCGAATCGAGAATTACAAGAAGACTACCCAGACTGTTCCATTGTCACGTCGCCGCTAACGACCAGTGATGGACGCACAATTGGCGCATGGGTTTGTATCTTGCCGGCCGGCGAAGTCCATCAATCCCATTCCCTTACTTTTGCGACGACCGTGAGCAGTTATCTTGCCGATGCCCTCGATGTGACGATTCGGGCTTCTGAAGGTCCCTTTGCAAGACTGAAAAGGAGCTTTCGAGAATTCGCCAACGGGAATATGGGCAAGATTGTCGCGTCGAGTTTACTGGCATTGATTCTGTTTCTTGCGATTCCGATAACGTATCGAATCGATTGCAATTGCGTTCTACGTCCTGAAAAACGTCATTTTGCGGTGGCACCTTACAATGGAATGTTGGAGTCCTCGTTCGCCAGGTCGGGCGACATCGTTTCCCAAGGACAGGTTTTGGCTCGTATGGACGACCAGGAACTACAGTTGGAAAAAATAGATCTGATCGCACAAAAAGAGGCTGCGATCAAACAACGTGATGTCCACCATACTGCTTCGGATCCTGCAGCGACCAAGATTGCAGAGATGAAAATTCGGCAGCTCGATGCCAAGCTGGAATTGCTTACCCATCGACTGGATCATCTAGAAATTAAAGCAACCAGTGACGGAGTGGTGCTAAGAGGTGATTTCGAAGATGCCGAAGGGGCACCGGTACGAACCGGGGACGTTCTGATGGAGATTGCCAAGTTGGATGAGCTTGACTTGGAAGTTGAAATCCCTGCCAACGAAATCAATCGGGTCCAATCGGGGTTAACGACTTACATTGTCCTTGATGGAAATCCGTTCGAACGATTCGAGGGGGTTCTCGATAGGATTCGACCTGCGTCCGAGGTCCGAGAGAATCAAAATGTTTTTGTTGCAAATATTCGACTTTCCAATACCGACCAATTGCTGCGACCAGGAATGAAAGGGAGAGCAAAAATCGATGCAGGCTTCCGGTCCATTGGTTGGGTGCTTTTTCACCGCCCCTGCGAAAAAGTATTTGCATTGTTTCGTTAAACTTAATGCACTCGTCCTCAGTTCGAATTGGTGGTCACGCACCAACTAACAATAATGCACGGTACAGCAAACAATGAAGCGATGGAGATTTCGAATGTTCGAATTCGATTGCGTCGCGGCGTTCGGTTTGAGCTTCATGATTTTGGAGGCCAACCGAGCTATATCGTCAGAACCAAGTCGGGCGATGGTTTTTACCAAATTGGGATTCCAGAATATGCCTTTATTTCGCTTCTTGATGGAACTCAAACGATTGGACAGGCGATTCAGGCGACGGCGTCACGATTAGGTCAAGACGCATTTAATCTACGCAACGCGATTGCTACTTGTCACTGGCTTTTACAAAACCAATTGGCCGATTCCGTGGATGCGACTCGTTTGCCGGAATCGAGTATTTCGTGCCTTATTGATCGAAGAAGAGAGGGCTTTAAGGCGAAACGGATTGCTGAATTGAATCCGATGTTTGTCAAATTGCCGCTTGGAAATCCTGATCGGATTTTGCAAACTGCCTCCAAGCTTTTCGGTTGGATCACGTCGCCGTTCTTTTCTGTGATCTGGAGTTTTGTGTTGCTGTGTGCCGCTGTCACGTTATTTCAGCATGCCGAAGAGATTAACCAATCCTTTTTATCGGTTCTTGCTCCAAATGCGTGGGTGTGGCTTGGGTTGACATTCGTGGGCCTGAAGATTGTGCACGAATTGGCACACGGCATTTTCTGTCTTCGTTACGGCGGGAATGTGACCGAAACGGGCTTGGTTTTTATTTTGTGCATACCGATTCCGTATGTCGATGTAACATCATGTTGGGCATTCCCGTCCAAGTGGCAACGGATCGCAGTCTCTTCGGCAGGAATTTATGTTGAGCTATTCATTGCATCATTGGCGGCTATGGGATGGGTTTGGACGAACGACCCGGTGACAAGGTTTCATCTTTTTAATGTTCTACTTTCCGCCAGCCTAACAACCGTATTGTTTAATGCCAACTTTTTGATGCGGTTTGATGGCTACTATATCCTATCGGACATGATCAGTATTCCCAATCTCGCCCAGTCCGGACAGCAATATGTGCAGTTCTTGGGGAAAAAATATCTACTGGGACTCAACGTCAAAACCCCAAGGTATCGCATTGGTGATTCTATAGCGATTAAAGCTTACGGGATCGCGGCGCTGTGCTGGCGAATCTTGATTTGCATTTCACTTGCAATTCTATCCATGTCATTGTTTTATGGATTTGGAATTCTGATGATGATCGTCGGAATTGGAGTCTGGCTGGGAGTTCCGCTGTGTAAGTTTGTGAAGATGTTCTTGGCAACCCACTCAAACGAAAAACCCAAACTTGGTCGTTTGATGTGCATCACTATCCCTGGCATATCGGTTGTCTGCGGCATTCTATTTTGGGTACCTTGGCCGTTTGAGTTGTCAGCTCCCGGCATTGTTCAGTTTCAAGAACCGGCTTCGGTCCGAACCGACGTGGATGGATTTGTCGACAAGGTGTTTGTCAAGTCAGGCCAAGTTGTCAAAGTTGGCGATCCTTTAATACGACTGAAAAATCAGGAACTCGTCGCATTGCAAATACAGGTGGAATCTGATCTGCAGATTTCACGAATTCATGGACGGCAGTATCATTCTGATGGGAATATCGCCGCCTGGCAGGCCGAAGTGAGTGCGGCCAACAGTTTGGAAAAACAATTGAATGAAATTCAATCACGTCAGGAATCATTGCAGATTAATGCCTGCATAAATGGCGTGATTCTTGGGTACGACCTGGAGTCTATTCAAGGCCAACATCTAAAACGTGGACAGACTGTTTGTCAAATAGTTGACCCGGGGCGAAAAGAGGTGGCGGTCTCGATCCAACAAGAAGACGCAGCGATTTTCAGTCATCAGGCGGGGCAGAATCTTGAATTCACCGCTCTGAATTCATCACCGGTTGCTGGAAAACTCAAAATCATCAAACCGAAGGCATCCCAAGTGATCGACGTCCGATTATCCACTTACGCCAAGGGCCCTCTTTCAGTGCGACCGGTCAGTTCAAATGCACAACAATCCGATCAAGCACATCCGGTTGAACTAGTTTATCCACGATTTGAGGGCGTGCTTGAATTAGAAAATTCTTCGGCCAAAATTTTGCATGTTGGAACGGTCGGATGGGTCGGTATTTCAAAGTATCCTCGTTCTATTGCAGGTTATCTTATCGAAGAAACGCGTGAGTGGTTGCTGAATCACTTACAGGCCAACGCTCGGTAATTCCACCATCGCAGGCTCATACAGATTGGCGGCGGGTTTGGTTATTTTCGGACGCGCCAGTCGAGACCAATGTCGAAGTTAGTAGCCGAGTGAGTCAAAGCGCCCGAACTAATCCGTTCGACTCCTGTTTTGGCGATGTCGGCTACCGTTTCCAAGGTGACTCCTCCGGAAGCTTCCAGCAAAATTCCGGGGGCTATTTGGTTTCTCATTGCAACCGCTTGTCTTAATTGGTCACAATCCATGTTGTCCAGAAGGATAATGTCACATGGAG
>JBCCSJ010000007.1:0-46203 GCA_039200505.1 Planctomycetota bacterium | reverse complement strand
TGCAGTCAGTCGTTATTTCCCGCTCGGCAAGCGGGACGTACTTGTCGGCAACGTGCGCACCTAAAAGAAGAATAAAGTTCCATCGGCAAATAGAATTTGCAATTCTCAGTTCAATTTTGGCGATCAACGTTCAAATGGCTCCTAACTTGAAACAAACCGTGGCTAACGCCAAAACGGCTAATCGTGCGAATGAGAAGCGAGCCGTTTTCACAAACGGCTAGTGTTGCGGGCTAGAACAAATGGGCCAACTGAGAACTAAACGGCTGATAGCGTTTGTTGGGATTGGAATTCTGACATTTTGATTGGTTGAGTTTCGAATGAAATCTCTGCGGCTTTGCGGCTCTGCGTGAATTTTTTTTAAACACATCTAAATGTCCGTTTCAGGTGAATTTGGCTGATCAAGATTCGGCAATCGAATAAGGACAAAAGTCGCACCGTCCCGATGCCGCAAGAACTGGTTGAGCCGCTAACAAGGTTTGTGAACTATCGAGAGTCAGTTCATCAACAAGATTTGGCAGATGGTACGGCTTCGGTTTGGCTACCGCACAGGTTGAGTCAAAAGTACCCGGCGGCTCACCGAGAATTCAGGTGGCAATTTTTATTCGCTTCTCACCGTTTTTCACGAGACCCGAGGACCAGAAAGATTCATCGACACCACATCCACAGTGATACGTTCCCTCGACATTTGCGTCGAGCAGTTGAGGCGGCTCAGATTCGTAAGCACGTGACCAGCCATACGTTTCGACATTGTTTTGCAACCCATTTGTTAAGAAGCGGCGTTGATATCCGAACCATCCAACATTTGTTAGGACATCAAGACGTGGCAACGACCATGATTTATACACACGTAATCGAATGCGAATCGGTTGTCAGTCCTCTGGATAAAATGTTGAAGAAGGAAGAACCATTAGCGGTGGGTTGATGGTTGGGATTGAAGGGAAAAACCGTGACTACGAACGGGCTAACGGCTAACTTGGAATTCCGTGGCTAACTAACGCCAAAGCGGCTAATCGTGCAAGTAACAATCGGGGAAAAAAACAAACGCCCATATGGCTGGTTTTTGTGTTTTGCGTAAATGCAGTCAGCCGTTGATTCCCGCTCGGCAAGCGGGACGTACTTTGTCGGCGAGGGCGAACTCCATTGGAAAACGTAAGATGCACAGGCAAATAAAATACGGCGATGTTCAGTTTAACCGTGGCTAACTAATACCCAAACTGCTGAATTATTGAGTTATAACGCAATCATTAGCCGCTCAGCGTTAGCTGCGGTTGGATCCGGTCTCATCCCGTTTCAGTGGCTGAGGCATGAGCAATCGTTTAGATGGCCGGCTCACGTCTTAAGTAAGTTCAGTCAATCGTTATTTCTCGCTCGGCAAGCGGGACGTACTTGTTGGTGAGATGCGAATGCCGTTGAAGAACGCAGACTCATCGGCAATAGAATCTGCAACAGGTAGTTTACCAGTGGCTAACTAACGCCTAAGTGGTTTGTAACTCAAAACAAACCGCAGCTAATAGTGTGAATAGAATCGGGGACGCTCAAACGGCTGATTACGTGGTATTGCTTTTCATCGCTTAGGAAAACCTAGTTAATCGAAAACAGGACCGTTTGCAAAGATATCGGCATCGACCCGTTGGAGTCCTTAAGTGCCGCTATCCCTTTAGAAACGATCAACGATGCTTCCGCTGCAAGTGCTAGCGGGATGTAAACTGACAGCCTATAGGATTTTCAAAATCGAGAATTGGGTCTGAATCCCAAAGTTTCATTGTCCGGCAGTGTGTAAGCTGGCCGAATAATCCATCAAGGCCGCAAATTTTTTAAGTGCGTCCGATTCCCACAAGTAACATCATCCAAAAAATAACGACTTCAGATCGTTTTGAGGGTGATGGTTAGCGCGACCCACGCTACTAAGACCTACGGAAAATATGATGACGATTGGACGACCCATCCGCCTCCCGCAGCGGATCTGTCTGGCGTCGTTGATGTTGATGGGCTGGCTGATTATGGCTTCACCCGATGCATCGGCGAACGACAAAGGTACATCTGGAACCAGCAGTAAGCAGGCCAAGAATCAAGCGATTGGCCGGATCCCTTTCGATCGACTCACGCCAGAAGCCAAAGCCAAGATTTCCGACGCACTTCGCAAGCCAAGCGTCTATCGTCGGCTTCCGGTAAGCACCATCACCGCAGACCCGGACTACTTTCAATTTCTCGTACGTCGCCCCGAAGTGATCGTTGAAATTTGGGACTTGATGGGAGTCACCAAGATGACGACCCAACGAACCGGACCCTATACAATCCAAACTAATGACGGTGCTGGAACAATCAGCAATCTGGAATTAATTTACGGCACTCAAGATTTGCATATCTTTTACGGTACCGGCACTTATGAAGGTCCGATTTTGAAGCGCAAGCTCACCGGCAACTGCGTATTACTGCTCCAATCCCAAACTAGCCTGGATCGCAATCAGCAACCGATTGTAACAAGTCAACTGGATGTATTTTTGAAGATTGAAAATGCGACAGCCGGGTTAGTCGCCAAAACGGTGGCTCCAATCGTTGGATCAACCGCTGATCACAACTTTGTCGAGTCGATGAAATTTGTCCAGCGACTCAATCAAACCACCCAACGGAATGGCCCCGGGGTCAAGCGTATGGGGCGAAAATTAAAAATTGATCCTGAGGTTTTACAGGAATACGAGCGAACGGTTGACTTAGTCTATCAACGCTCAATTTCGCAAGAGAATCAAAATCTAAATTCGGCAGCAATCACCCCGACGCCCACGTCGCAAACTCAATCAACTTTCGTGCCGGCAAGTTACCAAAGGCAATCTAACCAAGAGCCCGGCTATCGTCAGCCTGATATCCAGCCAAGAGAACCCCAGCAGTCGCCGGGCCTTTTCAAGCCTGGTTTTTTCAAGTCGGGTTTTTCCAAGTCGGATCTTACCCAGCCGGTGCAAACTCGGTTCCAGGATCAACCGTCAACATCGACAACCCAAACCTTGCCGTATCCAACGGGAAATTACCAAGGAGTGCAAAGGCAGCAAGTGTACCCTAACTTTCGCACGCAATATTATGTCACCCCAGTCGAGGGTGTTTCTCAAACGATTCCAAATCAGCAACCGGCAGCCTGGTCGGCAGGTCGGAATAGCCCAGCGAAACGTTATCGCTGATTGCTGGGCTCAATTCGCACAAAGTGGATGAACCACTCTGTGATAGTTTCGCGACCATGCCAACGCGACCGAAATAACAAGTCCTTGGATTTTTTCTGCCGGACAAGTGCCGGTGCTGTCTGCAGGTCATGGCTTATCGGGTGAGAAAGTAAGGCTTTGGGGCAGGATCACCAGGTTGGAATTTAATGTTCTTGTTGTTGCAGATATCCGTGGTCAAAGCGACAAAAAGGGACGGCGGAATCGAGAACCTTGTAATTTGACATTTTACCGATCCGAATAAACTCGAGTCGATTCTTGCTTGGCCACCGAGGTCGTTCTACCGTCGGTTTTCAAGTTGACGACAACTCGATGATCGCCGGGTGTTTTTCCCGTCCCCTTGATTACAAAAGACAATTCATCTCTTGGGCTCATGCTAGTGATCGGTTCAAAAGTAATCCGTTGTCCTGCGATGCTATGTCGAAGCGTCCCTTCTACTGCCGTTGGTTGAATTCCAGCTGGGAAATCAACTTGAATTTGAACGTTGGTCGCTGTTTGAGTTCCCTGATTGACGATTCGAATCCGGTATCCTGTTTCGGCACCAATCTCGATAGGATCGACCACATCGTCGATGTCGAAGAAAACGTCGTCCAGATGTTGTACGCTCAATGGTTGCTGGGCATCGGCTCTGACGTCAAGATCTGCGAATGATTCAAACCGAATCGCTTGGCTGCCGATGTCGACTGGTGTGGTCGTGAGTTCGACGGTTGCATCGACACCTCGACTCAACTCTGCCATGCTCCAATAAACCGCATGTGAAGCTGGATCGTACCGACCCTGGTTGTTGGAAGCCTTATACTTTAATCCGCTCGGTAACCGAGCGATCAATTCAACATTGGTCGCTTTGGCAGTTCCCTTGTTGGCGACCGTAAATACATGGGTTGCTTTTCGACCTAGAAATCTTTTGGTGGGACCGCTCGATGAGGCGACAAGTTTGGGCGCGATAATTTCGAGGTCAAGCTTATGCTGGGCTCGCAAGCCACCTTCCGCAGAAGCGTACATGACATTTTGAAGTTTGCCAACTTTTGCGGCTCGAAGTGACAACTGGATTCTTTTTGACTGACCTGGCATCAATGTACCGACATCATATTCCAGTTCCCGATAGCCTTCGGAAAATTCGAGTTGTCGAGGTACATCTTCCTGGATCAAAACTTTGTTGGCTGGCCCGTCTCCTTTATTTTGGACCACAACGTCAAATACTACGTTGTCCCCCACCAGGTAGGTTGGTTTGGATTGATGCACCACGTTAAGAATCGGCCGAGTGACTCGGGTCCGCATCGAAGCAGAAGTCGCTGAGATTACGGTCGCAACGCTACCGATTTCGCCAGGTTGCGTCGGTTTAAGTTGAACCTTGATTCGTGATTCCTGGCCGGGCCTAAGGCTGCCAAGTTCCCATTTCAGATCTCTTGTTCTAGAAACCGTCGCCTGCGGCAAGGCACTCATGAATTCGGCACCGTTAGGAATGCGGTCCAGAACGATGACATTCCGGGCGGTGACATTCCCAACGTTTCGAATGACCAACTCAAATTCAGTCAAACTGTTAACTTGGACTTCTTTAGGAGCCAGTTTTTCGACGATGAGTGCCGGAGCCTGGGCTCCTTCGAGTTGCCGATCACCGGGAATGTCTTTCGTTAAGTTCGAAGTGATCGACGAATCCAAAGGCAATTTACTGGACGGGCGATTGGGAACATTGGTCTGACTTTCAGAACCTGTCATGCGTGAATCAGTCGCAGCCGAATTGGTTGTGGGTGAATTGGTGGTTCGAATGGATCTGAGAATTGAGTTCGAGGGCTTTGGTTCTGGACTTTCAGCGAACGGCCCGGCCGAGAATTTTTCAGGAACCGCCGAAGATCTTGATCCCGTTCCACTGTTAATGACGGATTGAGGTTGTCGCCGTTCAGCCGACTGACCCAAGTTTGAAACGACTGGACGAGAGCCTCGCATTGAGGGCGACCCCGAGTCGTTTTGAACCGAATTGGATCCCCGGTCTGAGAAATTCATGACGGCTGAATTCGGTTGAGTTGGCGGGGAATTTGGAGTGAGCGGCGTCAGCCCAGTCATCCTGAAATCGCGTGTCGAGCTGCCTGTCTGTTGACTATTTTTCGCGGTTGGTGAAAAACGATCCTTGTTATCACCAGTGTTTGATTTAGCAGCGTAGCCTGATGGAATCGCTGGAAATTTCGCTGGCGAAACATCAGGCGTTTGAGGTCCGCGTCCAGGCAAAGTGTTTTCGCCAAGCGGGTTCGACGGGCGGGTTGGGACCGAAGTCGAAAACTTCCCTAAATCGGTTTTCACCTTTGGAAGTTCGGAAAGTGGGGCCGGTTGAACGCTACCACTGAAGGCATTGCTTTCTGCGGCTCTGGTTTTTTTCGTTTCAAACAGTTTCTTGGTTTGATCCGTGAGAGTTTTTGCCGTGGTCGCCCCAGCCTTGGGTATTTCTTTTTTTAATAGATTGCTGGTGCCTTGAATGATGGAGTCAGCTTTCTCTTGGAGGCCACGGCTGACACTGCCAGCCTTGGCTGTCAATTTCCCAGATACACCATCCAATTTTTGAGAGACATCGTTGCCTAACTCGTTTATCCTGCCAGAGGCGGTTTCACGGATACCAAATCCGTTTTGACTAGGAATCGCTGGGATCCCTGAATTTTGAGCGAACCGTCGCACCGGTGGTTTGGAAGTCCCATCCGAAAATGATTTCGGCGATTGAGAATCGAATGCATTGGAATCGGAATCGAATGACCTGGAAGGTGGAAGAAATGAAGAACCAGAATTTTGATTCTTGCTAGTCAACAAGTTATTGGTTGTTGATTTGGGTGGGGTGACTCGAGTTGCTGGTGGTCCCGAACTGTTCCGTTGAATTTGAGGCGCGGCAGTGGATCCTGTGTACCCAGTGCGAGTACGTTCGATCACCGAAGCTCCAAACCCGGGTTTCTTCGAACTGGGTTTCTTCGAACCGGGTTTCTCCGAACTGAAGTTTTTCGATGCGGGGTCGTTTAAATTGGGTCGCGTGAAATCGAATTTCGTCTTTTCAGTTTTCTCAGCTTGGTGATTCGTAGCGTTAGACTGGCCTGATTCTGTATTCTTCTGTTTGCCAAGCTCATTTTCTTGCGAGGTATCGCTATCAGGTTTCAAGGCGACTTGCTTTTGTGAATCTTGACCTTTGTTGCTGTACAAAGTTTGCATCACGGCGAAAGTGCTTAACAAGATAAACACACTCACGGCGATAATTCGATACATCGCTCCACGGTTGAATCGTGGGATAGGTTCTTCGCTCGAGTTATTCTCGGAATCTGACATCTGTCCAATCCATTGCAATTCGCTTGCTCATCCTAAGCAAGTGGAAACGGGTGACGCCGCTGAGCCGACATCCTGGTTTCCGATGATGTTCTTTAAGGGCACTTACTTCGATCAACCATTGCCTGATCGTCCGCGACCCAATCCATCAGGTCGACTAGGTAGTTCAGTTTCCCCATTTCAGCGTCCATGGTGGTAACAAATCCAGAAAAATATTCCCAGATCATTTTTTTAGCTCAAGTTTTGGAAGTGAATTGAATTCACCTCACAACCTATCGCGATCATAGGTGATTTTTACGGAAATTCTTCGAATCGTAGCTCAGAGATTTGCTTGTCCGGTGCGAACAGCCCGAGGGATGCCTCGATTTTCGATGCCACTTGCTAGCAACGATCCTTGAGTTTTACGAAAGCAATTGCTTGAGATCGTTATCAACATCTAAGCAGGCCCAAGTGAATCTGGAATTAGCAACGAGGAGACTAATTTTGCCAGGCAACCGTTTGGGCATTGTCCAGACCGAGGCGTTTCATTTTTTTATAAAGCGTTGTTCGATTGACGCCTAATTGATCGGCGGTTGAATTCCGATTCCAATTATTTTCTTTTAGGCACTGTAAGATAATTTGCCGCTCAGGGCCCTCGAGTGCTTCTTTCAAAGTCTGTCGCTTCGGACGAGTAACGGCTGAGACCGGCGTTTCAAAGATGGTCCCGTTGGCCACCAGGTGGCTGGGCAAAGAATCTGGACCAAGCCAAGGACCTTGGCCTAACAAGACGGCTCGTTCAACTACATTCTGCAGTTCACGAACGTTGCCGGGCCAGCGATAGGATTCCAAAATACTCAGTGCGGATTCGTCAAAACCTTCAATCTGTTTACTTTCTTCATCGCAAACTTTCCTCAGAAAATGATTGACCAGCAATCGGATATCGGTCGCTCGTTGGTAGAGCGATGGAAGCTCGATGTTGATCACGTTGATACGATAATAAAGATCTTGGCGGAATTTGCCGTCGTTGACAGCCTGAGAAAGATCTTCGTTTGTTGCCAGAATCACGCGAGTGTTGACTTTAAAGGTTTCGGTTCCGCCGACTTGTTCGAATTCAAGTTCCTGCAGCACTCTCAATAATTTGACTTGCATCGCCGCAGACGCGGTCCCGATTTCGTCAAGGAAGATAGTGCCTCCATCGGCTTGTTTAAATTTTCCAATCTTGTTGCCAGTGGCGCCTGTAAAAGAACCAGCGACGTGACCAAACAATTCGCTCTCTAATAAGTTTTCAGGGAGAGCCCCGCATGCGACTTCAACGAATGGGCCTTTTTTACGTTTAGATCGCTGATGGATGGCTCGGGCGATCAAGGATTTCCCAGTACCACTTTCTCCAGTGATCAAAACTGTCGCCTTGGTGTTGGCAATGTTGTCGATCATGCTAAACGTTTTTTGCATTTTTGGATCGTTGCCGATGATATTGTTCCTTCCGAAACGTTGATCGAGTTGAGATTTTAGCTGCTCGTTTTCTTCAATGACTTTTTGTTGGGAAAGCGCTCTATCGAATGCAAGTAGAAGTTCTTCGTCGATTAGCGGTTTAGTTAATAAATCAAATGCACCTGCTCGAATGGCTTCGACGCCTGTATCAACCGTCGCGTATCCTGTCATCAGCATCGTCACCACTCCCGGATGATGAGCTTTGACTTTCTTCAACAATTCAAGTCCGTCTTCTTCTCCTAATCGCCAATCGATCAAAGCCAAATCGAAACTGGCACTTTCGAGAGCTTTCAGAGTTTCAGCGCTATTGCCTGCTAAAGCAATCTGAAAATTTTGTTCTGCTAACCAGGCACCCATTGATTGGAGCAGGTGTCGATCATCATCGACCAACAGAATCCGGCAGTTATTGGCGTTTTTGGAGCTCATGGAAACAGGAACGATTTTGGCAAATCGAATCGTAATGAATGGATTATCTTTACTTTCTCTGTTTATTTAGCTCACCCTTGGTACAGGTCGTTGACTTTTTGAAACTTTGCCGGCCTTACCTTATTTAAGAATCATAAGAATTAATCCAGTTGGCCCGCTTGTTTCCATTTTTTGGTTCAAATATCCTACGGCTTCCCACTTCCTTACCTAAAATCTCGAATCGGCCAATACGACTAGCAATTTTGGCTTCGCATACGGGGTTTTAACACACCAACCTTAAAACATGACACCTGTGAAAGTATGTGTCGCGGATGATCACCCGGTCACCGTCCAAGGTATCCGACAGGTGATTCAAACCGCCGGAATGGAGTTTGTCGGAAGCGTTCAATCTACTCATGAGATTGTACGCTTAATCGACAACGAAAATCCAATGGTATTGATCACTGAAGTTCGCCTTGGTGGGCACGATGCACTCAAGGCTCTCGAATCTATCCATTCGGAGGGGCGTGAGTGTGCCGTAGTCGTATTCACCGCGAACAATAATCCAACCAATATTGCCCGAGCGCATGCCTTGGGCTGTTCTGAATTTATTCTGAAGTCGTCGCCAGCGGTAAGTTTGCTCAATGCGATCCGTGGAGCAGCGGAAAAACGATCTCCGCCAGAAACGAGCCTGCTGGTAAAGGTGAGATCCCGCCTGCGTCGTGCAACCAATCGAAACGTGGATAGCCCGTTGACGAATCGGGAAACGGAAGTGCTTAAGCATGTAGCGATGGGATTAAGCAATCGCGAGATCGCGAAATCACTGGGCATTAGCGTCGAGACCGTGAAAGAACACGTCCAAAATGTATTGCGAAAATTGGACGTCAATGATCGGACTCAGGCTGCCGTTTGGGCGATTCGAAACAATCTTATTTAGCCGCTATTTTGTCCGACGGTACTTTGAGTTTCGAAAAAAATTCCGCCATGCGAGCTTCGAGACTTCGAATGTCCGATCCAAATGCCTTGGCAAATGCCGTCGCCCGTTGTTTGGATGTGAACGTGGCAAAGTCTTGACGAGCTCCGTCGGCTGCGAGGAAACGAAGATAGGCCTGGGGCTTTTTTTCGTGAAGATAGAAAGTCAATGCCCATGACATCGCATAGGCCACCTCGGGTTCGGATCGAAAAAGGTCATCGTTAATGATCAAGTTGGCCAACTTGCCACGAATTTTACCTTTTTGATAAAAGTGTTTGATTTCCAGTAATCGCCCTCGATTGATGCGATCCGATTGCCTGGAATGGTAGTGGCTGTTATTAATTCCGGGTGCCTCGAACAGCATTGCCAAGCCTTCAGAAATCCAACGGGGTACTGGAGTAAAACGACTATGCAATCCGACATTGAAAGCTGTTTGGTGAGTCGCTTCGTGGATGATAGTGCTGGAATTGAAAAACCAGTTTTTCCCGGTCGATCTCGAATTACTTTGGTTGTAGGTAATGATTCGATTGCTTTGAGGGTTGTAGTACCCAAGGATGTTGGAATCGTATTTGTGGTAGGCCACTAAAAAACGGTCGAACTCCCTGCGTGTTCTCAATACGATCGCGACCATGGGGAATTCGGGACTTTTTAGTCTTAATCCGCGGGTGGAAAAATAAGCGCGAAACCGGGAATACAGTTCTTCAAATGGCTGGGCCCAAACCGTATAGCTACCTGGCGGATGAACCACGACAAAGTTCTGAGTTACTGATACCTGGTATTTGCTCCCATACTCTTTTTGTAATTGGTTGCGTAATTTTTGAGCCGAAAGCGGATCAAAACCAGTTTTGATTTTCTGAAAGTCCGATTCGTTTTTGGCTGGCAAAGTACTGATCTGGCCGTCAGTGCGGAGGAGCATCAAATCCTTCCCGTCCCAAGCCAGCGGACGGCCAAAATATTCTTTGCTTTTATAAGTTAATTTGATTGTCATTTCAGGTTGACTGGTTTGAGCATTAACTTTCGGCACAACTGGAAATTCACCAGGAATCACCACCCAACTGGCAGACAGCATCAACGAGAATAAAATGATTTTGATGGGTGACATTGAAAAGACAACGATCCGAAAGCATACAGTAAATAGACTAAGGTCTGATTGGCAGATGTCCTACCATCGCAAACTTACCTCAAAATCGAACGATTCAACGTAAGAACCTGTAGATGGTCTCGGGGTATCCGCGTCAAATTTGACGTCTGATTGGATTATGACGACGATTCCTGTGTTTAGACTTAAGGTGGTCAATCCGGTAAAATCAATGAGGTATTTTTTTAGGAAAGGTAACTCATGTTTCGACCACGACTGCTGCCGTTACGAATCCCTCTATTGATCATTTTGACTGCGATTTGTCTGGCGTGTTTCTCGTCGGCTGGATACGCCCAGACCGATGAAGTTTCGGATATGGAGTTGATTGAAAGGGTCGAACAACTTCAAAACCAGTTAGTGGCACCGCAAATTCCCAAACGTGATGAAGCGGAAAAAGAATTGATCGATTTGGGGGTTCGAGTTCTCGATGCCTTGGCTCCCTTGACCAATGATTCATCCACGGATCTCGTTGCCCGAATCAATCGCGTTCGAGTTGCCCTCGAAAAAGAAGCGATTGCGGCCGCGACGGCTGCCAGTGTGGTGTCGCTACAGGGATCGCTCACATTGGACGAAGCCCTCGAATCCCTTGCCCGTCAATCACAAAACGATGTGGCTCTTCTCGATGGGACCCCGGATGTTTTTGTTACCAAACTGATCAATCTGGATATTAAAAATGCTGGCTTTTGGGATGCTTTGCATCAAATCATGGAGCAAGGTGAGTTGATGATTGATACCTATGGCGGTCAAGCCGGAGCTTTGCGATTGACGCCAACAAGCCAAGCTAGAATCAGAGCGGCCAATCCAGAGGGTAAAAATCTAGCTAATAGTCTTCCCAAAAAAGAGATTATTCCGGGATGCACTTCTGGGATCTTTGACATGACGGTGACCAAAGTTGTGGCTTCCCGAAACCTTGAAAATCCACAAGCCAATTATTGTAACATTGGCGTTCGCATTCGTTGGGAACCACGAATGAAACCGATTTCGCTAGACTTGCCAATGAAGACTGTGAAAGCGATTGACGAGTACAACCACCCCGTCTTAATTTCCGATCCCAATGCCGTCCAATCAGGAATGGTTCAGCCTGAAATTCCAGAGCTGGAATTTTTCATGCCGATCTCTTTGGTGGATCGTCAGGTCGAATACATCAAATCGCTCGACGCGGAATTTCAAGCCGTGCTACCCGGCAGAGTAGAGTCGTTTCGATTCGAAAAAATCGGAGATCTCCAACCAGGCGCGCGTCAAACCAAAGCAGGAGCGACATTGACATTTGACGGTATTCGGAAAAACGAAGATCTATTCGGAGTCTCGATCCGACTGTCGTTTGATGAAGAACATAACGCGCTTGAATCGCATCAAAGTTGGGTTTATGACAACCCGTTTTACCTGGAAGATTCCTCAGGAAATCAAGTACTACCACTGACACTGGAGAGTAACGCAATCGCGCAAAACGAGGTGGCATTCACCTACTATTTTGAAGAGAATCCAGACGCGATGTCGATCTTTTATCAAACGCCTGCTGCAATCATTAAAGTGCCAATCAAGCTTTCGATTGAAAATGTTCCTTTTCCCTAAAGACTGATACTTGCTGATATGAGACTTTGATAAATCAAAGCTGGCATCTCGCTTGAGTCCATACTCGATGAAGCGATAGCCTTTAAATCAATTTGGGGCATTCAAATTCCAAAACTGCCCTTTCGAGGAACGATTGAAATGAGTACCGCTTTCGCACAGATCTGTCTGGTCGCGACTTTATTCATCACTGACGTGGGATTGGCGATGAATTTTCGTGGGGCATCAGATTCCGTGTCTTGCCATTCCATCATTCAGTCATCATTTCAGGAGAAGGATAGCCAAATTTGTGCAACCGTCGCGGGGATTCCTATTCGAACAAAATTTATCGAAAGCAGAGTCGACAAAGCGACCAAAAAGTTCTCGCTGTCCCAGCGTCGGAAGGAACAATTGTTTGAACTGCAACTAAAGATTTATATTGATCAAATTATTGTTATGAACTTTCTTCAATCCAAAAATTTTGGAGCGCAGGATTCAGAATTGAAGCTGGAATGGAATCGATTGCAAGCCCGGTTGGATCGTGTTGGTAAGGCAATGGAAGATTACCTTGCCGAAAACGATTTGACCGAAGATGAATTAAGGCGAGAATTGGAATGGAAGTTATGCTGGAAAAAATATCTTGACAACAAAATAGACGACCCGTTTTTGCGAGAACACTTTGATCGCAGTCCTCGAAAATTCGACGGGACTGAACTGAGGGTCGCTCACTTGCTTGTAAAAAAAGGTGCTGCCAAGTCCCCGTCCGAACTGGCAGAAAACATCAAGAAACAACTTTCTGATCAGAAGTTAATCTGGGCAGAAGCCGTTCGAAAATATTCTCAGGCTCCTACCCGAGAATCCGAGGGGGCATTGGGGTGGATTCGTTGGCAAGGATCTATGCCCGAAAATTTCACTCACGCTGCGTTTGAGCTGAAAACTCTTGAAATCAGCCAACCCGTCGAAACCCGATTTGGGGTTCACCTGATTCGGTGTCTTGAAGTCAAACAAGGAAAAATGGGTTTTCTGGACGCCAAAGATTTGGTTAGGCAGGATGCGGAAAAACAACTGTTCGCCGCGATCGCTGCCAAGCACCGAAAAGCAGTTAGCATCGAACGAATCAAGTGAAACCCGTTTGGCTTTCCGTTTTGTCGCTAGGAAAAGAAACCAAGAAATCAGGTTTACAAATTGCCTCTTTTTGCCTGTTCCAATTCGAGAGATTCAAACAGAGCTTTGAAATTCCCTTTACCAAAAGATTCACTCCCGCGACGACAGATGATTTCGAAAAACATCGTGGGTCGATCTTGGAGCGGTTTGGTAAAGATCTGAAGCAAGTATCCTTTGTCGTCGCGATCAACTAATACTCGTAGGTCTTTAATTTCATCGATGTTTTCTTTGATGTCACCCACACGGTCCCAAACGATATCGTAGTAGGTATCTGGGATATTTAGAAAATCGACTCCGCGTTGCCGCAGTTTTGAAACAGTATCAAGTTCATTGTTAGTCAGAAGTGCGAGGTGTTGAATCCCAGCGGTCTGGTTGTGCCAATCGAGGTATTCTTCAATCTGACTTTTGTTTCGACCTTCAGCAGGCTCATTGATTGGGATTTTGATTAACTCGCGTCCAGAGTCCATCACTTTTGACATGAGAGCCGAGTACTCGGTTGAAATATCTTTATCATCAAAGTGTTTGAATAAACGGAAACCAAGAACATCTTCATACCATTGAACCCAGTGATTCATTTTTCCCATGTGAACATTGCCCACGCAGTGGTCCACATAGAACAATCCGGTTGGGTGTTTTCGGTTGTATTGATTGATTGCCAAGTCACCTAATACTTTAAAACTGGGGAGAAATGGGTTCCCAGGTTTTTTAACATTTTCAAGTTGGTAATCGCCCGTCCGGGAAATGAATGTGTGACGAACTCGACCAAATGTTTTGATCCCCGATCGAACGACGGTGCCGCGTTCATCGCTTACAGCGTAGGGTTCGTATGCAGATTCAGCACCATTTTTGAGGGCCTGTTTGTAGGCCGCTTCTGAATCGTCTACCGTGAAGGCGATGTCTTTAATTCCGTCCCCGTAGAGTGGGACTTCTTTGTTAGCAGGGTGATCGGGAGTCAGGCCGGTCGTCAACAGGAATCGAATGTTACCCTGGGTTAAAAGATAGGTTGCCGAATCACGAACGCCGGTCGTGAGGTCAGAAACTTGCTCAATTTCGAAGCCAAATGCCTGGGCATAAAAGTAGGCTGATTGTTTGGCGTTGCCCACATAAAAATTGACATAGTCAACGTCGATTAATCGTAATGGATCGCCTGAATTGGATTTAGCCTCAGGCTGCTTATCGGCAACGCTCATGGTGGTGTCCGTAGGGTTGGTTGGTAGAAATTCCTGGCGCTAGAGCTGGGTAGCTGGCCAACACGTCTCGAATTTTAGCAGAAGCTTATTTCGAGTTAAGCGAAATTAGAGAACGTTTGCGAAATAGAATGTCTCCGAAATCAAATTCTGGACGAACAAGCGGTCAAGTTGGATTTCACGTAAAAAAACGAAACAAGATTCAAATAGTGGCCAGAAAAATCAACTTGGGGTACCTGCCAGTTTTCGGTTTAGAAAATGCCGAGCTGATCTCGGGCATCGTCGGTCATCATGTCTTGCGTCCATGGCGGATCCATCACCACTTTAACTTCGACGTGGTCAACGCATTCAATTTCACCGGCGTATTTTTTGGTTTCTGCAACCAATTGAGGTCCGGCAGGACACATCGGACTGGTCATCGTCATGTCGATATTGACATCAAGTTTTTCGGAACCGTCCTTGGCAACCAATTCAACTTTGTAAATCAATCCAAGATCTACAATGTTGACAAATAATTCAGGATCGATCACCTGCTTCAATACTTCTCTAATGTCATTTTCGTTAATAGTCATTGTCATTCCTGCTTAGGTTCCGATCTTACCCTTTTTAACCGCTCCGCCATACATAATTTTAACCAGTTCTTCTTCAGAGTCGAGCTTGCTTTGACTCGCCTGGATCACGGATGCTAACCCATGGGATTAGAAAGATTCGTCTATTTTCTGGTCAAGGGAATGTTTTCGATTCCAATCGGGCGTCGAATTCGCGGTGCACTCCTGCCCGATGTTTTGAGTTCTTCCAGCAATCGCTTCAGTTCGTCGCGTTTTTTGGATTCGCTAAAATAAAGATTCTGGGTTTCCCCCGGGTCTTTGCCAAGATCGTAAAGTTGCCCAGGGGCATCGGGTTCTTTTTCAGCAATCGCGAATGGTTTTAGAATTCCTCGGTTGTAGTTATTCCCGCCTGACCCACGATGGTCCAGAAGTTTCCAATTCCCTTGCCGCAACTGAAACTCGCCGCGAAAACTCTGTGTAAGCATGTGAGGCCGAACCGGATCGGCATCCTTTACGGTTCCCGTCATGACTGGCAACATGTCGAAGCTATCGGTGGCATCGTCAGGGTTTAAAGAGTAACCAGTAATGGATGCGATTGTTGCAAAGATGTCGGTCGTATTGGTCAACTGATTCGTAACTTGTCCTTCCGGAATTCGTTGAGGCCACCAGGCAATCATCGGAACTCGATGCCCACCTTCCCAGCCGTCACGCTTCATGCCCCGCATTCCGTTGGTTGGGTCATGATCGTGGTCTTGTCTCATCCAGGCAACGTGCATCGTTTCGGCACCGTTGTCGGCATTGAAAATCACCAGAGTATCATTCTCAATCTTTAAATTTTTAAGAAGGTCGAATGCCCGTCCGACAATGGTGTCCAGTTCGACAACAAAATCGGCACGAGGTCCTGCTGCAGATCGACCTGAAAATTCCTTGGCTGGAAGGACGGGCGCGTGCGCAATTTGGGTGGACAAGACGGCGAAAAATGGCTGGTCAGTTTTCGATTCGACATGCTTACTGATGAAATTTTTTGTTTTTTCAAAGAACAGCATGTCAGCATTGGCAAATTGATACCCGGGGGCTACCCAACCTTCGTCATTGTCCCATCGCCATTTGCCACCTGGATTGGGAAGCGTCGATCGGTTGTGTCGATGATCAGCCGGAACAGGAACCATTCCGTTTTCGATATACACGTAAAGTGGGTCGGTAGTCGGGCAATTAGGTGTTATGAATGATTCATCAAATCCACGAGCATTAGGCCCATCGACCAGCGGTGTGCTTTTTTCATAATCAATCAACAACGAATTTTTGAACCCACCCCCAAGACGTTTTCCGTCTTTGTCCAGCCAAGTCAAACCGACGTGCCATTTTCCGAAAACACCGGTTCGGTAACCTTGAGTTCGCAACATTTCGGCGATCGTTAAAGTGCCCGGTTTTAAATAACTTGGGCCTCCCGGACCTTCGAAAGCTCCCCCTCCTCGGCCTGTCGAACGATAGATTTGTTGGCCAGAATAAAGACCATATCGCGAAGGTGAACAAATCGTTGAGGGACTGTGAGCATCAGTGAAACGAATCCCTTCGGCGGCCATTTGGTCCAGTCGTGGCGTTCGAAACCGACAGTTAGGGTTGTAGCATGACAGATCGCCCGTTCCCAAATCATCGGCATAAATAATCAAGATGTTGGGCAGACTGGATTCACTGAAAACCGAGTCAATACATCCAATAAACGACACTGAAAATGCCATCAACAACAGGGCTGACGACAAACCGTTTGCGGCCATGGATTCCCCTTTGCTAACGATCGACCGATCTCTGGATCCAAATTATCGTGTTCTAAATCATGTAACCCGGATTGTCCAATTCGTCGGTGACGCACTGGTGTTTGACATTGAGTGCAATTCCCCCGGAAATATGGCGAGCTGTTTCGATCCCTACTCGTCGGGCGAAATCGGCTGCAACGCCACTGCGACGACCAGATCGGCACAGGAAGATAACGTCTTGGGGAGACGCCTGGTGGGAGGCCAATAGTTCTGGAATGTACCCTGACAGCCGGGTCAATGGAATGTTACGGGGCGGACCAGACAGGCCTAATTCAAACCAATTTTGCGAAAACGCAAACTCGTGGGGTTCACGCACGTCAATAATCAACGAATGACGATGACTCTCGAAAAATTGCTTTAATTCAGATTGTCCGATTTCAATCGAAGCTTCCTTCACCTCGTTCGATTTAATGAGTCCACACACCAATTCGGAATTGGTTGTATCGGAGATGGCGGCATCAATGGACGGCTTGGATGCAAGGAACTGTTCCAGGGAAAGCGATTGATCAACAATCGTCGCCAGAAACTCATTATCACGAATTTCAAACCCAAGGTTGGTCGCGAATTCGTTGTTGTAATCGTGGGTGGGACAGATTAGAGCAGTTTCCGAAATCAATTTGGGAATCCGCTGCAGTGATTGATACATCGATTCGACCGTGCTGCAAGGGAAGTCGGTACGGCCGATACCACCCATTAAAATCATGTCGCCCAGGAACGCAAAAACCACATCTTCTTTCTTAAGTTTGCCTTCGTGGACGGGCCCGACCAGATACCCTCTACCAATTTGGGTATGTCCAGGTAGTTCCGTTTGGGCTATCACCCATTTATCTGAAATCTGCAAAAAAGGAGCTTCCTCGCCATCTTGGAGAATCACGGTTCCATCGGGTGTTTCCGGCCATCCCAAAAGATCTTTGGTATGGGCTGACTTTTGGGCAAACCGATTCACAATCTGAAGTAGCATTTGCCGCGGAGAGTCGTGATCGACGTGAGCATGTGTATCGAGAATCGCAACCACTTTACTGTTTTGACACCGGATCAGAGTTTCAACGCGGTCGCAAAGTTCTTCGAAGGGATCAATTACGATGCATCGTCGAGACTTGGAGTCCATCAACAACCAAGTACACATAGAACCATTTTTTAGTTGAATCAATCCGTCGAGATCCTGCCCCGAAAGGCTTTCTGTTTCGTCGCCCAGCACCAAACAAGAATCGCATAGGGCCTGACCGGCTTCCTCGATTCGTTGACATGCAGCTGCGATTTCTTGTTCTCCAGTCAAAGGCCCGAAGGACATCCTGATCGCACCGTCGGATCTCCATTTTTCGATTCCCATCGCATCCAGAACATAGGATCCAACTACAGCAGACCCACATGCCGAACCAGAGCTGACGCGAATTCCCGCTGCGTCGAACAAGTCCAAAAGCTCTTTCGACGAAAAACCTTTCACGGCAAAATTGATGGTTGTTGCAACCGACTTTTCAACTGGAGTGTTGAAATGGATCGTTGGAAATGCTTGCTTTAAAGCGTTTACCAAGCGTTGGTGAAAACCAGCCAATTGCTTTTCGTTGGTGAAAGTCCGGGTCGGCGAATCGGCTAATCTCTGCATGACCGCAGCGATCGCAGCGACGCCGGGGAGATTCTCGGTTCCGCCTCGCGCCCCGTGTTCCTGCCCCCCGCCGGCTAGTAACGGGACAAGGCGTGCGTCTTGTTTCGCGTAAAGAAAACCGATCCCTTTGGGGGCATAAATTTTATGCCCGCTGACGGGAGCGTAAGTGATCGAAGTCTCTTTCAAATTCAAAGGCAGTTTCCCGACTGCCTGAACGCAGTCAACTAACCAAGCGACATCTGGGTTGACGGAACGGATTGCACGTTCGATCGCTTGTAGATCAGTGACAACTCCGGTTTCGTTATTGACCGCCATCGTACAGATCAAGTCAGCATTTCCTGCTTCGTTTCGAATGAAATCAAGATCAAGTTGACCATTTTGGTCGACCGGAATTTCGACGACCTCATTGTCGACGCCCAGCAATTGATTCCAGTGACGAATCGCTTGAGGAACAGCTTTGTGCTCAGTTGCTCCGTAAAGCAATTTTCGATGACTCTTCAGGACGCCCGATTTTCGTTTTTCGCGAATATCGCAGAGCGTTGAGAAGACACCCATTTGAATCGCTTCTGTGGCACCGCTGGTGAATACAATTTGCCCCCCTTTAGCACCTAAAACTTCTTGAACCAAATCCCGTGCCGATTCGAGAATGTATCGTGCCCTTAACCCTGAAATGTGAGAACTGCTGGGGTTGCCGAAAAGTTCTTCCATGACATCTTGAGCTTCTCGGGCTGCCTCTGTCAAAACCGGGGTGGTTGCGTTGGCGTCTAAATAAATTTCAGAAGATGCTCGAACAATCATCGGACTACCTTTCAGCCTTTTACTTTCGGCTTTTTACCAAGTTCGAAATCCATCGTCTTAACACCTCTGCATTTCCATCTTCGCATTTTTGGGATTGTAAGACCGAGGATCGAACGAATCTGTTACCCGATTTCGCATCGTGGATGAAAGAAAAACCTCGGTGCGGTTGGGATCTGGACCGTGCTCATGTCAGATTACCAAACCCAAACCACCATTCAATCGACCAATTCGGGATTGCTTTGAATTTTGGGCGAATCGGTGTCACAATTTGAGGTTTCGACGGTCTGAAGATCCCGATTTAATCGTGGCATAACGTTCATTTTCGAAGCCAATTTTTCAAAAAGACTAACCATGTGTGGAAGATTCACCCTCCGAACCCCGGCGTCCACGCTTGCGGGCCTTTTTGATGCGCTCCGATTCCCTGCATTCGAACCGCGTTATAACATTTGCCCGACACAACCGGTCGCCTGTATTCGCTATTCTGCCTCAGGTGACTCGGAATTGGCGAACCTGCGATGGGGACTGATTCCTTTCTGGGCCAAAGATCAAAAGATAGGGGCCAGAATGATCAACGCGCGTTCAGAAACAGTATCAAACAAACCGGCCTTCCGAGCCGCGTTCAAATCACGGCGGTGCCTGATTTTGGGAGATGGGTTTTACGAATGGAAGAAAATCGGAAAAGCCAAACAGCCCTATTATATTTCGAGGACCGACGATCAACCCTTCGCCATGGCTGGCCTGTGGGAATCTTGGCAGGATAAATCCGACCCGGACAAGCCGATCGTCGAGTCTTGCACGATTCTGACTACCGAGGCGAATGCCTTAATGGAACCGCTCCACGATCGCATGCCAGTCATTGTATCGAGAGACGACTATGAATTTTGGTTGGATTCCCAATTTGATGATCGCCCAAAACTTCAACGCATGTTTCGCCCTTGCGAGCCAAACGAACTTCGAGTTTTCCTGGTTGACAGAATGGTCAACAAAGTCGGAAATGACTCACCGCAATGCATCCAACCGATCCGTCAACAAGATCTGTTTTGAAAGGCAACCCTATGGAAACGAAAAAGATCGCAGTCGGTTCTTTGAATCCCGTCAAAATCAACGCCGCCCTAGCAGGATTTAAAGCGATGTTTCGCGGCGAGTCCTTCGATGCAACCGGCTTCGACGTTCCTTCGGGTGTCAATGAGCAACCGATGAGTCGGGATGAAACGTTGGCGGGGGCGACGAACCGTGCCAACGAAGTTTTCAAAGCTCAGAAGGACTTTGATTTTTATGTGGGAATCGAAGGCGGCATTGAATGGATTCATAATTCGATGTTTGCTAGTGCCTGGATTGTGATCATTGATCGCGAAGGTACAGTCGCAAGGGGCAGGAGCGGAAGTTTTGCTCTCCCACCCAAAGCCCGGGACCTTGTCGAATCAGGAGTCGAATTAGGATTGGCTAACGACCAGATTTTTGATGAGCAAAATTCAAAACAAGCTGGTGGAGCGGTTGGTTCTTTGACAGGCGGAGTCATTACACGACAATGCCTTTACGAGCATGCAATGGCCCTGACGCTGATCGGTGTCAAAAATGCAGAACTCTACTTTGAAGAAGATGGATTGGGATAACTGCAAATGTATCAGACCCTGATTTCTGTAGACGAATTAATTGAAAACATTGAGGATCCAAATTGGGTAATCGTGGATTGTCGATTTTCGCTGGCCGATCCTGATAGTGGGCGAAACGACTATCGCATGTCTCATGTGCCTAACGCTTATTATGCGCACTTGGATGATGCCCTATCGGGGGAGATCGTCCCTGGATCAACCGGCCGCCATCCTTTGCCTACGATCGAAGCAGCCGAAGCAACCTTTTCATCCTGGGGAATCGATTCAAAAACTCAGGTTGTCGTGTACGATCAAGGCCACGGTGGAATCGCAGCCCGTTTATGGTGGATGCTGAATTGGCTTGGCCATTCGAAGGTGGCGGTTCTGGATGGTGGATGGGCTCAATGGATTGAAAATTCAGGCCCCGTCACTTCTGAGCCGCCCGAATATGCGACTCAGATTCAGTTTACCGCTGCACCCAATCCTGACTTATGGATCGATGTCAGCGAGGTGGAAGCGATCTGCCGAAGTGGCAATTCGCTGTTGATCGATTCGAGGACCTCGCCAAGATACCAAGGTCTCGAAGAACCGATCGACCCGGTCGCAGGGCATATTCCTGGCGCCGTGAATTCTCCGTTCGTAGATAATTTATTAGATGGGAAATTTGATTCAGCCGAGGCATTGAAGGCAAGGTTTGAAAATATCCTTGGTGATTTTAATCCAGATCAAACTATTTTTTACTGTGGTTCCGGAGTCACCGCGTGTCACAATGTGCTCGCGGTCAAGCATGCTGGATTAGGGATGGCAAAAATTTTCCCGGGTTCATGGAGCCAATGGATTGCAGACCCGAAAAGATCAATCAGTACAAGTGATTAAAGATCTGATCATGTTTAATCTTGTCTACCATCGTCCGATTGGCCGCCGGTGTGGACATCATCGTAACTGGCGCCACAGGCCCAACAAACCCCAAAGCCTTCATCAACTTCTTCACCACAATGACAGGTCCAAGCAGGTGCAAGCTCTTCTTCGGTGTCCATCAGTTGCTCGACGACCGCTTTAGCTTTTTCAAGGTCTTCTTTGTTTACGAACAATTCGATCGAATCTTCGCCTTCCAACGATACCCCGAATGCGGAAGATTCACTGTTCATCGTCATTAACTGGATATCGTATTCTGCCAAAATTCCTTTCAATTGATCCGCATCGACTTCAGTCGCAGCTACTGCGAATCGAACCAAGTCGTCACTTTCTTCCATCTCAGATTCCTACCTTAGTTGGCAAAATTGAGTTATCGTCTCGGTAAGCAAAACGGCAACCATCCGTCCTACGTACAAAGCCCCCTGCGATTGTGAGATCTAATTTGTCGACTCACCGAATTTTGATGGCTACCGACGTCCCTTTTTGGAGGGCTGCTACCGGTGCCCAACAAAGAATGTATTCGATGGTGCAGTTCCTGAATAGAAACGGATTTCATGTAAAGACATTTTATCTTGGACAATCTGGAACTGAGCAGTTCGACTTACATGATGAGATGTTGATCGGGAGTTACCAGCTGGATATTGAACAGCAATCTTCGGATCAAATTCCAAGCTCTCGTTGGCGGAAAATGAAGTGGTACGTTCGAGCGATTCAGCATCAAATCAATGTTTGGCTCGGAAATACCAGGTCGGTTTTGGCTCCGGACAGAAGCCCCAAGCTTGAAGAATTCAGGTGGCCCTGGGCGATCGATTTGTTTGTTGAATCGGTAGAACAATTCAAGCCTCAAACGATCTTGATCCAATATGTCAAACTCGCTTATTTGTTAGAAGGTGTCCAACGCGATGATCGGTCGACTAACGAAGGTAGAATAAATCGGGTCATTGATACCCACGATGTGCTGCACCGTAGATTTGAGAGCTTTCAAAAACGAGGACTTAATCACTGGATTGAAATCAGTCGAGAAGAAGAGTCACATTGCTTGCGCAAGTTCGACTTGATCGTTGCCATCCAACCGGAAGAGGCAAGAATTCTTCAGGAGATGGCTCCCAAATCAAATGTGGTGGTCTGTGGGCATGCCATTTCCGATAAAACGAACGCTGCCCCAAGACAACTCAGCCAACGAGAAAACAAGCTTGCCGTAGGCTATCTAGGTTCGTTCAACGGGTCCAATGCTGCCGCAATCGAATCGTTAATTAGCGAAATGCGATCATCCAAACAGGTGGCCAATTATCGGTTGAGAATTGCAGGCGGGATTTGTCACTGGTTGTTGAAAGATTCAGGACTTGAAATTCCTGATTCGGTTGAAATGATGGGGGCAATCGACAAACTGTCGACTTTTTATTCGAGTGTCGATGTGATTGTAAATCCGGTAGGATTCGGTACCGGCCTTAAAATCAAAAATGTTGAGGCGTTGTCATTTGGCAAACCATTGGTCACTACTCCTCATGGAATGATCGGTCTGCCAGTCGGGGCAGAAAAAGCTGCGATCATTTGCGAAGATGAATCGGAAGTCCATCAGAAATTAATGGAACTTTCGACCAATCCTGAACAGGTGGAAAGTCTTGGAACAGCTGCCTGGGAAATTGCCCAATCCGAATTTTCGGAATCCCATGCCTACGGAGCGCTCAAAACGGCCCTGGATAGGGGAACCGGTGGGTCGTCGAAGGAAGCTGTATAGCTTGAATTTTGAGGTTTTCCCGGTTTTTCGTGGAAAACTTTCACTAATAGGAACGACTTTCCCAACCGCGCGTCATAATATCCCATAGCGTTCCAGTCAAACAACCTTGGGTCACTATCATGAAAAAACGTCAAGCATTCACGCTTGTGGAATTGCTCGTTGTCATCGGAATTATTGGAATTCTGGTCAGCATGCTACTGCCTGGAGTTCAGATGGTCAGGGAGGCTGCTCGCCGAACTCATTGCCTTAATAATCTTAAGCAACAGGGCTTGGCGATTCATAACTACGAAGGGGCCCTAAAGTATTACCCTCCGTCCAGAGCAGCAGACAACTTTTTGACTTGGCCGGTATTCTTGATGCCGTTTGCGGAGGAAAACAATCTGTACGATCGAATGGACACGCGAAGGCGCTACCAAGACCAAGATCCTGAAGCACTCAAGATCCCAATGGAAATGATGCTCTGCACATCGCGGACTCGAGGTGACAAACCAGTTAGTGCTTGGGAGACAAACGGAAAACCTGTGGGTGCCGTTGGTGACTACGCTGGAAATGCCGGAAGTCAAAATTTCTTTCCCTATGATGTGTGGGCTTTGTTTGATGAGGAAGTCGATGGAGTTTTCAATTCCGGCTACGCTCATGACAATCCGGTGGAAAACAATCAGCTCGTTCATGGCGAGCGAGGGCGGTACACCCACAGCTCAATGCAGGATGGTCACTCGACAACAATTTTTGTGGGTGAAAAATACATTTCCCGGTTTGGATTTAACCAACCCCTTGGTTGGGGAGATGGATCCATTTACAACGGCGACGAACCTGAAACTTTCATGAGGCTTGGCGGATATGCAATGGGATTTGCAAGTAGCGAAACCCTGATATTATCTCCCGGTGAATACCCGATTTTCGGAAGTGCCCACGTGTCGGTGGTCAACTTTTTGATGGGCGATGGAAGTGTCCACTCTTTTTCAAACCGAATGGACGAAGATACCGTTTATCGACTTTCGTCTAGAAACGACGGATCCGCGGTTGCCATTGAATGATGGTTTGTCGATTCGGATTTTGAATCGGCGACTGATCGACGGGAATGTGCAAAAAATATAGTTTTCCGTGTTGGGTTGATGACTAAATCGCAAACGAGTTCGGTTTTCTTTGTTGGAACCGAAAAAGAAGTTGCTCATCATGCTTCCCCTTTTTCCACAACGCTAGAAATTCAAATCGTTCCGCCAGAAACCGTGGCCGATGTAGCTCGGTCAGGCGACGTGGCCATTTTTTATTCCGAGCACTTTGATCGCTTTCGATCGAGTTGCCAACAATTACGTCGTAACCAGGTAGCAACGATCTACATGATCGACGGCATTTTGGAATGGCGAAACGCATGGGTGAATCGCGAAGACGAAGTCGCATGTCCCTATACGATGCGGCCGGTGCTGTCGCATAAAGTGGCCTGCATTGGGGACTCGCAAGCCCGAATTCTGGACTCTTGGGGGAACAGTACGAAAACTGAAGTGGTCGGGATTCCGAGGCTCGATGAAGTCCGGCCGGTCCAACGGAATCGAAAAGAATCAGACCCAATACGGATTTTGGTGATGACCGCCAAAACGCCAGGCTTTACCTCTGAACAGATTGAAACAACCCAACAAAGCCTCAAAGATTTGAAGCAGTGGTTTGAACAATCGCAAATCAACCACCCGGGAAAATACGAGGTGGTCTGGCGTCTAACAGGTCAACTTAATGATGCCTTGGGGCTAGAAAATCGTTGGCATGATTTCACAGGAAAAGAGCTGGCAGACCAATTACTTTACGTGGATGCCGTGATCACGACCCCTTCGACTGCCATGCTTGAAGCGATGAAGTTTGAGCGGCCTGTTGCCTTGCTCGACTATCACAATTGCCCCCATTACGTCCCTGCATGTTGGACAATCTCGACAGCCGATCAATTCGATTCTGTCATCGAGCAGCTCGCACACCCTTCAGACACGATGATGCATTTCCAGAAAACGATTCTGAAAGATTCGCTTCAGTCATTCGAAAGTTCAACAGAACGAATGATTCAACTGGTTCAAAAAATGGCATCCGCGGCGAAGCAACAAATTCAAGCGGGCGAGGAACTCAAGTTTTCGAGTCCAATTCTTGACCCGCCCGCCAGCCTTAGTGGCAAGTTTTCACATCGCCAATTTTATCCTTCGGTCACCGAGTTTGAGATTTCAGATTTGACGATGGCTCAGTTGGAATTGTCCCACTCAAGACGCGAAATCAAACATCTGCACGAAGTGATCTCGCAGTTGAAAATGGAATTGGGGCAAGCCCACCAGATTTTTGAAGAGATTGAATCGCACCCGATTGCCGGCCCGATCGTTCGAATCCGAAGAAAACTTCTGGAGCTGATATCAGCGATTCGAAAGCGAAAAAATAAAACCGATACAACACGATCAAGCCAGTCTAACACCCAGGCAAGAATTACGGAAAATTAGGAGAATGACTGCACCGTGGTTAACTGGTGTCATAATTACGAGTCGTGATACAAGAACTACAACAACAAGACTTTCAACTGGATTCGGTTACCACGACCGAACCTATCGTGTTGTGCGCTGCAGACGACAATTACGTGATGCCGCTGGCAGTCACTCTGCACTCCGCAGCTTCGAACCTTGAAAAAGGGAATCATCTGCACGTGCTGTTGATGGATGGCGGGATCAGCGAATCCAATTGGATCGGACTTCGAGAAACGTTATTCGATCTTCCGATTTCGATTCACATCATCCGACCCGATCGAAGCGAAATCGCTGACCTCACGATTTCGCATCACATCACGCACACTGCCTATTTTCGTTTGTTAGCGGCCCGACTGTTGCCGAAATCAATCTCCAAAGTGATTTACCTGGATTCTGATGTGCTGGTTCGGGGTGATTTAACGGAACTTTGGAATTTCGATTTGGGAAATGATTATTGCGCTGCGGTTGTGGATATCAGCTGCCCGTTCATAAACGCTTATCATGCCCACCAAAAGTATGGGGACTTGAAGGCCGCTCTTCCATTTTTAAATGTGATTGAGCCCATCCGCAACTGGCGTGAACTTGGTCTGGATGGATCGGCCCATTACTTTAACAGCGGTGTCATGGTTTTAAACATCGCTCGGTGGCGAGAAGAATCCATCGAACAAAAACTTTTGGCATGTCTGCGAGATAATCCCGATTACGTTTGGTGTTGGGATCAGTACGCTTTGAATGTTGTTTTTCATGGTCAATGGAAACAACTTCCGGCTCACTGGAATCAGGGGGCTCACGTGTTCGAGTATCCGACGGCGGCCCAATGTCCGATCTCAAAAGACGAATTTTTGGCAATGCGGGATGACCCGTCGGTCATCCACTTTACAACCGAGTTCAAGCCGTGGAAGTATGAGCCATTCCATCCTTCGCAAAGTTTATTCTTTGAACAGCTTGATTTAACAGCCTGGAATGGCTGGAGACCCGAAAAACCCCCATTTAGTTGGAAGCGTTGGTGGGATTTGAAAGCAGTCAAACTCATTCGAAACTTCCTGATTATGTATCGCCGTGTTCATTCAGTATTTCGTTAATTTTTTCTCTTGGACACTTTAATCGCTAAAAAGCTTCTTGAAAGAGAATCCCCTCGCGAGTGGAAAAGAGCAAAAACAGAACCTAAACTTCAGGTACACGGTTATGATGAAGGTCAGAGTAGCAACGCATCATCGAAGAAGAATGGCTCTTCCTGATATGAAAAAATTTCGAGCGGAATTAGAAAAATCGAAACAGGAAGATTGGGATTCGTTACACCACGAAACACCTCATCGGGCCGCCGTGACTCTATTTGCGGTTCCCAAACCATTTGGTTCGGATAACGATCACATCCAATTGAATGCGATTCGGTCTTGGAAACAACTCGAACCCGCTGTTGAAATTTTGCTTATCGGAAACGAAAAAGGAATTCGAGAAGTTGCTCGCGACTTGGGAGTTCGATACTCGTCTGACATTCGTTACAACGACCATGGCACACCGTTGGTGAATTCAGCATTCGATATCGCAAGGCGGGATACCAACACTCCATACCTTGCCTACATCAATTCAGACATTATTTTGACTCCCGATTTTGTGACAGCGATGCATCGGTTGATCGACGATCAACGATTCGCGCAATTCGTCGCAATCGGAAAAAGAATCGACTTGGATGTACAGCAAGAAATTGACTTCGCCCACCCAAAGTCTTTGAGAAGATTAATTCGTGATGCCAAGTCAAAAGGGAGAGTAGCCACCCAGGCCTGCAAGGAATATTTCATCTTTAATCGGGATCTTTATCAAAACCTCCCTGAGTTCGCGATTGGCCGCGGGAATTGGGACAACTGGATGGTTTACACAGCCAAAAAGAACCGTGTTCCGGTGATTGAAACTTCGTCCCTGATCACGGCAGTTCATCAAAATCACGATTACTCACATATCGATGCCGGAAGGTATCAGTGCTATGTTTCGGGCGATGAGGCGTCCCGAAATATGGAACTGGCTGGCGGGCGACATATCATTTCTGGTTCTACCCCGACTTGGCGGATCACTGACCGGGGCATCCGAAAAGAGCCCATGCTAATTATTAATCCCGCATTTTGGGCGGACGTTCCTCGATTTTCAAGATTGGTTTGGAATCTGATCCGTAGCTGATTCTACTCGCTCGGCATATCCACTGGGTTTATCGGATGCTTTTTACGATCGCAACCTTTGCGTCAGTGATGCTGATTGGTGCCGCCGTGGTTCAGCAGCTAATTTCTGTCAAGCTTCAACGTAGCTTTCAACAGCTGGAATTTCGTAGACTGGCAGTCCACCTTCAAGATCGAGTTGCCGTTCTGATGAGTGTTCGGGGCTGCGACCCTTCATTTGAAAAATCATTACTTGGAGTCCTCAACCAGGATTATAAGAACTATGAAATTTTTCTAGTGGTGGATCACCAGTCAGATCCCGCGTGGCAGTTTGCTCAACAAATCAAAGAACTTCATGACACGCATGATCGATTAAAAATCGAAGTCATGTCCAACCCCGGCCCAAATTGTAGCCTGAAATGTCATTCTTTGGTCCAAGCCTTTCACAAAATGGTGAGCGTTTCTGACAAGCTACCCGAATACATGGTACTCCTCGATGGAGACGTGGTTCCCCATAAAACATGGCTGGCAGAGTTGGTGGCGCCGCTGTTAATTTCGACCGTTGGTGGAGTGACTGGAAACCAATGGTTTGAACCCCCCAGGGGTTCCGGGATGGGTACGCTTTGCCGTTCTGCCTGGAACAGCGGTTCGATGATTCTAGCGATCAATTTTTGCAATCCATGGGCAGGAAGTTTCGCCATGCGAACTCAAGATGCCATCCAGGCCAAGTTGCCCGAGATCTGGTCTCGATCTGCCGTTGATGATGGGCCTCTTGCCAAAGCCATTCATGGACTTGGAAAACGAATCGTATTTGCCCCTTCGATTATCATGGTAAATCGCGAACCATGTACTGTTGGTTATGTATTGCGGTGGACCACTCGTATGCTTACCTGGTCACGTTTATACGAGGGTACTTTTTTTCTGACGGTACTGCATGCCGTGTTCAGCAACATGGTTATGGTCGCAAATTTCGTTATGCTGTTTGTTGGTTTAATTTATTTCCAGTGGGGAGCAACGCTGATCAGCCTGTTAGGATTGATAATCAGCGGGATCCTGTCGGCTTGGTCCTACCAAGTGAGTCGGAAATGTGTGGCCCGAAGCTGTGAACTGAGGTCAGAATCCCTATCTCCGATTGCTTGGCAGCGGTTGACAGCCGTCTTTTGGTTGATTGCTCCGGCTCACTTGATTTACGGATTCAGTTGCGCGAGATCGCTTCTGTGGAAGCAAATCCAATGGCGTGGAATCAACTATCAATTGATCGGCGGGAGTCAAATTCAACGAATCGATTATCAACCATTCGAGGGCGGCCAAGGGCCAGCCAATGTCTCTATATGAAGGCTACCAGAGTTTAAGCAGCTCGATCGCTGTTTTGTTGCCAGAATCCGCCGCGATTCAATCGGGCCATCCTTGAAAAAAGATTATCAGTCCGGTCCATCCGATCGATCAGAGTTTCAAAGATTTGCAACAAAAGTGGAGTACTGGAAAGCGATTTTCGCATTCTGCCAAACATGTTTCGCGGCATATCACCTTCGGTCACGAGGTAGCTACTGACTCCATCCCACAACGAATGAGGCCAACTTTCCAAAAAAGTTGCCATACTCGATATAGATTTACCTTGGTAACGGTGGTTGGCCGTAGGCCTCTGTTCAAAAACTCGTTCTGTTTCTGCGAGCTTCAACGTATTGATCCAGATTACAAGTTGCAGCGAATTGGCTGCTTGCAGTGGCGTACCATGATCGGCAATGGTGTCACAAATCGCGACCAACCACCGCGTTGAAAGCTGTTCGCAAATAACTTTTAGAAAACGCCTAAGCATCAGCTCCAGATCCGCGAAGTGCCTTTCCACTTCTATCCTTCTTCGAATCAGAACAATCTTGGTCGCTACTGCAAAACAGATTTCAGGAAGACCGTCGAACTCTCCAGCCAACATTTTCAAGTGATCCAGCAGATCGGATCGCCGACCTACCACAGGGTCGACAGCATCAGGAACCGAAAGCTTTTGAGTCGTAAATCGCTTCCAACAAGTCTCGTCGTCCAACAGAGCAGGGATGAGTTCGGAAAAATAATTGGGAACTTGCAGGCAAACACTCCCCCGATTTGATTGTGAGCTGGGCTCAAACTTATTTTGATTGCTGATGCCCAAAGATGGATCATCGCTAAAACACAGTCCAAGAAATTTCGCAATGGATGATCGGAATGAAAGACTCATTGCGTCAGAATTAAAATCTTGACCAAAAATCGCATCGGTCGAATTTGAATTCGACAGCCAGCGTTTGAATTGCTGGACTCTTGTCTGATTGGCAACGATGGACGCTTTAAATGCACCAACATCAACTATGGTTTGAATATCTGACATTGGTGAATGGTAGATCACATTTTTTAATGCCGACTCGACCGGATCATCTTGATAAACATGAATGACCGGGAAATTCTGCCGCATTATCCACTCCAAAAGAAGATGGGGGTCACCGAGATGATGCCAGGCACTATTAAACAAGTGTATTGAATTGTAATAAATATTGAAAAGGGTGAACTTTGTCCCTCGGTTGGTCGCCTTTGTCAAATATTGATTGAGCAAACGCAGCTGAGATTCGCGACTTCGATTTCCGAGTTCAGGATTTTGACAGCAAGATTCAGAAACCAATTGCCAAAATTCGCTCGTTGGAGCCAAGAGTTCGCCTGCGTCATTCACTTCGTCGTGGCGTGTCAGCCATGAACGAAATTCTGTAGCTCCGCTCCCTTGGTGAGAGATAATGAAAACTGGAGTGGAGGGCCCAGTGAAGTCCAGTCCTGTCAAGTTATCTAAATGAGAACCTGCGGTAATGGCCGCTGCTTCCGCTTCCGACTTCGATTTAACGGCTGCTGGGACAGGCAAGGGATAGTCGTATTGGAAACCACGATCGGCGAGAACTGGCAGGATCTCCGAATGCAAATTGACGACGACGTTTTCGAGCTTCCTACCAGTCTTTTGGGTCGGCGAGTGGTCGATCTGAATCGGTTGCTCTATTTTCAGGTGGTTTTGGATCGTCCGTAAAATCGCACCCGAAATCTGAGTTTCAACAAGTGTTTCATAGCTGACTTCTAGACATCGTGTCGGCTCTAGAAGATTGCGAAATCGATCGATCTCTTCTGTTCTACGAATCAATTCTCGAACCGTCTGTTCAGGATCAAGCCTCAAGTTGATGTTCCTCGGTTTTTGGCGGTCCGCCTCGACCACCCAAGCTTGATTTTCGCATGCAATCCGGAAGCTAACATAATTCTCCAATACGTTGTGTCGAACTAAATGAATGACTGGATATCCAGTTTTCTGCAACCAGCAAATGAAGTTCGGCTGTTGAAAATCTTCGTGCCAGAATCCGTTCAGGTTATGCACCGAGTTATATTTCACATCGATCAGAACAGTTGACTTTGAAACGCTTACGGCAAATTGTTTGATAAATTCGTCAAAGATCTTGGCCAGATTTTGGCTGGTCCGAACCATCAGTGTGGGATTCTCAAAACGAATTTGATTTGCAAACTGCCAAAATCCGGGTTTTTCAGGGTGAAAAACTTCATCGGCATCAAAAAAATCACCCGTCGCGGCTAGTGACTTTCTCAGAAAATTCGTACCGCTTCTTTGTTGAGCAACGATGAATACAGGGAGGGCTTGGGTCATCAAATTCTAGATAGGTTCGTTGGAAATTTAACCGGCTTTCAGCATAGATGCCACTTCAGGGCTGATAAGTAATTTGGATTGCTGTTTTCTTCCAGCGGTCAATCGAGCAAATATCTGTTCCAGCAATTGGCAATATTTTTGGGTCATTTGGTTTGCCGTAAGGTGGTGCTCGAAAAGAGTCCGAAAAGCCGCTTGGCGCAGCTCGTTAGCAAATTCGGGTGCACGGTACAATTGTTCAATGTTGGCCGCCATCTGTCGCATGTCTCCAATTGAAGAAAGCAAACCATTGGTGCGGTGAATCAGGATCTCGTCGATACCGCTGCAAATTTGAGTCGAAACAGGGACGCAGCCGTGAGCCATGCCCTCAAGAATCGAAAGTGGCAAGCCTTCAAATTCAGAAACCAGAACCAAAGCGTCGTGCTCAAGAAGTTGCGATTGAACTTGCTGGGGGCTACACCGCCCAAGAAATTTTACACAGCCCTGTAATACCCAACGTTCCATCAAAGTTTGAAGCTCGCCCAAGTTTTCACCGTCACCGATGATCGTCAGTTCAAACGGGACGTTTCCTTGATCCAATTCGCTGGCAAGTTCGACCAGATCCATCACTCTTTTTTGTGCCTGCACAATTCGACCGGTATATACAAGTCGTATTGGCCTACCGTGTCGAATCGTCCTCGATGGAAGTCGTTTCGGCACGGGAACGCCATACCGAATCGTTGACAACTTTTCCTCAAAATTCGGATTCAATTGCAAAATTTTCTGACCGATGGTTTTACTGACTGCCACCATGGAATCCCAGAACGGCCCCTGCTGGTAACCGTGGACGTAATGTTCCGAATCATCACAATGCAAAATCCCAAGCACTCCAACGTCATCTGGCAAAGATTCCGAAATGCTGGATGCGATATAGTCGTAGTTGGGAACGAAAACGCAGGGTGCATTGGAGCAAACGTATTCGAAGATCCTCTGGCGTTTTTTTTCCCAGTCGATATTACGAGTCGTAAGGTGGCGAAAGGGAACTTTGGGTTGATCCAGACCACTTTCTTGATGGGCGATTCGGTTTGTGAATAGAATTTCGGCATCAAATCCGTTTTGGTTGAGCCCGCCAATCAGGTTCTCGACAAACGTGTTGACACCGCTTACGTTCCAGGCGGGCAGAGTGAAAATCACTTTTTTTCTTTTCGAGTCCCGCTGGTTGACTAGCTGGCTATTCAATTCGCGAGAGTTGCTTCCGATTGCACAATTATTTCTTAGTTGAATGTCAACGAACTGATTGATTGTCCGTTCTAGATAAAGATCCAACTGAAAATTCTGCTGAGCGTATTGGTGGTTTCGCGATCCCCAATTGTTTCGCAAATTTGGCGTTTCGATCAATTGCAACAATGAATCGGCAGCTTGATTGATATTGCCATATTGGATACCGCATGCTTCTTGTTGAAGCACTTTTAAACAATTTTTCGCACAATCAAAACAAACAATCGGTTTGGCGGCTGCCATGGCATAACGTACGGCATCGGTCAGTTGATCTGCCCGATCTGAATTGAAATAGATATCACAACCTGCAATCAGTTCCGAGGCATCCACTTCGCGACCAACCACTCGGATGGATTCATTCAGGTTCATTTTTTCGAGGTCATGTTGAATCCAACGTAACTCGGTTGATTCATTGTGACAAAACGAGTCGCATTTGGCCCAAACGAAAGACAACGGCGGTCGGCTTGGATCTCGCTGATTGATCGCGGAATTGGCCGTATTGAGAAACCAATCAAAACCAGATTCTTTGCTCAATGGACCCGAACCAACGACAAGAATGGCATCGCTTGGAAGTTGAAGCTTTTGTCGTAACCTGGAGGCGAATTCTTCATCGAACGCTATGGTCGATTGAGGAATACCGAAGGGAATTGCTGAAATATTCGCATCGGCTACCAGATCACTGTAAGACCCAAGCTTAGCAGACGAACCGACTGGAAAAACGACTTGATCACTCAAATTATGAATGCAAGAAACTGCTTGATCTGATGACAAATCCAAATCGCCCCGAATATGGGTCTGGATTGGTAGTTCGAGTTGATGAAGTTCTGGCAGCCAGCCTTCCGGCTCTTTCGAATTCACGAGAACGCCTACCCAGTCTCTGGTAGGTATCAGTTGTTTTAACAGATCAAACGCGTACCGAAATTGATCAGTTTTGTAAGTCTGACGACTGCCCTGAAGATTCAGCAACGGACCGATCTGCTCAAATTCGGGCGAATCGCTTCCACCGCGAAAAACCAAGTTAACGATTTCGACACCGTACCTATCACTAAGCCGTTTTTGGGTTTTAATCGCTGTCTTGGAAGCAAGGGAAGCGGAGCAATCGTCGGAAACCATGAGAATGGTTTTTCGTCTGCTTGCGAGTGCGAACGAAGTGATGAATCGGCAGTGAGGAGTCTCCAGATAACGATACAAAAGCTCATATTCGCGAGTCCCATACTCTCGGATCCGATCAAGGTTGGAGGCGTCGATGTAGGGAACGCGACCACCCTCTATCCCGCTCACGAGGTAATTGTAAATTGGGTTCAATTTTGGGCAGGCTTCGAGATCCGGATAGGCTTCGAGATACTTTTCCGAAGAAAAATAGGGAGACGGTGAGGCAAGATTTTCGCGATTGTGCATCAAAACATGGTGCAGCGGTGTGAGCCCAAAGCGATACAACTGATTGGTGGTCGAGCCGATCTGCCGCAAATAAAATTCCGCGTCAAACAAGGGGTGTGTGTTTACTGGACAGGCAACTTGATTGACGTAATGTTCCAACGGGTCAGTGTCTACCGACCCGTCAAGATTTAGATCGGTGTAATACTGGAGGTGAAACAGCGGGTTCGGGTTTCGATTCTCCTTGAAACCAACGGTTCGGTAATGGGTCCAATAGTCATCAACGATTACATCCGGGTTGGTAGCTCGATAGTACTCTTCATCAAATAAAGACCTGGCCGTGGGTCGGACCGGAACAATTTGGCGGCCATTTTTCTGCCCATGAAGCACATAATGATAAAGGGCATTTAAGTTGTTATGCTCGATATCGGGATAGAGCTCGTTGTATCCTCGAATAGAAAATCGGGGGCTTGGAGAAGCCGATTTAACACCATGTCCATCAAGAAAGAACTCAAGCCATGTTTGATTTTGTTTGGCTTGTTTCTGCTCAGCAGTCAGTTGAGCGGTAAAGTACTTGGGATCAAAAAGTGGATGCGTGGAATGGAGGCAGTCTGGATTGCTGAGATAGTGGAGAAGCGGATTTTCGTTGGGCAATTCGGCAAGGTAGTTTTTGCGATAGTAATTAGTAAAAAAAAGCGGATGAGGATTCAATCCTTTTCTCCAACCGATCCTACAAAAATGAGACCAGGCAGATTCACCCGCAGGCACTACTCCAGGATAGGTCTGGTTGTAATACCAAGCTAAAAATAACTCCGGTTTCGGCGGGACAAACACGGTTGATGGTTCGCAACTTAGCGGGTCACCAGTTTCTGAGTTGGCAACCCGATACAAAGTATCCAGCTGCCTGCGAATCTTGGTTGCAGGTATGGCAAGTTTTTCCAGATACCTTCGTGCTTTGCCACTCAAAACACGTTCCCTCGTGAGTTGACTTAAATCCGAACGTTGACACACCGTGTAGTTATTTCAATTTGGATTTTTTCGCTAGATCAGTTCACACGAAACCAGCCGTTCGCTGGAATTTCTATTTTGCATGCACTTTTGAAAGCACGCGTTTTGGCTGATGGAATTTGGAGATCCCCCAGTGATTTCGGGTGGAGAAGTCTGAAATTAAATTTACGGCGACATTCACATTCTTGGCCTGGGACTGATTGCAGTAAGCCGATGTTTCTGGCTCGGAATGAAAAAAGGCGCAAAATGGAGAGCTATTCAAACGGGGGTCGCCGGAGCCCAAGCACGATCGGTTTTTCCCTAATCGACACGTTAGTCTGCGAGCGAAGTGCGAAATTCTAATGAATGAAATGCCTATCCCTCGCTAACGCACTAACGCATCGGGTTGTGCATTTTTGGAGTCTATTACGAATCGTCGACCCTACAGGTTATGAAATTTGGAGTTTGTTATCACTCCTAACCATTTCGGGTTGTGAAATTTGGAGTCTATTGTCACTCGTCGACACTTCGGGTCAAGCCGAGCACAACATCCAATCCAGCACTCGGGCACAGCTGAATGCCCTTGCTTCCCGTTCGTGCACCAGGATCACAACCTGCCACCTTAAGTTGGGATCCTGATTCCCTTTCGAATTCTCAACGAAAAAAGGCGACCGAAGTCGCCTCTAGGTATTCCAAATATCATCAGGGCTAAATCACTCAAGCAGTCCCGAGTAATTTCTCATCACGAGATGACTGTCGATTTTCTGGACCAAGTCGAATGCAACCGACACGGCGATCAAAAGGCCTGTACCACCGTAGAAGCTCGCCACCATGTAATTAACGCCAAGTAGTTCCGAAATAATAGTCGGAACGACCGCGATCAGTGCAAGGAATCCTGCACCCACATAGGTAATGCGCTCAATCACTCTTTCCAGATAGTCTTCAGTTCTACGACCAGGTCGGTAACCAGGAATAAACGTTCCGTTGTCTTTCAGGTTGTCTGAGATTTCTTTGGGATTAAAAGTAATCGCTGTCCAGAAGTAGCAGAAAAAGTAGATCATCGCGATGTAAATCAGGTTGTAAACCATCGAAGATGGATCGCTCAACACGTTTCCGACGCTGGCCATGATCCTACCAAACGTTGACGCTCCATTGCCGCTTGCGAAAGAGAACAGAAGAGGCGGGATCATTAGCAAAGACTGGGCGAAGATGATTGGCATTACGCCGGCTTGATTCACCCGCAACGGCATGTATTGACGGGTTCCACCATAAACTTTTCGCCCACGGACATGCTTTGCACTTTGGGTTGGGATTCGTCTTTGTCCTAGCGTGATAAAAACAACGCCGACAACGACGCCGACAAACATCAGAATCAACATGATGATTTTTTCCAAACCGATCCCGCCACCGAAACCAGTTAGTTCGAGACTTGCGTTGTTGATCAAGTCCAGCAGAGCTCTTGGCATCGCAGCAACAATGCCGGCCATGATCAACAGGCTGATACCGTTGCCGATTCCGTGTTCGTCAATTTGTTCGCCTAACCACATCAAGAAAACGCTACCGGTGGTCATGATCAGAATCGCTGTGATCTGCCAAAATACCGTCAACTGGCCACCATTCTCGAACGCTTCGGCTGTCATGTTTTGAGCTCCAGTCCCTGTTGGATCTCGCATGATTACAAACCACAGATACCCCGCACTTTGAATCAAGCAAAGTACGACTGTAAGGTAACGCGTGTATTCGTTGATCTTCTTTCGGCCAGCTTCGCCTTCTTTTTTCAAATCTTCAAGCGGTTTGTAGACCGTGCCCATCAATTGAAGAATAATCGAGGCAGAGATATACGGCATGATTCCCAAACCAAAAATCGTGGCCTGGTTCAATTGGGAACCGCTAAAGATGGAAACCTTGGCAAGGAATTTTGCCAGATTTCCACTCATTTTGTCGGCAAATGATGAAACCGCTTCCTGATCAATGATCGGGAGCGGGATCTGCCATCCGATCCGGTAAATCGCTAACAGAAACAAGGTCAGAAGGATTTTCCGACGAAGTTCAGGGATGGTCCAGATCGTTCGAAGCTTTTCTAACATGACTTGAAATTATCCTGACGCAGAACGTCAAAAATGGTTTTTCAGACCCGACCCACTTTTAAGTGGTCGGCACACCGATAAAGCTTAACGCAATTCAACCGGTGATGACATGCCAAGTTCCAGAACCTAGCGACCGAATCTCACCGAGTTCTCTAACGGGAAACCGTCGAAGGATCCACCCATCAAATGGATACAAAACCGGATCGGCCACGTCGTTTCGAGTGAACCGCTTAACCCTTCTTGGAATTCATCTTGTTCTTGACGACTGGCTTTTTGCCAGGCAGTTCGACAATCGTACCACCAGCTTTTTCGATTTTTTCGCGGGCTGACTTGCTGAATCGGTGAGCCGAGATCGTGACCTTTTTGGTGATCTCGCCTTTACCCAAGACTTTCAGAACATCGTAACGGTAGTTTGCTAACGCCTTGGTTTTCAACAACTCCGGAGTGATTTCATCTCCATCGTTAAAGTTCTTTTCAAGGTCGCCTACGTTAACTTCTCCCACCTTGAGGGCAAATTTATTGTTGAAACCTCGTTTGGCAATACGGCGAATCATCGGCATGGCACCACCCTGGAAGGTGGGATGCTGCGAGTGACCTGAGCGAGATTTTTGGCCTTTGTGGCCACGACCGGATGTTTTGCCTAACCCGGAACCCGTTCCCCGACCAAGTCGTTTTCGCTTTTTGAATTTCTCGATACCTTCATTGACGTCATTCAGATTCATAGCTGAACTCCTCTCAAACGTTCGACATCGTCTGCAGTTCTAAGATTTTCGAGTGCTGAAATCGTCGCCTTGACCAACGTGACAGGATTGTTGCTGCCGAAACTTTTGGTCAAAATGTTTTTAATTCCAGCCGCTTCGCAGACCGCACGCACGGCGGAACCAGCAATAATTCCGGTACCCGGACCGGCCGGCAGTAGAACGACTCGAGCAGCCCCAAACCGTCCATCAACCCGGTGTGGGATTGACTCTTCGATAATCGGAACGGGCACCATGGTTCTGGAAGCTTGCTTGTTTGCTTTTTCCACGCTCGGTTGGACTTCGTTGGCTTTTCCGTAGCCCCAACCCACTTTGCCTTTTCCGTCACCGCAGACCACCATTGCAGCAAAGCTGAATCGACGGCCCCCTTTAACGACGGCGGCACAACGCTTGATTTTTACGGTCCGTTCGACCAGTCCTGATCCGGCCTGTTCGTCACGTTCTTTTTTTCGACCGCCTTTTCGGTTGTCCTTAGCCACGTGTTCTACCTCAATCAACTTCTTAAATGATTTGCTTAAAATTCGAGTCCAGCTTCGCGAGCCGCATTTGCCAACTCGGCAATTCGTCCATGGAACTTGTACGCACCGCGATCAAATTTACATTTGGTGACTCCGGCCTCCTTCGCCCGATCCGCGATGGCCGATCCGATTATTTTCGCCGCTTGGCAGTTTCCACCGTATTTGATTTCTTCGGAAAGACTTTTATCCCGTGTGCTGGCCGACGCGATGGTGACACCAGCTTCGTCATCAATGAGTTGGCAGTATAAGTGTTTATGACTTCGTCGAACACTTAGCCGAGGGCACTCTGCATCCCCTTTGACTTTTTTACGGACGTGGTTTTTACGCCGCCACCTTTGCTTATTGACAATTTTTTGTTTTCTTACCGTCGACACCGTAAGTCTCACTTTCCGTATTTTGGTATTCGGAGGGTCCGAATCAATGTTTTGTTTGCTATCTCAAAAAATTACTGAGCCGACTTACCTGGTTTGATTTTGACGTGTTCGCCAACGTATCGGATACCCTTCCCTTTGTAAGGTTCCGGTTTTCGCAATGCCCGAACCTCAGCTGCGAATTGTCCGACCATTTGCTTGTCGCAACCTTTTACGTCGATATGCGTTTGATCGGGACAAGTGACTTCAAGGCCCGTTGGAATTTCTTTAATCAGCTCGTTGGCCAACCCGACTCGCAATTTCAATTTGTTGCCGGCGATGGAACAAACGTAGCCGACACCCTGAAGTTCCAGTTTCTTTTCGTAACCAGTCTTCACACCGTTGATCATGTTGTTGACCAGAGAGCGAGTCAGCCCGTGAAAAGATCGGGAAAACTTATCGTTTCCTTTGCGAGTTACCTTAACGGTATTATCTTCGACGACGACTTCGATTTCGGGGCGATGCTGGTATGACAGTTTCCCTTTAGGTCCCTCGACGCTGATGGTCCCATTGGCGACGGAGACTTTCACGTCGTCGATGATCGGTACCGGTTTGTTGCCAATTCGTGACATGTTTCTATTCCAACTAATTTTTAGCGTTCACCCGCATCTTCCAGGCTTCAGCTTTCCTACCAGACTTCACAAATAACTTCGCCACCAACTTTTTGCTGCCTTGCTTCCCGGTCGCTCAACAGTCCCTTGCTGGTACTGAGAATTGAGATACCGAGTCCGTTGAGTACAGGGCGCAGCTCACGGGCACTTGAGTAGACACGACATCCTGGTTTGCTGACTCGTTTAATTTTACGAATCACCCTTTCACCACTAGGACCGTATTTGAGGTCGATCTGAAGGTTGCCAACAGGGGTGCCCTCTTCAGCCGTCCATCCCCAAATAAAACCCTCTCTTTTCAGAACGTCTGCCACGCCTGTTTTGAGTTTGGAAATGGGCATCTCAACACTTGGCCGTTCCACGCTCACCGCATTGCGGATACGTGTAAGCATGTCGGCAATCGGGTCTGTCATCATAGTTTGCTGCTTCCCTTTTTTGCCTTACCAACTTGCCAACTTGCCTTGCGAACGCCAGGAATCATGCCGCAAACGCGTGGAACCGGAACCATTGTCCCGTTTACGTTCGCGAATTTTGATCTACTTGCCACAACAAAAAGCCTGTTAAAAAGTGATTGGGTATGCCACCAACGTTAGCGGCAGTTTCCATTGATTACTTGGATGCTTTATTTTCCTTAAAGGGCATTCCAAACTCCCGAAGCAGCTCTCGACCTTCGTCGTCGGTGCTGGCCGTGGTCACAAACACAATGTTCATTCCCTGCGTCCGGGTAAACTTGTCGGGGTTGAGCTCCGGAAAGACTCCGTACTCGGTTAGCCCCAGACTGTAATTTCCTCGACCGTCAAATGCCTTGGAACTGACTCCTCGAAAGTCTCGAACTCGAGGCAGAACCAACGTCAACAAACGATCCATAAATTCGAACATTCGATCCCCGCGTAGAGTCACTTTGCAGCCGATAGCCTGACCCTCACGCAGTCGGAAGTTCGCGATTGATTTTCGAGCTTTGCAAATCACAGGTTTCTGGCCCGCGATTAAAGCCATCGCCTCGCTGGCGTCAGCCAGCTCTTTTTTATCCTGAACCGCCGAACCGACTCCCATGTTGATCACCACTTTATCCATTTTGGCGACTGCCAAATCGTTGGAGTGGCCGAACTTATTTTTGAGTTCGGGGCGAATTCGGCTTAAATACTCTTCTCTTAGTCTTGCAACCATTTGCTTTGTCTCGTTAAGGCTGTTGATTATTCCAACAACCGATTTGGCTTTCTGGTTTGTTACGTCAAAAGAGGACTACGTTAAATCACTTCGTTAGCCAAGCTAACAATTTTCATAAATCGCTTGTCCCGCAACTCTCTCGCTACCGCTCCAAAAATACGGGTTCCGCGAGGATTTTTATCCTTGTCAATGATTACTGCGGCGTTGGTGTCGAACTTGATGTAACTACCGTCGGTCCGACGTGTTCCTTTTTTACAGCGGACGATCACCGCTCGGACGATCGCCTTCTTCTTAATGTCACTACCGGGAATCACGCTCTTCACGCTGCATACGATAATGTCACCGAGTCCTGCAAAACGACGCCGGGAGCCACCGAGAACTTTGATACACATGAGTTCTCGAGCACCCGTATTATCAGCGACGTCGAGTCTTGTTTCTGCCTGAATCATTGTTTCGTTTCAAAAATGTATCTTCTAACTGACTTTCAACCGAAGAGTGTCCGGCGTTATTGGTCACTACTTTCGTCCGGAGAATCGGTCGCCTGTGGCTCGGTTTCTGTACTTTCAGTTGCGGGCTGTTCATTGGTCGGTTCGGCCACCGCTACATCTTCGGCCGGAGAATTCGCTTCTACTTCAGATGAGAGATGTTCTTTCTGCTTCCTTGCTGCCCGCATCGCTACGACGTCGACATCGCTACTTCGCTGAACCACTTTGACTAACGACCATCGCTTCTTCTTCGAAGTCGGTTTGTCTTCGATGATTTGAACGGTGTCGCCTTCTTTGGAATCGTTGTTTTCGTCGTGGACATAACAAGTGGTTCGATCTCGATAGATCTTGCCGTACTTGGGGTGCCGAACTAGTCGCGCGATTTGGACAACCCGCGTCTTGTCCATTTTGTCGCTCTTAACGCGACCTGTTAAAACTCGTTTCGGCATTTTCGTTTCCCGTTACTTCTAAACGTGTATCTCTAGGCTTGCTTTGGACCCTATCCCGCTGCCGCTTCAACTTTTGCTTTTGACTTCTCTTGTTCGATCTCTCGTTCCCGAATGATAGTTTTGATCCGGGCGATCAATCGACGATTTCGCTTGAGTTCTGATGGAACGTCCAGTCGATCTGTCTGTGCCTTAATCCGCAGGTTGAATAATTCCTTGCAGGCATCCTTCATCACAGCTTTCAGCTGTTCATTACTCATCTCGCGGATTTCGGTTAGGCTTGTCATAGTCGATCAAATCTTAAGTGTTTTTCCAGTTATCAGTTAGAACTCTGAATTACATCGGAGTTCGTTTGACCATTCGAACTTTGAATGGCATTTTATGGGCTAAACGAGCGAAACAAATCTTCGCTTGCTGTTCCGTCACGCCGCTCAACTCATACAAAATGGTCCCAGGCTTTATCGTTGCCACCCAATACTCCGGTTCCCCTTTACCTTTACCCATCCTCGTTTCAAGGGGGGTAGACGTAATGGATCGGTGAGGGAAAACTCGAATGTAAAGTTTCCCGATCCCACGAATGTACTGCTGAGCAGCGATACGACCTGCCTCGATTGTTTGGGCCTTTAACCACCCTGGATCGAGAGACTGAAGCCCATAATCACCAAAGATAACTCGATTGCCTCGTGTGGCGTTACCTTTTATATGACCTCTTTGGACCTTTCGATGCTTGACCCGTCTTGGCATCTGCGCCATCGATCTCGTCTCCGTAATTACCTTGGTTAATCCAAACTTGAACTCCGATGTGTCCTTGAGCGGTGAGAGCTTCGCAAAAACCGTAGCTAATTTTTGCTCTCAAAGTGCTCAAGGGAATCGAACCGCTAATGTGTTTTTCTCGGCGAGCCATCTCAGCACCGCCCAATCGTCCGGCCAACTGAATCTTGACCCCCTTGGCTCCGGCGTCCATCGATTCTTCAGCTGCCCGCTTCATGGTTCTGCGGAAACTTGCTCGACGCTGCAATTGTTCTGAAATCTTTTCGGCGACCAGTTGGCCAAACAGATCTGGCCGCGAGACTTCCTCGACTTTTAAATTGATTCTTCGACCGATCAGGTTCTGCATTTCATTTTGAAGACGCTCTACTTCCTGGCCCTTTTTCCCAATGATCAAACCTGGGCGGGCCACGAAAAGTGTCACCTTCACTTCATCTCGAGTCCTCTCAATTTCGACTCGATCGATTCCTGCGGCTTTGTAGTTTTGCGTGGGGTGCTTACGGATGAACTGGCGGATCTTTTGATCTTCCACCAACAGCGTTGCAAACTCGCTTTTCGGGGCATACCAACGACTCTTCCAGCCCTCCATTACGCCGGTTCGGTAAGCTACTGGATTTACTTTTTGACCCATTCTAAACTCGCTTTTTATTGATTTGTTAGCTTTGGGAACTTGGACTACAACTCTTCCAATGCCACTTTGATGTGCGACATTCTCTTTTTAATCACAAACGCCATTCCACGTGCTCGTGGTCGCAACCGCTTGAACATCGGCCCTTTGTCAATCGAAACTTTGCTGATGAACAAGTTATGCTCTTCAACGATCCGACCCGGATTTTGATCGGGATCCTGGGCATTTGCCAAAGCAGTTTTAATAACTCGCTCCAACATTCTTGCCCCCCGCTGAGGTTGAAATTTGAGGATGTCCAAAGCTTCGTCCACGAATTTTCCACGCACCAGATCAGCCAGCGGCCTGACTTTCCTCGGGCTAATCCGAGCGTATTTGTGAGTTGATTCGAATGCCATATTTCTATCTTTTCTGAACTTCCGCCTGGCCAACCAAGCCTCTATTTCTTCTTGCTTCCGCCGTGCCCCTTGAACGTACGGGTCGGAGCGAATTCGCCCAGTTTATGCCCAACCATATCCTCTGTCATCAAAACTTTTACATGCTTGCGACCATCGTGGATCATAAACGTGTAACCGATAAACTCAGGAATGACGGTGCACGATCGAGCCCAGGTTTTGATTGGCTCTTTCGACCCAGACTCCTCCGCCTTTTGAACCTTACGGAAGAGCTTTTCGTCGACGTAAGGACCCTTTTTCTGTGATCTACTCATGACTTTGCTTGGTTCTTCTCAGAAACCTATTTAACCTGTTACCCTGACTACTTCACTCGCAACTGACCGTACCGCCGAGATTTTCGACGACGTACGATCGCGGCATTGGAAGCCTTTGACTTTTGTCGCGTCGGACCGCCCTTCGCCGGAACTCCAGACGGGCTGACCGGGTGACGCCCCCCTTTGGTACGACCCTCCCCACCACCATGCGGGTGGTCGATCGGATTCATAGCAGTACCGCGAACGTGTGGCCGACGCCCAAGCCATCGAGCACGACCCGCCTTACCCAGCACTACAGCACCATGCTCGGAATGCCCAACTTTTCCGACTGTCGCCTTACATGTCGATGGCACCCTGCGAATTTCACCTGAAGGCAATGAAAGCTGAGCCCATGTCGATTCACGAGCCATCAACGTTGCCCCAGTGCCGGCACTGCGAACCATGATGCCACCCTGACCGGGGCGCATCTCAATGTTATGCACGACAGTTCCCAATGGAATGTTTTTTAGTGGCAAGCAATTGCCCAAACTGGGGGGAGCGTCAGCACCGCTCTCAACAATCATTCCTTCAGCAAGACCATCAGGCTGAAGAATATAACGCTTTTCGCCGTCAACGTAATGGAGCAACGCAATGTAAGCGCTTCGATTCGGATCGTACTGAATCGAATCAACTTTCGCCTTCACGCCATCCTTATCTCGCTTAAAGTCGATGATTCGATAACGACGCTTGTGACCACCGCCCCGATGCCTCGCTGTGATTTTCCCCTGATTGTTGCGCCCTGCCGTTTTGACGACTGGGCGAAGCAAGCTCTTTTCCGGCTTAGCCCCCTTGGTCAACTCCTTGAAATCACTCACGCTCGCATCGCGGCGTCCAGCTGAAGTCGGTTTGTATTTTCTAATTGCCATTGAATTAACTTTTTCAAATATTCTATTCGCTTAGCGGGCCAGCGATGCCATAACCCCAACCAAACTCGCTAAAAACCGAACCCGTTAAAAGAATTCGATTTTGTCGTCAGGATGCAAAGTGACAACTGCTTTCTTCCAATCCTTCGTTCGACCGCTGGTAAACCGATATTTCCGAGGCTTCCCTTTGCGATTCTGAGTTGAAACACCAGTCACCTTAACCTCAAACAACCGCTCAACAGCGTTTTTGATATCTGTCTTGGTCGCATTCGGATTCACCTTGAACGTATACTGGTTCAACTCAGTTGACTGATACATTGCCTTTTCAGTAACCGTTGGCTTGATCAAAACCTGATGGGGCTCCAACTGCAACTTGGGAGGCCCTGGCGGCTTGCGATCTCTTTTGGTAACTATCTTTCCCATTGGTTACGCCTTTGCCTTTTCCCTGAGTTTATCCAACGCATCTTTGGCAACCACAACGCGATAAGGTTTCAAAATTGCCAGTGCATTCAAGTCCGTGCAATTCAGAACCTCGACCCCAGCAACATTGCGAGCACTCTTGTAAACAACTGGCGAATACTCAGAAGTCGCAATTAATGCACTTTTGCCGTCGATCCCCATCCCCTTGAGCATCTGCACGATCGCCTTAGTTTTGGGCTCCTCCATCGACAAGCTGTCAACCACCAAAACTTCCTCATCCTGGATTTTACCCGCAAGGGCCATCCGAGTTGCCAACTGAACTGCCTTACGAGGCAGTCGATACGAATAATCGCGGTTTCGGCGAGCAAAAGCATGCCCACCACCTCGCCTAACATTGGTCCGCTTACTTCCGGCACGAGCGTTACCAGTCCCCTTTTGCCGGTAGAGCTTCTTCTTATTGCCGGAGACTTCCGCCCGACTTTTGGTCTTATGTGAACCCTGGCGAGCATTCGCCTGATACATCACCACCACATCGTGCAGCAACTGCTTATTGATCGTGGTCGCCAATTCAGCCGGGTCGATCTCATACTTCCCAACCTTATTGCCACCACTATCGTAAACGTCCAAACTTGCCATGATCTTTCTCACTGGGCTCGAGCCCGAAACCAACGCCCTGATTATTTTTTATTTGTTTCGCGAATCACTAAATACCCACCATTAGGCCCAGGAACAGACCCTTTCACCAACAGCAGGTTATTTTCGGCGTCAATCGAATGCAAACCAAGATTCCGAACAGTCACCTGCCCTCCGCCATACTGGCCCGCCATTCGCTTACCCTTAAACGTCCGACTCGGCCAAGCCGACATCCCCGTACCACCGGCATGACGGTGACACTTCTTAACCCCATGAGTGGCTCTTTGACCAGCAAAATTATGTCGCTTCATCACACCTGAGAAACCACGCCCCTTGCTGACACCGATTACATCCACACAGCCAACCTC
>JBCCSJ010000006.1:0-46682 GCA_039200505.1 Planctomycetota bacterium | reverse complement strand
ACCAATCGTTTTGCTTTCTCCAATACCATTTCGGCGACTTGGATATGCCGCGAGGCTGGTTCATCGAAAGTGGAACTGATCACTTCACAGCGATCCCCTTTGACTTCCCGCTCCATGTCGGTCACTTCTTCAGGGCGTTCGTCGACAAGCAGCATGATCACATAAGCTTCCGGGTAGTTGGCCAGTGTAGCTTTCGCCATCCGTTGCATCAGGATCGTTTTGCCTGCCCTAGGCGGACTGACGATCAGACCTCGCTGCCCAAATCCGATTGGAGTAACCATGTCGACAACCCGAGTCGAAACGTCTTTTGGGTCGTGTTCCATAATGATTCGACTGTCCGGATGCAGTGGAGTCAATTCATCAAAATGGGTCCGCGCGGCACTTTCGGATGGCTCCAGTCCATTGACAGTGTTAACTCTTAAAAGGGCAAAATACCTTTCGTTCTCTTTGGGAGGCCGAATCTGTCCGCAGATGACTGCCCCGTTGCGAAGATTAAACTTGCGGATTTGACTGGGAGAAACATAAATATCGTCAGGACAATTCAAGTATTGGTAATCGGGACTTCGAAGGAATCCAAATCCGTCGGGAAGGATTTGAAGCGTGCCTTCCCCGAACATGATTCCTTTCGATTTGACGCTTTCTTTCAGCATTCGGTAGATCAATTCTCGTTTGTTTTCCCCGTCTTCGATTTCCATCTCGAATTCGGACACTGCAATTTTTTTGACTTCGTCGAGCGTCAATTTTTGAAGCTCGTTGACGTTGATCACTTTTTGATCTTTGTCGCCTTTGAACTTCGGATCAAAGCGTTCTTCTCGAGAAATCGTTTCGGCAATCGAAAGCGGTTCGCCGTCAGATTCGATCTCCCGGATCTTTTCGAGGACTTCCGGATCCAAGTTGGATGGGTTGGAATGCCGGCGTCCCGACGAGAGTTTTCTTGGACCTCTTGAAGGCCGCGAATTTGAGTTATTTGAGTTCGCCATGTTGGACTCCGGGGGACGGAAGATGAGTGTTTCTAGGTGTGTGTTCTTATATCAACTGGATGCTTGAGACTCTGTGTCCTCGTCACTCAGGGGCAAACTCCAACGGTTCCACAAGGAATCGACCTGTTTGCAAGTCAGTTCCAACGAACCTGAATTATCAACGATCGCGTTCGACCGATCTCGTTTTTGGGAAATCGACAATTGTCGCCGTTCTCGATTTTCTAGTTCTTCCGCACTCCAACCTCGCGATTGGGCTCGTGCTTTCCGAATTTCAATCGGAGTGTCCACGAACACAATTTTGTGGCAAAGTATGTCCCATCCGGCCTTGAACATTAAGGGAGCATCCAAAATCACAACAGCATTTGGGTGGTCGGATTGGATCTTGCGAAGTTCGTCCTGCAATAAATCCGTGATCCTTGGATGCGTGATGGCTTCTAATTGTCCAAGATGGTCGGGGCCATTTTCTGGATCGAAAACGAGTTCCGCCAAACTCTGTCGGTTGATCTCTCCACTTTCATCGATAATCGAGTTGCCCCAAATTGCTGCAATCGATCGGACGACCTCAGGTTGTTTTAAAACCTGATGTCCAAGTTTGTCTGCATCAAGGATTCTGGCTCCCCGTTTTTCGAAACAGCGTGCAATCGCACTTTTCCCGCTGGATACGCCGCCAGCTATTCCGATTAAAAACATTCCAGATTCTAGGTTGCAGCGAAACTAATCGCCTTTTCAATAAGACTTCGTAATGAAAACTTCTCGAAACCATTAAAGGAAGGAGTTTCGCAGAACAGTTTTTCAGCTCAAAGTCGTCTCTTGTTTCTCGCCCCAAAAGCGAACACGCAAAAGTCGTGCAATTCGAGTCCCGAGGATTGGGTCTCTACGTCCAACATCGGACGCCGTCTCGACTCCAATGATAGTCATTCCACTTTTTTTTTGCTAGGATCGGTCATTCCTGCGGTGGGGAATTCTTTTAGAACTACCCCGCAATCACTCAGTGTGGTCAAGAACACTTTCAGCCCAAAATTCGCTTTAACTTCTCGACCATCCTGTTCTGAATCAACCACTGTTTCGTCGAATCGAGGGCCTTCGTTTCCCATGTCAATCATCGAGATGAAATCCAACGTGTCCACCGGTGTCGTGCCCACTCACCTCAAGTTTGTCGGCGGTCTGGTCCCTGACGAAGCTGGCAAAATTCCGCGTTCCGAAGACGGTGTGTTATTGGTTCTTAATAATATGCGAAAGCTTTGCGAACAATCACCGGTCAAAATCCATTGTTGTCAGGTTCCTTATTTTCCCGGCCTCGATGAAACCGACGTTACCGAACTCGTTGCTGGATTGCGTGAACTTGATTTGGATGTCCATTTTATTCTCATGGTGGGCGGAGCCGATCCGATGAATCCCGCCGACGAGGACAAAGTTGCCGAAGTTTTGATTGGCGGCTTAGAAGCTGCCAAAAAACACCAAGTTGCCCACGTTTCTTCGACGTCAGTTGAAGAATGGATGCAAGGTGGACAGCCGAAAACGGGAGATGCCCTGGAAGCTGCGATTCGACAGAACGTGAAACTTCACGTTCGCGTCGCGCAGGAAGCTGACGTCGTGAACTCGAATATCCAAGCTTGGCATATTGAGTTTCTAAGAGGTGGTGAGTTTCAAACTTTCACCGATCTGGGGAAGGTTTGGAGAGTTGTTCAAGCAGCCAATCAGGAACTGGGGAATCCTTTTTTCAAAGTGATGGTGGATGCAGCTCATTGTGGAGATTCAGTTCTAACGATCCCCCAAAACGAAGCCCTGATTAAAGAGATTGCCAAGTCCGATGCACTCGGAATCTTTCACGCATCGGCTAAAACGACACGGGGTTGTCTTTCAACCGATGATGGATGGATTGGAGCTCTTCTGACTGCTTGTGCCAAAACTGGGAAACTTGAATTCGCATTTGTTGAACTCTTCCACCATGAAGATGACGCTCTGCAGGCTCTCAGGGAATTAGACCCAGGCCACGGAATCGACACCCGGGACGGTCGGACCTATGATCAGACTGTGGTGGATGGGTTGGTCGATGTCGGAAGAAGGCTCAATAATTTAGTGGTTCGAGGGATTCTGTAGCAAATCAGCAGGGCTCCCGCGTCAAGAAAATATCGGTTTCGAAGGGGACACCTGAGCCTGGAGGCTGACTAATCAGTCACAATGGTGGAACATCGGTGCCTGCCGTCTTCGGTTTGGGGCAAATACACCGATTCGGATAATCCGCACAAAACACCCAGCTGTCTACATCGTGTCAAAGATCTAAAGTCTTCCAAATTCGCCAATTTGACACTAATTTTGGCCCCATCTAAGATTGACTCATCAGGAATCGGATAGGCCAGCTTTACAGCAGGCTCCGTGCGACTCCTGTTGGGTATCCAATGAGAGTTATACCGGCCATAAAAGGTCCCATCATGTCCTGTGGTTAGGCCTCCGATAGTGACTAAGCAAAGCTGTTTTGCAAAAAGTCCCCGCCCAACTTGCGTGCTTGAGATTTATTTAATCAAAAATTTTTAGGTTTGCCCTCGGGTGAACAAACAGGAGATCAGAATGGCTGCGAGGGAAAATCAAGGATACTTGATTGCTGTCATCGTACTCGTTTTACTAACGCTCGTTTTAGCGCTGGTTTCATTTTTAGGCCTTTCCAAAGCTTCGGAACATTTGGAGGCTAAAAATGCGCTTGAAGACAAAAATAAGTCTCTCAAAGCTTTGAGTGATTCCTACTTCCATCAAGGCGAAATCCTTAAAGCGATGGTTGGCGATCAAGGGATCAGCATTGCTGAAATCCAGACCAACATAGATTCTATCCAGCGACTTTCTTCGAGCGATCCCAAGATCAACGATATTTTGGTCCAAGTGCAAGCCGCCAAAGAAGCCTATGACGCTGATATGGTAGGAAGCAAAGTTTCAGATGAGTCGGGTGAGCCTGTTAAAGAACCGACTTATCGAGAGAAACTGCGGAACTTAAGCCAGATCGTTGCCAAAAAAGTGAGCGAGTACGCGATCCAGGTGAATCAAACGAAACAGGCAGAAAAAGAAGCTCAAACCAGAATCAATTCGATGCAAAAAGAATTGACAGCCAATGTTGAGGCGAAAAATAAAGCCGAAACCGACTTGGCCGAAACAAAGCGGCTTTCGCTTGAAAAAGAACAGACGTTAAAAGAACAAGTCCAAAGCTATTCCGTTTCGTTAGATGAATCCAAAAAAGAGTATGAGTCTTTCCAGCAAAAATCGGCGGCTGAAAAGCGTGACCTTGTGCGTGAGAAGAATTTGACTCTGGACGAAAATGAGAAATTGAAAACTAAAATCAACCGTTACGAAAGAGAAGTCTTCGATCGGCCGGACGGAACGATTGTGAAAGTTCTCTCGCGAAGCCAAGATGTGTTTATCAATCTCGGGGTGGCCGACGGGCTGACTCGGAACATGACGTTTTCTGTCTACGACCAGTCGATTACGAACTTTGAAGAGAACAATCATAAAGCGACGATCGAAGTCACCGCCGTCAACGAGTTCAATGCAAACGCTCGAATCACCATGGAAGATCCTGTCAATCCGATTTTGGCAGGCGATCATATTTTAACCGCGACCTGGGATCCCGGTTATCCCGTTCCGATCGCTTTGGCCGGTCGGTTTGATCTCGATGGAGACAAATATGACGACATCGAAAAACTGGCCCGGATGATCGAACGTAATGGCGGAAAGGTTGTCGCCAAACACGATCCGGAAGGGAACATGACCGGCAAAATTGACGCTAACGTGCGTTACCTGGTTCTGGGAGACGAACCCGAACTGGGACCAAACGGCAGCCCTGGTGTCCTTGACACGATGAAGGATATGGAATCCATGGCTGAAAAGAACACAGTACAGGTCATCGATTTATATAAATTGTTGCAGCGGATGGGAGTTCGGGCCAAGCCCAAAACGGTTCAGTTGAACAGTCCAGTAGGAGATTTTCAGACTCGAGAGCCAAGCGATTCGTTAAAGTCAAGCGATCGTTAACCTGCCGTTTCCGATTTAGATTTGGTAGTGATATAAGCCGTTTTGGCGTTAATTTCGACTCAGTACGTTCCGCTTGCCGAGCGGAACATCACGCAGCGACCCCATTGTTGGGTCGCGATGTTGGGCGCCAAGAAGGTTGCCCCAAAACCTCAGCTGATTAAGCGGTAACAGGTCCGGACGTCAGCAACGTTGCATGTTACCGGCGGCGGCTACTGTCTCAACTGCAGAGTTTTGCTGTTCTTTGCGAATTTCATAATCAGGAACCGGGCCTGAAGACCAGCGGCTAATTGCTGTAATTTGATGAGCCGTTTTGGCGTTGGTGTCAGTTCAGTACGTTCCGCTTGCCGAGCGGAACATCATGTGGCAACCAAATTGCTGGGTCGCGATGTTGGGCAGCAATCCGGGCCTGACGACCAGCGGCCAATTGCTGTAATTTTATGATCCGTTTTGGCGTTAGTTTCAATTCAGTACGTTCCGCTTGCCGAGCGGAACATCGCGTAGCAAACCTATACGACCGTCTCCGGGAATGGAGGGCCGGTCACCAGCAAAAAAACCAAAACAAAACCTGCCAAGGGCTTCCACGATGAAGCCTTGGGTAGCACCCGGAGTACCAATCGAAACTCGAAACCTGGCCAGCAAAGTCATCTCATCCAGACAAATGCTAGGGTCATTCAGTCGCACCAGGCTTACCTTGTCTGAACTTGAATACTTGATGTCTCGGACCGCATCGCGGTCACAATATTGAGCCTACCATCTACAATAGATTGCTGGTTTCGCACATCTTTCTTGCTGAGAGTAGGTGTCAGTATCTGCAACCTAAAAGTTGTGTAGGGCATTCGTTGCACGGTTTTTAAAACGGTCTAGAGTGCAGCAATGGCTGCTCCTCTAATTATATCGAATCCCTGGATCGGCAACGCTGATAGTTGTTGTCTTCGATCGAAGGACTGAGCCAGCTTCAGAAAGGGATCGCACATTTTATTTTCAAGGCAGGACAAATCTGGATGGACGAAACGAAGAATCATCCTTCGATATACGTAACATCTGTTCTATTCCTGTTTTCATTTTTAACCGCCAGCACCTATGTTTTTGTCCGCGCCTTAGCGGTCACTCTGTTTATTGCACGAGCCGGAACCGACAACCTGCCGCTGGTGCTCACAATTTCAGCTCTGGTGGTCATCGTCCTTTCGATTTTCACCAGGTATGCCGTCGAACGGCTAAAAACCAAATTGACCGTGTCAGTAACGTGGACCTTGTTGGCGGCACTGACCATCGGAATCGGCGTCTTGCTAAAGTCGTACCACCATTCTTTGATCGCATTAGGTTCGATTTACGTTTTTGCTGAAATCCGGGGCTGTTTGAATACGATCTACGTCGTCACTTTTTCGAACGAGCAATTTGAAAATTCTGAATCGAAAAGCCCTTACGCGATTGTTGCGTCGGGTGCTCCGTTCGCCGGAATTTTGGTGGGTGGGATTTTAGGATTCGAAGCCTCGCTCGTATCACTGATTCCCGCAATTACGATCATCGTTATCCTTGACCTTGCGACAGCGATCACATCGTTGTTGCTGCCCACGACAAAAGTTAACGGCCGTCCAAAAGTCAAAAGACAACGACAACTCAGATTTATTTTTGATAAGCGAACTCGTGAAAATGAGGCTTCGCCGGGTAAGTATCGAACTGGCAGTTACCGCTGGAATCTTGCCTTCTTGATGTCGCTGAAAATCGTAGTGCTGACTTTGATTGGTTACCAATGGAAAGTGTCCGTTGGTAATTTTTTGGGACGAATGAAACTCAACTGCTCGCTTATTTTGCCAGTTTTTATGCAGCCAGTGATGTAATCATTGTCTCTTTGCAGTGGCTCGTTGCCGGCAAACTGATGGATCGATGGGGGATCGGGATTGGCCTCATGGGGTTTCCAATAGCGGTGTCACTGGTTGCGGTGGGAGTTTTTTTCGTAGATTCCAGCTTAGCCTTGATGCTGGTGTTTACGCTAGGAAAAGGACTTAATGTCCTCAGGCGTTCCATCCATGACCCTGGATTGACTGTCGCCTACACGGTGATTGATCCTCGCGTTCGAAGAGAAACCATTGTGTTTGTCAAAGGGATGGTAAAGCCATTTGCCGAAGCTTTTTCTGCCGCTTGGTTGCTTTTCGTAGGCGGTATCTTGTTGGAGGACTGGATCACAGGAATCTGGTTTCTTCTCACCCTGCCCTGGCTTTATTTCGCCTTTAAGGTTGCTACTTCGTTTTATAAAAAAGATCAGCTGATGGCTGTTGCAGTGGGCAGTTCTGCTGGACGTTGATGGCAATTCAGTGAACGCTACAACACCCGTTGCATTGAACTCAAATCCAGCCTTTTTTGTGAGTAGTCCCAACGAGATGATAGGGTTGTGGCCACGGGTACCAACCTATACTGACTACTCGTCCGTTTTGATATAAGTTTTGATCCAGTCAACTTCTAAACGAAACGGGCCATCTTTTCCGTCATAGATCATAAAACCAACGGTTTGAATCTCAGCTCGATCCAACTGGCGAGTTCGTCCAGTCATGTCAGATCCCATGAGAGTCGGCTTAAAGGAGTCGAACGGCACTTTCACTTCGATCCATTCATCCTTTTTGGTTTGGAAGTCTGACCGGTATGCGATTGAGAAACGTCCCATTTTATTATCAGTCAACAAGTCTGCCTTGTAAGTTCTTCCGTCACCTCGGACTCGAATGATAATTCCTTCCGATTTCGAAGTATCCCATTTTTGGGGCTTGGTTCGGATAGAAGAAAAACCGCCCCCGTTGGTATTGGTGCTGCCTGCGAAAATCAACTTCCCATCTCCAAATTTCGGGCCACCTTTGGAACGCCCGCCCATCACGTTGTCATTCACGGTAATCCAACGTTCGGATTCATTCTGCTTGCTGAAGTCAGTCAATACTTCAGTAGCCACCTGATCCTGTTGAGCGAACGCCCTGTTTTGAGTCGTGGGCAATAATAAGACGAACGTCGCGACAATGACTGATAGCTTTTCACTGGGTTTCATGGTTTCACTCGTTGTTTTAGCTTTCGGCGGGAGGCGATAAAACTTCCAATCTCCACAAACAGAATTCGAAGGGATGGAAGGATTGGATTCGCAAGCCGGTAGATTCTTTAAGAAAACCTAGAGCCATGCGAGCGATTAGTTCTCGCGATTGAGGTCTTCGCGGTTCCGGTCGTTTTCAGCCGCTTTCTTGATCCCATTCAACATGCCTCCGAACACAAAATAGTGAAGCGGAACGACGGCGTACCAGTAAGCAAGCCCGGCCAAACCGCGAGGCCAAAACCTGGCCGTCATAATCAGTGTCGACTTAATTTTGTTGCCTTCCGAAGGTTGGATCTTAAACCCAAGCCGAGCGATTCCTGGAAGTTTCATTTCAGCGTGAAGCATCAACTCCTTGTCGCGATTCAATTTCACGACCCGCCAAAAATCCAATGTCTCTCCAAATTCAACATTTTCCGGGTCGCGACGACCTCGCCGTAATCCGGGCCCTCCAACGACTTGATCCATCCAGCCCCGAATCTGCCAGAGAATGTCTCCGGCGTACCAACCGTGCCCGCCGCCAACTTTGCAAACCGCGGCGAAAATTTTGTCAGGGGTAGCGTTGATTTCGATGGATCGTTGATCCACAAACATCTTCCCACCGGACCATTCGGGATCGCCAGGGATCGGACCGGCAACCGACCATCGGGTTGGGACTTGGCCACGCTGAGTGATTGCAATAGCTCTTCGAATGGCAATTCGAGCCGTTAGTGCATCGTGAGGCATCAACTCCTGTGCTTTGGAGTTGGTGACGATCACCTCATTTCGAAGCCCGTCGGCCAGCGGGCGGGCAAGTCGGAAAGTGACTGGAGTCACCAAACTGATCCACGCCGAACTTAGCCGGGGGGTAAAAAAAGGAATTCCAATAATGATTCGCTTCCAAAGGTCCATCTCTTCGGCAGCAATTTCCATCAACTTTCGGTACGATAAAATATCGGGTCCGCCGATTTCAAGGGTCAGCCCAGCCGTTTCCGGATTTTCAAGAGATTCGACAAGCCAGTGCAACACGTCCGCGATTGCAACCGGTTGGCACTCTGTCTGAACCCATTTGGGGGTGATCATGATTGGTAGTCGTTCAACCAAATAACGCAGGATCTCAAAAGAAGCTGAGCCCGAACCCAAGATGATTGCCGCCCGGAGTGTCGTCACCAAAACCCCGGTTGATTTTAGCTGCTCTTCGGTTTCGCGACGCGATTTGAGATGGCGGCTTAAATCCGCTTCCGATTTTCCCAAACCGCCTAGATAAATAATTCGCTCCAGCGACGATTTTGCAGCCGCTTTCGCGAAATTACGAGCCAGATCGGAATCCTTCTGAGGATAGTCCGGCCCTGAAACCACCATCGAGTGAATCAAATAATAGGCGGCTGAACAGCCACGCATATTGGCAGCCAGTTTGTCGACATCTTCAAGATTATCCTGAACAATCTCGATCCGATCATGGGCTCGCCATGGACGTTGATCAAGTTTTCTCGGTTCGCGCACGGCACATCGGACATGGAAGCCACGTTCTAAAAGCTTCGGAACGAGCCTCCCGCCGACGTATCCGGTCGCACCGGTAACAAAAACCCGTCGTGTTGCATCGTCCACTGAAATTAGTTCGAACTCTTTACGATGGTTTGATAAATTTTAGGTGAAAACAGTTGTAAAAATCGAGAAGGCTTGGGCAAGATTCCGAATTGAAATCCAGACACCGAAACGCTTAAACCGATCGAAAATTTTTGAAACAACTCGATGGTTTGAGTGATGGGTATGGAGGCAACTTTTCGAGCCTGCCAAGCGGAAACCATGCTGGAAAGTTGCACCTCAATCTGTTTTCCGTTCGCTACTATTTTGACCGGCCGTCCGTTGAGCGTACCTTCCAGATGACCGGTCACCGTTAGTTTGGGGACGAACCGGAATCGCGAGTCCGAATCTTTAAAGTTCCTCCAAGAACCCACTCGGCATGCTCGGCATTTTCACCTGTCCCGCTTGGAACTTTTAAATTGAAGTTTTCGAATTCGTAAGTAATTTCAGCGTTGCGACCGGTAAGACGATCGTAAAGACCAATCGCTAGGTCCGGCCAGTTCGTCGTATGTTGAGAATCTGCCACGGTATATCTCCTTTGAAATTTGATAGTCAGTTTGAATAAGCCAACCGTAAAACGTTCGCATTCAAAACAGTCGTCTTTTTAGAAGCAGTTGCAGCGGCATCATCAGAACTGCAGGTAAGCTCTGACGAGAGTAAATTAACTGACTAGAAAACAAGGCCGCGATTTTTTAAGGATTGAATCCAGACAGCCCGAAGCCGGTCACCGATCGTAGCCTCTGTGGGTTCCGATCGGACTGCTGAAATTCAATTTTGACTAAGCAATGTTAGTTGCGGGACAGCACTCCTTTCTAGATTATGCATCAAGAGCTTCGCGAGAAATTCTTTTAGCAACATGATGTTCAGGCTGACGCTCGACGTTCCAGGCTCGGCATGCATTAAGATCGCGATACCTGCAGCATACTCACTCAAGCGATTCGGAGAGAAGTCGGCAGAACGTTAGAAAAAAGACGATCAATCCACTAAGGCTTAACCGAAGACTAAATATTTGTCTTTCTTAAGTTGAGCTACTCATTAAGGAAAGGACTCTGTCGGACATCTTTTTTTCTTCAGGTTCAACAAGCCCACGACTGACCCGAACCATACCAGAAGCAATGGAATACCAAAAACGATCAGATCAAATACGCCTATGACGAATCCAGCGAGGCACCAAAGCAAGTAGCCGGTGACAACTGAATTGCCGATCAAAAGAACCAAGAATGGAATCCAGCCGAGTCGTTCAATTATACCTGCGATGAATGATTATGCGCGACGCCAACAACGATCACGGAATAGTAGTGTCCAGGCCAGAAGTGTTGAAAGCTGACTTGGAGCATTCCCCTGTTCGATTCCAATCCCGTAGTCATTTAGTAATGCTACGAAGCTAAAAAAGAAAACTAAATAAGCGTGCGCGAAACTGTCCAAATTAATTGGCATGGCGTTTGTCGATGAAAAAAGCTTCCATCCGAGAATTGAAATTGTCTGCAAACAATCATTCTCAGGAGGAAGCCCATGCCAAGGATGGTCTCGGGAAAACGGCCTACGGTCAAGACTGCTTTGCGCCGGATGCTCAAGAAAACCAATGACAAGCGTCTATCAATTCGAATCCGGATTGTGTTGATGAACTTTGGAGGTCAGAAAGCCTCGATGATAGCTGATTCGGTTGGCTGTTCAGATAAAACGGTTCGACGTTGGGTGGATCGTTTTACCGAAGAGGGGATCGCAGGGTTGCACGATCGCCGTGAAGACAATGGCGACTTGAAGCTCGATGAAGCTTATCTGGGTCGCTTGAAAGAGATCGTTGATTTGACTCCTCGGGAATTCGGCTACGATCGTCCGACGTGGACCCGTGAACTGCTCGTTGAGGTGATGAAGGGTGAAACGAATACTCGCATTCATCCAGCAACCATGAGTCGGGCATTGAAAAAGATCAAGGCACGCCGCGGACGCCCGCGTCCAATTGTGGGCTGCCCGTGGTCCAAGCACGCAAAAACAAGAAGGATCAATCAACTCAAACGTTTGCAGGAGAATCTCAAGCCGGGCGAAATCCTGGTCTACGAGGACGAAGTCGATATTCACCTGAACCCGAAACTTGGCTTGGACTGGATGAATCACGGAACGCAGAAAGAAGTTCTTACGCCCGGCCAGAATAAAAAACGATATCTGGCTGGCGCGGTCAATGCCGTCACTGGTGAATTGACCGTGGTTGAGGGTGACAGGAAGAATAGTGATCTGTTCCTGAAGCTACTGGAAAAGCTGCAGCAAAAATACCCGATGGCGAAAAAGATCTACGTGATTCTGGACAACTATCGAATCCACAGTAGCAAAATCGTCAACGCGGCATTGGATCATCATCTAAAACAAATCAAACTTGAGTTCCTGCCGCCCTATTGTCCCAACGAAAATCGAATCGAACGAATCTGGAAGGATCTGCATGACCAAGTCACAAGGAACCACCGTCACCCAGATCTCAAAGAACTCATGAAGGACGTTCGAAAGTTCGTAAAACGTTACAATCGAAAGCGAAAACGGATCTATCAAACCCAACTCGCTGCATGACCCAAAATCGCGCACGCTTATTTAGGTATTGGCAAGGTGAAAACCGTGGAAAGGAAAAGGTAAGTGCGTACCAGCTTGCTCGCGCCGAAAACAAGAATAGGGCAACCAGAAATGTAAGTCGTCCGGCATAGGCTTCTGCCTTTACTCTCGCCATCCAATTTGGCGAGTCGGCGATAAAACCGACAGACATCCCTGCCGCCACGAACAGCGTCGCGAAACACAAGCCCGCAAACCAGTGCATACCACCCAGTGGAAACTGCTCTCTCCAAAAGTTCTCTGATTTTCTGGCTGACCCAACCATCGCGATTCCGCCAAAAAACATAGCGCCTAAGTACACGCAACCGATGATCGCTGTCACCATCGCGGCTATCTCGGATGGCCGCTTCTTTTGGAGTTGATTCAGGTCCCAGTCGATGCCTAAACCTGCTAAAGCGAACATTCCACCGCCAAAGAGAATTGCACCCAAAACAAACGCGACCCACGGTCGGTCCATCTTTGGAAAGGCAAACCCGTTTGCCATTCTGGAATGCCAGTGTGAAGCACGCGAAGAAGGCGTGACCTGACTCATAAAACACCTCAGAGGAACTTGAACAGAAAAGAAGGAAAACGTTTTAACAATTCGTCTACCGATACGAGTTCTTAGCCACAATCCAGAAGGTGATCGGGAACCCAAGTACGGGAATCAATAGCCCACCCGCGATCATCGCTCGGAAGAAGTTGAACGCGTGGTGTCCAAACCAAACACAAGCCACCAAAACCAGGAGACCGCAGCTCGAAAGGATGATGAATCCCAAGAAGACGCCTGCCTCCTCGAAGAATGCCACACATGCGGCGATCGTTGCGACGACGGCCAAGCTCGCGCTGACGCCTACAACTCGATTGCTTTGAGCCAACGTCCCAAGCAATGGAATTTGATCGCTCCAATCAAGTATGCCAAGGACGCCAGCGAACAATCCACCGCCGATTGCAACTGCAAATGACCAAAGCAATGACTTCCCGAGTATCGCCCAAAAAGGAAAGGGTTGAGGAATAGGTTTCGTTGGTTTTGCTGGCTGCATTGCTTCTCCTTGAATGAAGTTTTTGTACACTCATTCGAATATGCAAAAGCAATGCCAAGACACAGAATGACGCCCAGTATGAAATTTTGATTGTTCAATTTCCGTAAAAGTCAGCGTCAGTATCAAAAATGTAGTCGTCGGTATCTGTTTGGTTTATTCGATCAATGAGCAGGTTGTACTGGCGTTCGATTTCGTGAGAGCCCAGCATCTCTTGAGCAGTCGGCTTGCTTATACGAGACACGTCATGTTGAAAGGATTGGACTCGCCGTAACTCAAATAGGTCGTGCTGCCCAAGAGATTCAAGGAACGCGTTTGCCACCTCAGCAAACTCCCTGGCTTTTGCCTGAATCGCTTCCCGCTTCTTCAACAAAACAGCTTCTTTCATACAATCTGTCTTGGAGTCGTAAAGCTGCAAAGTGTTAGCCTTGGCGTTTGCAAGCTCCTTGTAGAGTCGACGTCCTTTGCAATATAGACTTCGTCGCAGTTCGAGCAGCTGATAGATTCTGCAAACAGTCAGCACTAAGTCTCGATTACGATAGCGGCGACCAAAGAAGTGAACGCTGAACCGCGAAGTTTCGATTTCCAGTTGGCGCCCAAACGAACCAAATTCATGACCTTCTAATAGTCCAAAACTAAAGAACGCTGTTGAAAACATCGGCGAGAACGAAAACGCGAACTCACCAAGTTCATCAAGCGTAGCAACTTGAAAAGCTACTTTGTCACCCAATGACTCGACCGTATTGGTAATGTTTTGACAAACCGCTTCCATCGATGGTGCTTCGTGTTTCATAAAAGTTTCGACTCGGTGGTCGGCCTGAAGTTCGACGATCCGGACAATGCCCCAGCCAGCGGCAAGCAATCCGCCTATGATTCCAAGCACCAAAAGGATTGGGAGAATTGTTCCGGACGCGAAAAACCACACAACCCAAAGCCATACGTAGTAAAGTGCATAGCCAATTCCCATGATCAGCATTGCGATCAGCCAGATCACAATCGCACCGAACGTCAAAACGCTTCCGACGATAAGAATCAACTCTCCAACTCGATCATCATTCATAGTTGCTCCTTGGAAAAACTCGCAGATGATCAATTAGCCAACGCAAACCGGATGCCAATCCGTAAGGCGAGTGACTCAGCGTGGATCTGAGCAGCCCAGCAATCCAAAAGCGATACGGCAAGTTTCAGAATTGAGAGCGTCGGTTCGATAGGGGCGGGCTCAGGCGAGGCGGGCGACCGGAAAAAAGAAACCGCCCCACGACAGCTAATGCCATGGGGCGGTAGTTACTACCAAGCTTTCAGAAGTAAAGTCGACTACTTCTTTCCAAGCGTCTTTCCAATCGCGGAACGACTGCTTGACTGCGTGTTGCTTACGGCCTTCGAGCCGCCTGAACTCTTCGAGCCAGATGATGTACTGGAACGAATGCCGACATTTGACGGTTTGTTATAACCGCCGCTACTTCGAACTTGCGAACTCGGTTTATCAGCCATTTTATTTCTCCAATAAGAATTGAAACGAACACTTTCAGACCAGCGACTCGATAATACAATCGAGCCGAATTCGACGCTCGCGATCGCCGAGTCTGCCACTGACAAAAGAAAGCAGATTCTGTGCCAACTGGAAGAAGATCCAAGAAAAGCAAAAAAGCAACAGGCTTAAAGGTCGGTTCCGTCGGTCGGAAGCATGGGAACTAAATTCTTCGATACCGATAGTAGCAAAAATGGCATCAGCGGTCGCGAACTCGCGATTCTAAGAAAATGGTTTAACGTCCATTCAGTGTTTTAACTTGTTTGAAAAACAGTGCTATCACGCCAACAAACGCCAACGCCAAAAACCCGATTGCTCCTGCTTGGGACCAGTTTAAGTCATCAGTGATGCAAACCAGCATGATTGCACAGATCACCAGAAAACCAGTGACGATGACTAGTGCCAAGCCGATGTAAAATTTAGCATCCCAGGGGGCAATGTTGCGACGCGAATCAAACAACTGTTGCGTCAATGAGCTGTTTTCATGGAATAACTCAAGTGTTTTCTTGAGCTGATCTCTTTCTTGTTCCAGCCTAGCTACTTGTTGCTCTTGTGTTTCGGATTCACTCATGGACGTTTACTTTCGCGATATCAAGCTGTAGAAGAAGGAACTGAGAATAACAAAATGAAGGACACCGATTACGTTGGCACAAATGGAGATACACACCAACACTGAGTCAGCGGGGCTGACTTTTGATTTTAATTCGCCTGTCGGCTCTTTATCTTGCTTCGTCTGATTTTTTTTATCTGATTCGTTCGCTGTGGCTTCGGTTGTGTTCGGCGCAGTCCCGGTCAGTGAACTCGATTGCTTTGCTTTATCAAGATCAACCGAGACATCGTGCGTCCCACCTCCGACCATCCAATTCAACTGTTTCGCGACGTAGATCGGTAGCTGGTGGTCATCATGCGTTGACGTCGTAGCGAAGCTTATCAGGGTGAAAAACGCAACCCAAGCTACGAACGCTATGAAGATTCGGTGGAAGCCGCCCATCAGGTACTCGGAATAGCCCAGCAAGGCGTGAAAGACAAGCATCAGTGGATTGGTCTCGTGTCGCCTTTGGAGTGCCCGATTGGCCAAGCGAAATTTATCCAAGCATTGGTCTTCTTCCTCCATGCGACCATGATTGCGGTAAACATGAATCAGGTCGTTCAAGATGCTGGTCTTGGCGTCCAAGACACACGTTTTCCGGGATTCGTCATCGTACCAACGACAGACAGCCGCGATTTCGGCATCCAGTTCGACGATTCGATCGTTGACGTCGCAGTGGAAGCCGGTACCCACGAAAGTGCATTCGGCTTGAACTTCGGCAACGTGTTTCAAACGAAGTGCATCGATGGCCAGGCTGGGCGTTTTGCATTGCAGCAATTCAAGGGCGTCACCGGCCAGCACCGCAATTCGAATCCAGTCGCTTGCCGTCTTGGCACCATCACAGTGTCGCCTTGCACGATCCACCATCATCCGCGCAACCATTGCCAACTTTCCGGGAGCTCCGTGGCCACCGTCAGGATCTGAATCGTTCTTGATTGGCGGCCATTGAAAACCGGGAGCGTTCCCTCGCGGCTGCCCCTTGCACCGCTCGTCTTTTCCTAGATGTTCTTTGAGCTCAGACTTCTTCCACAGTGAAATCGGACCGCCTACCGGCTTTCTAAGCAAATCTCCCAAGCCATGGACGCGCCTCGTTTTCTTATCAAGAAATTTTTCGTTTTCCGACACCAAGTCAGTGTCTGGATTCTCCTGCCCGGTTGTAATGAGAAACCGGAACTTTGAGCTGTCGTTTTCAAGCGACAGCTTCGGGAAAATTCTCGCACGTTCCTTGAGATCGGATAACTTGACGTTGGCTGGCTTGTCCGGAAATTGCAGCCGCATGTCTTCGAAAATCAAGTCAAAATCATGTGAAGGCGTCGAGCCGTCTTTCTCGGATTCTGAGTCCGGCCCAAAAACCTTTTTCATCCGATCGAAGGAGGTAACGATCTCGACACGATATCCATATCGGTAAGCCCCGTAGCCATGCAACATCGCGTAGTCAGCTTCGTCCTCGATAACGGCTGCTTTTCGTATTCTCACGGCAAGTCGCGATTCGGTGTCGAGCTTGAGTTCGCAGGTCGTTTTCTCCCGAATTGAATCGCGCAGTCCAGAGCCATCGAACAGGGGGCAAATGGACGGCATCCATGAACCCAAAAGCGAATGGTGGCCATCAATGGGTTCCTCAGCTTGATCATCGCATGATGGAAAATGCCACTCGACCTCCGGAAACGTCAGGATCAAACGAGCCACGACGGCTTCGAACGTATTACTAAGCGTCGTCGCAGAAAGCCCGCTCGGGTTGAGCGGCCCAAGCAGAATCGTTAACTGTAAATTCGAAGCCTCGGCGACAGCAAGATGCTCTTCAATAAACGAAACGGCTCTTACGTAGTCCGCTTCTGAGACTACGAGGTCGCAGGTAAAACACGCTGTCACATCTGGCTCATTCTTGGTCAGCCACTCAAACCACAACCGTGCAAGCGGCACATCGGCTGCGTTTCCACAAAGAACAACAAATTGTTTCGCGGCTCGCAAGACGCTTTCCTCGCTGTCAAAGTAAAATCAAGTGCGTGCTCCGTGCGATCAATTCAAAAGAAACCCAACTCTAAATTAAAATCTATTCGAAATGCGCAACTGTCTCCCAACAGGCTTTTCGAAGTATTTTACTTCTTCGACTTTCTTTTGGTTGCTTCCAATTTTTTCTTTTCGGCAATGATGTTTCGAATTTGAATACCGGCTGGGCTTGAGGGCGACTGCCCACAATGCTTATCAACTAGTCGATAAAACTGAGTTGTTCCGATGCTCTGATCGCCGGTAAGCAATTGAATAGCCGCCTCAAAATTTGTTAGGCCCTCTCTTTTATCCGAATCCTCAACAGCCAGGCATATGAGCTGTAAAGCCGCGTTGCTAACTGCAAGGTCGAATCGTTGAGCGGCTTGCCTACCTGACGCAAGCAAACCTCGCAGGTCCTCTGTTTTCTCCATGTATATCTCACTGCTGTTCAAAAAATCAAGCAGCTGCGTGACCGATATTCTTGACTGGAGGGGCGAATCTACCGGTGCAGGTTCATGACCGTGCGCATTGCGTTGGACAGAACCAACAGCAAAATTTTCCAAGTGAACTTCTTCGGCTCGGATCTTCTCCACTCGGGGATTTGCTCGTACCGCCGCGGAAACGACAGTTTCAAGTTCGCGAATGTTCCCCGGCCATTGATAATTCTTGAGCTTGGCAACCGCCTCGGGAAGAAAACCTTTTACCAGGGCGCCCGTTATTTTGCTCACGGTTGTTTTGAGAATCTTCTCTGCGAGCGCAGGAATGTCCTCAAGTCGTTCTCGCAGGGGAGGCACATATACAAGCCCCCCTCGAACGATACGCGAGTACAAATCCGGCATGAATTTTTGAGGCGTGTTTTCAATTGGCTGACTTGTAGCGAATACAGACTTTACATCGACTTCAATTGTGTGGTGACCGCCCTGCCGCTTCACCCATTTTTCCTGAAGCACATTCAGCAGACGCGCTTGTGCCGAAAGGGATAGGCGTCCGATTTCATCGAGGAACAAAGTTCCCTTATTGGCTAGCTCGTACGCCCCTTTCTGCGTTGATTTCGCGTCCGTGTAAGCACCCGCTTCGTGACCGAATAGCCTATCCTCTCCTAGACTATCGGTGAAGTTGCCGCCGGCAACCGTTTGAGGAGTGACCTCAGCGCGATTGGAAAATTGCACCATATACTTAAACAGCAAGTTCTTTCCGGTGCCGGTTTCTCCTCGAATTAGCACCGGTTCGTCGGTCAACATTGCCTTTCGCGCTTGCTTGAGCATGAGCATGGTCGCGAGCGAGTTACCGACGATGCTTCCTGATGGATCTGGAACGAGCGCTTCGAAATTCAAAAAGTAGGCGAGTTGTTCGGCATGGTCTTGTTGGGTTTTTGAGATAAACCCGTTAGCACCCTTGGCGGAAAACATGTCGCTGACCATGTTCCGAGGATTGCCGGAAAGCATGACGACTGGCAGCTCAGGAAACTCCTTGCGAATAGCTTCTAGCAATCGTAGCCCAAACCAAGACTCGATGTATTCGACCTGGTCTTTGTCTTGGGCGGCAGGCATTCCCGTTTGTTTCTTATTGCTGGCCTCGGTAACCGTACCAGTAAGAAATGTGAGGTCAAGAAAAACTATTGACCAACGCCGATCGGTTGATTTCAGATTGGTCCAGCCAGCGCGTATCAGATTGAGCACTCCTTCAAGGTCGTCAACAATTTCGTCACCAACACTAGCGATTGCCGGAGTTTGCCCACGGCAAAAAACAGCCTCCGCAACCGGAGCCCTAATTTCAACTCGCTCATCCGAGTCGGGGCGAATGGCAAGACCAAACTTTGCATACTGTTTGTCGTCGGTGACATCAGAAAATCTAAATCGAGACAAACAGGCCTCGCGGTCCAAGTTCAATCCGGCGATACAACCGCGACCGTACTCGTCATCAATTATCAAAGCACGCGGAAGTAGGCTCATAAGTAAATTCCTCCTTGAAGGCCATCCAATATCTTATGAGTGCACTCGGTCGCTTGTTTGATGCACTCACAGAGACTCGTGTTGCAACCTCCGTCCGAATCGAGGTTGTCGATCAAGGCATTGATACTGTTGGCGAAGCCTTGGAGATTATCGCTGACTGATTTCAAGCCATGCGAGTCCAACAGAGGCGAGACGAATTTATTGTTCTCATCATGCAATTCGACTGGTAGGTAATCAGAACCAACATTCTCAGCAATTTTTTCCGCATGTTTGAGCAACCTCTTGATCATACTAGGGAGCTTATCTTCGTTCTCATTTCCAGCCGCGTCAGCATCTCGCTGCCAATTTTCTATCAACCATTCCCTTAGATTCTCAAATGAGCTCGGGGCTTCGCTCAGCTCAAGCGATCCGCAAGCAACGTCTTTAGCCGGCCCCATTCGCTCGACTAGGTGCCTCAATCGTTGGTGGCTCAGTTCTTTCCGCAAACTCATGTAAGCACGAACATCAGGTAGCGCCTTTACAACTTTGTTTTTAGACTCGTTCTTATGTCCTGCGGCCTCAAACGCTTTTTGAGCGGCTTGATCTAGTTTCGAAAACAAGTCAACTAGGAGTTGCCGATCTCTCACAGCAACAACACCAGCCTCCGCCAGTTGCTCAACAAATTTGAGTGTTCGCTTCTCTCGCGGAACGAGAAAATCAGGCATTTTTCCAACTAGGTTACCAGCGACAATTGCGGCCGCTTGTTCTGGCTTAATTGCCACAATTGCTTTAAGCAAATTCGGCTCTTCTTTTAGCTTGGAATGTTGCCTTGCATTTAAAAGAAAAAGCATCGTCTCATCTTTAGTAGGGTGTTTAAAAGAACTGTGTGCTTGATTCTCAATATCGACCGGATCTCCTTGGGAAACTCTAAAAACAATGATACTTCTTGCTCCAGAAAATCCCTTCCAACGGTCGACAAGTGAATTTAGTTTTTCATCCTGAACATGTACTATCGCATGAGTTGCTGCATTGAAGTTGTCAGTTACCGATATCCCAAGGGAATTCGCAACTTGCCTCGATAAGCACGAAACTTGAGCCACTGCAATGTGGTCCGGGGAGTTGTGGTTCTTGAGAAAAAGCACTAGTTTCCTTCCTCTTGATAACTGAACCGAAGCACAAAATCTTGGCAGTGTGCTGGCGATAACGACGTACAAATCCCAAGCGATAAAGTTTTCAGTTCGTCCGCGAGATCGGTGTATCCTTTCTCAGATGTGTAAACATCACCAATCGTATCGCTGCAACCTGGCAGTGATCTAACTAAAGACGTCGCATCTCCGACACGTCCTCCGTTAAAGGCGTCGATAAAATTCGAGACGCTTTCTTTGAATTCAACTTCGAATCCATTACTGCAAAGCGTGACCGACTTGACCGAATCGCTGCGATCAGCGTTGAAGCCGTCCACAATTCGTAAGATACCGAGTGCGTATAGAGCCCCGGGTATCCCTTCAGGCAGTTGGTATCGGTCGTCATCATCAAAATAAACAACGCAATTGAGTCCAGAACTGCGCAATAAACCAGCAATAAGACTTGGCGCGACACCATCGTCCCTGCCTTCGACCATAAAAAGTGACTTGAAAGAGCTTGCTGCTTTGTCGCTGTCTTTAAACTCCAAGAAATGAACCGATGCGGGAAAATCTCTCCGTTTCGAAAGTTGTTTTGTGAGGTTTGCTGAAGAAACATGCCCATTGTCTGAGGTTTCAGAATCCGAGCATTGCAAAGCCTCACTCCAGTTATGCAAAAGAAGGTGACACGAACGATCGTACAGCCTCTTCGTTATCTGTATCGCCTTGGTGATAAGGGTCAATGCCTGATTGACCCTCGTTTCTTTATCACTGCTAGTAGGCCTTTCCAACGGCCAATAGGCTTTGGGTGAGAGTGTTTTTGTTAAATCACTGAAGTCGCCTTGGCTACCCTCTGTCGAAACAAAAACGATCAAGTCTCTTTTGTTTCTGCGAAAGAACTCAGCCCAAAACTGAATCACCTGAGTCAAGTCGCAGTCAACAATTAACTTCCCATCTGAATACAGTTTAAGATCAAGCACGATGGTGATTGGTCCGTCAAAATTGACCAACTCTGCAATCGCCTCCTCAAGTATCGCGGCGTTGGCAATCCTTCTCGTGGTTGCAACGTTCGTCTCCACGTTTGGAAATCCTGTTTCGGTTTTAAATAACCAAAGATCGACTGCTAGATTGGCAAGATCCCCAGACTCATGTAACTTCTCCACCGCCAAATCGTATGCAAGCATTTTGTCGGCATCGTCCTCAACGATAACTAGTCTTCGCGGCATGCTACTATCTCACTATCTATGACCAGTTTCACTTCCCAGTTATTTCCGCCGGAATTTGGCCAGTGCAATTCGGCTGTTTCACCAAGCTCGCTAACGCAAATTTCGATAATCTCTTTAGTGCCGAGCGTACCAGTCTTGTTATTTACTTTGCCACCATTTGCATCGTTCGAAACACTGAAGATCGTCTTGCCAAGCCCATCATGAGTCTGCTCTAAAGTAATTCTTCCAGTGGGTGCGTTTTTAAATGAATTCGTAAGCATTGCAACCAATCCGCGAGCGAACCATTGCGATGAGTCATCGTGTGGATTTGAAAACCAAAAATCGCCGTCACATTTTAAATTGACTCTCGCATAGTTTTTTCTGAACTTGCATTCCCAAGTTTGTTGGAACACCTCAATCGCCTGCCAACCCTCCAACGAACTTTTCTTGAAGCCCCTAAGGGTTTCGATGCCAGCAGCCTGCCTGATTGCCCATTTGAGAATGCACTTTGGATAGTCGTTGCCATCAAACACGGAACTCAGATCCGGTGAGCCAACCCAGAGAAAGAATTGAGAACGAATGAACTCAATGCAATCTCGACTAGGTACGACGCCAAGTCTACTCAAATGGCACTCCGAAATATTTTGAGTTTTCGTTAAGCGGGCGAATCCACTGCCTGATGTGTTGAACAGTTCATTGAAATCGGTTGCGAGAAATTTGTTCAAGATGAACGTACCGACATCGCGCTCCTCGTGGCTAAACGCAGAAAAGGTTCGCGACTTACCGAAGTCGGTGGCGATTGATGCCGATCGGCGTGCCCCAAGTTGGTCAAAGACATTCGAATACTTGTAGAACTCGTTTAAAAAGAAATCATTGAGTTGCTCATCGCCAAGTTTCGGAGACGAGTCGAATGTATAAAGGACAAGAAAAGCGTCCATTGCCTCACACTTCAAGGCTTTCGGGTTTAGAAATGTGATAGGGTAGGCACCAATATGAGTCCAGGTTGGGGTAAGCGTAATAAACCGTAAGGTTGCGACCAATTTGTCACTAAACAAGGTGATTGCTTCCGGTGGGATGTGGGCGTTCAGAGCGTCTTGTTGCAATTTTTCTGCCTCGGTATCGATGTCAATACCGAGACCTGACATAAATTCCCTGTAGTTCGGGAAGTCAATAGCCAACTTGTTCGCGCTGTAGACAAATGGGTTAATGGTTGAAGCAAAATCTGAGAGGCTATTCTCTATATGCGATTTTGCATCTGTGAACCATCCTATCTCTTCGGCTAGGGACTTCTGCTGGTTTGACAAGTCCGGGATCTTCAATTTTAGGGCAGTGTGGGTCGAATACTCTTCTACTTCGACGCTAATACGTTCGTTCGATTCCGGCTCCCTAGACATCACTAAAACGATGGGACGACCAACCCTTGGAATTAACTCGGCAAGTAAATGGCTGGTATTGCTATATTGCTGTTGCTGCCAGTACGCCAGATAATGAAGCAAACCGACCATAACCTTGTTGGCGTGAATTTCTCGTCGGTAAGGATTTTTAAATACTAAAGAGCTCGTCAAGTTACTGTTTTGAACGAGCTTTCGTCCAATCATTCCAGTAACGCAATTGCTTGGAATCACCCCGGAAGCTATCAGCATTGCAAGACAACTCTCGAAATCGCTTTCGTTTACGTCGAGATTGTTAAAAGACGTGAATGCGACACATCGAGACTCCGCGAGTTCGTAAGCATCAAGTGATTGCGATTGACTCGTCGAAAGATTACCGAGCGACTTCAATTCAAAATACTTTTTCGCTAGGAAACACTCATTGACACCATTTCCTGAACTGCGAAAAACTCGCCATCGTATTGTGTTCTCGATACCCGTTTCACATTCGGGCATCGAAGCCAGTGCTTCAGATACAACTTTTTCATATTTCTCATCCCCAATTTCATCAGATGCTTTGCGAAACCCTGAAAAACCCTGGCAACGAAGCAGATTTTCAACATCTGACCGTCGCAGACTGCCGTCTATACGGTATTCCATCCTCGGCGATATGGAGCTTGACAGCTCGTTGACCGATAAACTTTTTAGCATCTCAACTATGTGAACAGGCTTAATCGCACCAGAGGTCGGACGTAAGGCAGAGGAACTGTATAAGTTCACTCCAGTCCAAAAATGTGCCATCGTTGCCGCAAAGTCATTGCGGGGACGTTTTCCTGGACGCGTAATATCTCGATCTACATATCGAATATCGCCCGCTACTTGAGACAGCAAAACCAGTCCATTTCTGGACATCAACCTTAGCGAATTTGCCAAAGTTGACTTCCACCAGTTTAGATGGTGAAGGCAAGCTGACACAAAGATTAAATCAAATCCTCCATTTGCTACCACATTTTGGATTAGCTCGTGGTTGCACCACGACAGACCAAATTCACCATCGTTAAAAATTGATTTTGCATTAACAAAGTCATCGTCGAAGTCAGCTTGGAAAAAGTTACGGGACGCTGCACCATTCCCAAAAGACCGCTGAATGATTTTTGTAAACTCATCGTTAATTTCTGACTGGCTACCTGAAAATCTACGCCAATCGGTCTGCTCCCAAAGATGGGAAGCTACGTCCAACGCCCCACTTGATCCATCAATACCAATAACGTTAACGGTGTTGCCGAAAACCCTTAGCCCCTTGAGCAGCGGAAATTCCATCGTTCCTATCCCTACGCCGAGACACAGGACGTTCAAGTGCCCAGTTACAGGAGTATTGATAAAGCCGGCAACCTCATTCGCAACATTGGCGATGCCTTCATTTTCAGGAGACGTAAACCAAAATCTTGAATATGATTCCCAGAACTCTTTTTTGTTATAAGAATCGTGCATTACTTCTGTTACTTAATGCTCAACCGTTCAATTCCGTTTTGACCATAACGACAAGGCTCCAGTTGCAACCGAGCATCCCGGTTCTGATCTAATTTGATACTACCATTCACGCCCTCGAATGGTTGGTTGGCCATTATTTGTTCCAACAACTCAGCCGGTGACTGATCTGGCTCGACCGAATTTAGGATTAAATTCATTGTGTCGAAAGCAAATGCCATTTCGTAGTTCGCTACTTTCCCTTTTGAGGCGACTAAACGTTCGAATTCCTTGACCTTGGGGTCATCTTTCGAATAGCTGAACTTTGTCGCAGGGAAAACTACGCGTTTGAGAAAAGGCTTTGGAAAAGCTTCCTCCAAGCCGGCCAATGGCACACCGACGCCAGCGAGAACTGGGACATCAAAATCCGACTCGATCATTTGCTTGAAAATATCCACGTAGTTAAACGAGTAGCCAGTTACCAGCAAAGCATCTGGTTTTTGGCTTTTAATTTTTTGAAGGATGGAACGAAAGTCTTTTTCATTGGCAGCAAACGTATCTGAGTAAATGACACTTCCACCAAACTGTGCAGACCGGTTGCTCATTGTTCTGATTGCGTCCTCGCCAGCTTGGTTTCGTACGCATAAGGCAGCAATGCTCTTAAACCCAGACTCTTCTGCAAAATCCCCGAGAACTCGAATCTCCTCATCAACGCTTGGATAAATCCGAATTGCATTTGGGAAATCGACCGTAATGTCTGAAAGTGTAGCAATGACAAACACGAGGCTTTCATCGTCCTTATCCCGCAAAATTGGCAAGACTGCCATCGAAGGACCAGTCGTAGAGCAAACAAACACCCGTCGCCCTTTTAGTTCGTAGCTTTGCTGAAGAATTGAAACTGCAATATCAGGTTTCCCTTGGGAGTCTTGGCAATCGAGGGAGACTAGTTCTGAATTTGCTAGAGCTGCTTCCATTCCTGACTTTTCGTCTTGGCCGAATGCAGCTGCCGGCCCCGTCAGTGGTAACATCGCAGTAATCTCTAAAACTACTTCGTTTCCATCGTTGCCGCGGTTGGAAAAATAAAGTACAGCACCTGCTATCGCCGCGAACGCTACAAACGCCAGTATGGTTTTTAGATTCTTGTTCAATGGATCGTCCTAAAGTGACTCGGCAGAAGCATTAAGCACGCTTGGAAATCTGCCGCAAGTAATTTCCGCGTGAATTTTTCTGATTTGTTTTCATCCAACCCAACATAGGGTTCATCGAGTATAACCAGTGTGTCTTGCTGACTGTTGTGTAGCGCGATCTCTAGTTGCAGCAACTGACGCTGACCACCGCTCATTTCGGAAATCGTATGATTCTCAAATTGATTCGCCGCTCCGAAGGAGTCCTCTGTCGCGAGCACGAAACATTCGCTCGCTGAAAGCGTCTTAAATAGTGCTTCGGACGATGGGATCGCAATCATCCCAGAGCATCTCCTGCTCCATGCAGGGCCAGAAAGCATGCCCTGACGAGCAGAACCGTTTACTGAGTCTGACTCACCTAGACCAACAAGAGTGTTAAAGAGGGTGCTTTTCCCCCAACCGTTGGGCGCTTGGAGGATCACAATTTCGCCTTGGTTGATTGCCAAATTTAAGCCTGCTTCATTGCCCTCGTCGTCTAAGCCAACAACGGTTCGGTTACCGCGTTTGACGACCAAGTCCGTGATTTCGAGAACTGGATTGCTGGAATAACGGTCGGCGATACGAAAACGCGTCAACTTTGCTCCCCGCGGCAGCGGCTCGGTGATGACTTCGTCGGCAGCATCGGCAAGCATTTGAAACCAATGCGGTTGAGTTGAGGCATCGGTTGTGCCTGCGGCACCAGGCGGATTGACGGTTAACTCACCGTTCTCCAATCGCCAGTGCGATGTGATCATCTCTTTCAAATGATTTTGATTGAATGCGTGCTCAACGATGACCAAGGTGACACGGCGATTTTGAACCAACTCAGAAAGCAGCTTGAGCACATCGTTGATCCCTTGTCGGTCCAAGCCAGCGAGTGGCTCATCCAAAAATAGCACACGGGCTCCTGCCGCTACTGCACGAGCAATGGCCACTCGCTTTGACTGTCCTAACGAAATCATATCGCCCGAAGACTGCTCGCGCCCCGCCAGCCCGAGTTGATTCAAAGTGCGTCGCGCAGCCAAGTCAGCAAGTGGTTTAGACCTGTTTTGGATCGACTCTTCTGAGCCTGCCCCATGTCCGTTGCTAAACGGAGAACTGAACATAGCGAAGAGCGGATTTTCACCGCGCTGGGACGGATCGGCGACGGCAATGTTCTCGCAAAGCGACATTGATTCGAACAACCGAACGTCCTGCCAGGTCCGTCCGAAACCATGTCGAGCGACGGTATCTGACGCAAACCGATTGACTGGCTTTAAGCGTTGCCACCAAGACTGCGGAAATTGAAACTCGATGGCCCGCGAATTCGCAGTATAGTGAATCGAACCGCTGTCGGGTTCAAGGTTGCCAGTAAGAATGTTGATCAACGTCGTTTTGCCAGAGCCATTTTCACCTTCTAGCAAAATGACCTCGCCGCGACGCAACTCGACATCGACGTCCCGCAAAACGTCTTGCCCGCCAAACGATTTTGAAAGCGATTGGGCGCGCAGAACGACGCCGGCCGAATTGTCGGCTTGACGCTCTTCATCTTGAGCATTCGTTTTCAAAACCATCTACAAGTGTCGTTGATTTTCAAAGGCTAATTAAGGTGGTAAAGGTGGGGGCGCATTTGGCCGTTAACATCATAGAAAAAAGTGGCTGGAGGCCTGACCGCAATTTAAACTTGCGAGCTGACCAATAGATGCAAACGGCAGGCCAATCAGTGAAACCTTGGCGCCCCCGGTTTTCGAAGGGTTAGGTTGCTCGCCTTGCCCCACATTTTGCATTTGTGATACGCAAGGTATCGAGAATGATACTTTGAGTACCAAAAACTACTTACTCCATTCGGTACTCTCCCGCGATCCCCTGAGGGCGGAACTGCATCATCAAGATCAGCAACATCCCGTAGATCAACAATCGCATGTTGGCAGCGATCGCATCCGGCAATGCGAGGAAACGGAGGCCCTCAGGCAAAAGGATCAACACGGCAGCGCCGACGATCGGGCCCCGAAAGTTCCCTAATCCGCCAACGATCACCATGCTAAGCATCAAAATCGACTCGTCCAAGCTGGCAGAAGACGGATCGAGATAGCGAACGTGACCGGCATAGAGGGCGCCGGCGATCGCCACCAGTCCGCTGCCAATGGCAACAACTTGCAATTTGATCATCCGAACGTTTTTGCCCAATCCTGCTGCTGCTAGTTCGTCGTCACGCACCGCCTTCAACAAGCGCCCCCACGGTGATGAGGACAGCCGCCAAACAGCCAAAGCCGCGATCCCGGCAATCACAGTTGCGAATATCGCGTAGCCTAATTGCCCGGAAATTTGCCAACCCAAAATGCTCGGACGCGGAATTCCAGTGATCCCGAAGGGGCCATTGGTCAGGTTTCGAATTGTACCCAGTTCCGCATCGGTACTGTTCCAGTTGTAGATCGCACTGTAAACCAAGGCTTGCACTGCTAGGGTGGCCAAAACAAAAAAATCGCCTCGCAATCGCCACGCTGGCAGAGAGACCATCAAACTAAGTAACGCACACACGGTCGCGCCAACGGCCACCGCAGGCAGGAATCCCCATCCAAGGTTGACTGCCAGCAAGGCATAGGCGTAGCCACCAATCGCGTAAAACGCCGCGTGGGCAAGTGAGAGTAAACCGGTGTAGCCAACAATCAGGTTCAGGCTAAGTGCGACGATCAGGTAGATATCAAAATAGATCAAAAGGTGTAGCAGATAGTTCATTCGGTTGCCTCCAAACGTGTTTTCTGACCGAGCAACCCATGTGGTATCAGCAGCAGGACAATAGCCAGCAGTGCGAACGTAACCGCTTCTTGCCATCGAGCTGAGGCATGCCAGACGACTTGGGCCCGGATCACGCCCAACAACAATCCACCTACTACGGGTCCGACGAACGAACCTCGCCCACCGATGATCACCGCGACAACCGCCAGTAAGACTGCGTGCAAACCAGTGTGTGGATCAAAACCGACGTCATAGGCCGTCACCAAGGCGGCTGCGGCTGCCAATGTTCCCCCAACAGCGAAGGCAAAGGTTCGGTACAAATGAATGTTGTATCCGAATAGGGCAAATTGGGTCGGGTTGTCGGCGAGTGCCCGTAGCCGTAGTCCCAAATCGGACTTCATTAGCACGAACCAAAAGACAGCGGCGAGTCCAACGCCGACCGCAAGCGTGACCCATTGGGCTCCGGTGACGATGACCGGACCAATATTGCTGACAGAATCAAGTCCAGTGCGTAGGGACTTTGTATCGTTTCCCCAAATCATCGCAGTGATTTGCACGAGGACGATCGACGCACCAAGTGACGCGATCAAGTGAGCCGCAGGCGAGGCTTTTTTCTTTTCCATTGGCAAGTGAATCAGCCACTCGCAAATCAAACTGGCGACCACACCGACGATCAAAGCCGCTGGCACCGCCAACCACGCTCCACCACCAGCTTGTAGTACCGCCCATGCAACGAACGGAACCATGGCGTATATCCCTGCCATCCCGATGAAAAAGACTCGGGTTGGCAAGTAAACGCACTGAAACGCCAACGCCAGCAGGGCGATCGCGGTGCCTGAAATGAATCCGTTTACATATATCTGCATTGAAATAAAGACTCTGGCCAGTACTCAACTTCCGCATTTGCGGAAGCATTGCGGTCCATTAATTGAAATTAAGCTTCATTCTAACTGTTTGGTTGTCTGGAAAGCCGTGGTTGCTAAGGTGTTCTCCTTGCATCGGAATACCAGCGAACAATATCAACGAATGCCAATTCGATGTATCCAATGCAGACCAAGGTAAGTCCTGTCTTTCCAACAAATTCCGAACCATGGCTGCATCCGTAGATAATATCGGGAATTGGAAACATGCCACCGAACAAAAATCCTACAGTCAGTATCAAGTATCCCAGCTTTTTAAGCGGATGTTCGTTGCTCAAAATGGCTGCCCCCGCACAAAAGCAAAACGCGATTCCCATCGTAGCGAAGATGAAGGAGCTCGCGCAGGCGTCGATCCAACCTAGATCGGTAAAGCTTAGCAGAATTATCAAAAACAGAATTGAAGGAACAGCACCAACGACCACGGCAATCACGAACGTCCAAAAGAGCTCGAACCGAATGAAATGCCAATCAATGATCTGGCTTAACCAGCTAATAGTCTTTCTGAATTTATCGAACATGCTTCCACCCTGCATGCTCGTAGCTTGCGATTTCTTCTTCGACAAAACGCTCGTGAAGTCGTGATGGTGGCACGAAGAGCCCACCACTTTTGTCGTGTCGCGCAAACAGCATAAAACGCTTCTCCCCGCCGTGCGTGTACTGGACGGCATAGATGTGGGTAATGTCACGAATGTCTTCGCGAGGGTTAGTGCATGTCAACAAGTCAATGTCTTTGACCGTCGCGCCGTCCTCGAATTCAGACATGAACTGCCGCCACAAGACGGAGCTGAGCTCGTTGGTTCTCAGTGAGTATCTCTCCACAGCTGAAATAGAGTCTTCCCGGTAGGCGACAATGAAACTTCTCATGCTTGGAACTAGTCCGAGGCGATCATTTCTTGCTTCGTTAGTCCAACAGAACCAAGCGACTGCGGCGGCGGCCACCACGAGCAGTCCAACAGCGGCTACAGGCCCGACATGTTTTGTGCCAATGTACAAATCTAGCAAGTACCAGAACCCCACCCAGGCGACCGCCATGACAATGACGACAAACACGGTGATAAGTAAGATTGAAATGACTTCGCTGTGAATGAGGATCAATTGATCTCCTTCGTGAAGAACTAGGAACTGTTTTTACGAATGTAACCAAGCAGCTTCAGCCAAGTCTTCTTGAGCGTGCCCTTGGGTTGTTCATCAGCTGCCGAATTAGTTGCTGTCGTTCCAGCAACGATTCCAGATCCACCTGAACGGACGCTCGGATCAAACGAATCTGCTAGATCCGCTCCGGCTTCCGTCGGCAACGAGTCCTTGACAGCTTCGGCCTCAAACTCTTTCATGTACACGCGATCCGCCTCACTGGCAACTTGGATGATCCGGACGATGGTGATGTCACGGTTCGGGTGATCCTCGAAGTCAGCGATGCGATACTCGGGACGGTCCGGTTTAGGCTGCACCGTCATGCCGGCGGCGATCAAACAAAATGGTAGAGGGTCTTGAGCCCAGAGCGGCACGCCTTCGTGATCGACATACCACATGCTAGGCACTGACTCGCCGTTTTCGAATTGGGCAATCAACTCTTCAAGCTTTTCAAATTGTATCTTTTTCAGGGCGTTCATGTCATTTCTGCCTTAGTTTTCTGCCTAATTTCAAGCGATCACTTTTACCTGCTTGGAAGCGCAAACTTAAATCAACTCCTTTCAAATTCCTGGTCTTCACAAAGCTGGACCGCGATTCTTTCGAAGCACCATCGAACTCGTTCAGATTCTTCTTTGCTTTCGGCACAGAAGGTGATAACAATCCAGGCCTCTTTGACCGAGTCGATTTCAATCTCGCGACTTATCAGGCACGCCGACTCAGTTCCCCAGAATGCTCGCATGAACACTTCGGCTGGCGTAAGTCGATTCGCAACTTCTGCGAACACTGTTTGGCCAACGTCAAATTCGTAGGTGACACTTTCCTTCTCCGATTTGACAAATGTTGTCGTGATCAATGTACCAAGCCTTTCGTTTGTTGATTCCGACTAAGAATTAGCCAATAAGCCGTTCCGGCCCCGTATAGTTTTGTTTTGCTTGCTCCGCGGCATGGCGGATTAAGTTTGCCACATCGCGGTAGTTGTGAACTGACCGCAAGACATGGTTCTCATGGCCAGGATCTTTTGATTGGATGTGCACGTCCCCCACACCAATTAGTTGCTGAAAGAAGTTCGCCTTCGACCCTACGTCCATGATCTTGTAAAGCTCCATCTCGTGGTCTTCTCGCTCGAAGAAGCCAATTCGTTCCAGCAGGCGATCTGACGTCAAGACATGTTCGTGAAACCACAACTCGCCAGCCGCTTTAATTGCAGCCACAGCTGGGAAGACCAGCCAGAAACCGAAAATGGCCCCGAGGATAAGTTTCATATTGACCAATTGCGACGTGTGACCCGTCCACAACTCGACTTCTTTTGATTCGATTTGATTCATTCTCAACTCCTGCAAACCGTTGGTGGTGTTAATTGGGATATGACTCTTGGCCTAGAAAAATGAAGCGATTGAGTAACCGATTCGAACAATGCAAAGGGTGATGATCGATGGCACCGCACTGGCCAAAAAAAGCAGGTGAGCGCGAATGTTTTCCAAACCGATTTTCTTGTACGTTCGCTCAAGCCCCCAGATTACTGCAAGGACTAACGGAGCGGTAAACACCCACGCGAACAGCGGGTAGAACCAAGCGAGGACAAATGCCAAGAAGGTAAAAACTTGAAGTGTGTGTAAGAGACCTCGGTAGCTGGGCTGGTGTGTTTGCATTAACGATCCTTGAAATTCGTTGATTGGATTGCTGGTTACCTTGTTCGCGTTTCGAGTCAAATTATTGCCTTAATACGAGCCAGTCTTTTTTCCCTTCTTGAGTTACGAAAAAGCAAGTCGGGTGCCAATTGGATTTCCATCTTAAAAACAATTAACAGAGGGATTAAAGAACGGATTACGAAGTCTTCAAGATCAGATTTGAGACCGGAGGTATCAATCAAGTCACCTGGAATCTCGTTTACCAAATCAGACAACGATGAATGGCGGAACTGAAAACACGATGTGGATTACAACAGGTTGGCTAATCGGTGAACTGCGACAGGTGCTCGTGGTAGTAGCGGAACGGTTCTTACGGTTCCATTCCAGCAGTTCGTCCGTGACGACGACCAATGACTCTGAAGTGAATGGTTCCAGCCGGTTGGCCATCAATTTATAGAACTTATCGAAGGCCTCATCTTTGTCTTTTGAGAGGCGGATTCGTTTGCCATCAAGTGCGACGCACAAAATTTCTTACTGCGTCCAATAGCACTGTTTTGGAGGGCGCCCCATGATTATCTCTTCCATTCTGTGACCGAGTTCTGTGACTCAATGCTACGCGGAAGAAACGTAAAGACAAGAAAAGCCCTGTTTTCGCTTGAAAAACAGGGCTTTGTAAAGCGACGCTGACGGGACTCGAACCCGCAACCACCGGATCGACAGTCCGGTACTCTAACCAATTGAGCTACAGCGCCATGAATTTTTCAGATCCAAAAGAATATCCTACATCTTTCGGGTCCGCAACCAGTAATTCCTGTTTCGGTGAAAACCTGTGAAAACCTGGCAAGACTTGACTCTTTCTGTGTTCCACAAATTCGTTTTTTCCCGACTAATCGGTTCTCTTTGACATGCCGGTTTTTTAAAAATGGAAAGAGGTGAAATCTGACCGATCCATTCGTTAAACTGTCGCGTGGTATTTTTTTTCCGTGTGGGGCCTCCGATGAATTCACCCTCTGTCTTGCTCTCTGGATTTGCTGACGAAGCGGCCAACCAGAAAACGATCGATCAACAGTTTTCTTCCTTCGCAGCTTTAGGCCTTCGTTATTTCTCGATCCGCTTTATCGACGCAGGGAATGGTGTCAAAAACGCCATGCAGTTGGACCCGAAAGAACTAGAAACGGTTCGGGCCAAAATGGATGAATACGGGCTCACCGTTTCTTCGCTCGGGTCGCCTATCGGTAAAGTCAAATTATGCGATGTCGACGATGGGACCACCACCGGATATCGGCCTTTTGAGGATTACATCCGCGAAGATGTGCCTCGTGCGTGCGAGTTAGCGAATCAACTCGGCACAAAACTGATTCGTGGTTTTTCGTTTTATCATCCACGCGGATCGGATCTCGAACAGCACTTTACACAAGCGACCGATCAAGTGGCAAAAATTGCAGAAGTCTGCAATCAGCATGGGCTGACCTACGGGCTGGAAGTCGAAGCGAATCTCGTCGGGCAGACCGGCGAACTATTGGCTCGGATGCACAAAGCGATTCAGTTGGACTCGTTAGTTTTGATTTTTGACGGTGGCAATCTGGTAACCATGGGATACTCAACCGAAGAAGTGTTTCAACAGTACCAGTTGATGAAGCCGGGACTAGGGTGGCTTCATATCAAAGACTTTTTGAATCCGAATTCGGGGCAAAAAGTAGACCACGTGGATGAGGAAGCGTTAAAGCATTTCGTGCCCGCTGACATTGGTGAGTCGGGTCACTTGGCGATCCTGAAAGACTTAGTCGAGTTCTTGCCGGAATTGAATCAACGGATGACCCAACGAGGTTGCCCGGGAGTGTTTTTGGATCTAGAACCCCACGTCAAAGGTGGCGGTCAATTCGGTGGTTTCAGCGGTCCGGATGGATTCGGCGTTGCCTTGCGGGCTCTCTGCCGAGTGTGTGACGAAGCTGGAGTTGGTTACCAGCTTCGAGGTTTCAGCGACATCCAAAAAGATCGCGGATTCTAAACTTCCAGACTAAAATTTGACGGGATTTTGAAATGCCTTTTTCTGTTCAAGAACGTAAGTCCCTTTTACTCTTGAAAGGGGTCGGTCCCACCGTTCTGGATCGCTTGGAACAGATTGGGATCTCTTCGCTCGATCAGCTTAAAGATTATTCAGCAGTCGAGATAGCCAAAGCTGTTTCGGATATGCTTGGTAGTTCTTGCTGGAAAAATAGCCCTCAAGCTCGATCCGCTCTGGAGTCTGCCATTCAATTCGCCAATCAATCAGGAACGAATCATCAGACGTCGATTTAAACAGGCAAGGTAAAAACAAGGTTTGTCGGAGTAAACTGGAATGTCAGACCAAACCCCCACTCCTTTTCAGAGCCCAGACTCTGCCGCAATTGAAAAAATAGGCGATGATGATTTTTCCAAATTTTGGACCGCTCGGAAGGTTCACTGGACGGGAATAATTGGGTTGTTAGTCGCAAGTGGGGTGATGGGTATCATGCAGTGGATTGCTGTCTCTCTTCCGCCTTCACAATTTCGTTTTCTAGCATACGTCTGTTATGTGGTTGCATTGTTAATCATGATTTCGAGTGCCCTTTGCATCGTGTCTTCCCACTGGTTTCCTAATCCAAAAGGAAATATTCGTGACGGAAAAAGTGAGGGAGTCGAATCAGCATCCCATACTGGCCGAAAACGGCAGTTTGAATAAATTCAATTTTGGTAAATTAGACTACTTCAATCTTTCTTCAGCTCGTTAATCATCGCGGGAAGACCTATCGAAACCACAGGGATTCGGTATGATGACAATATGTCAGACGATACTGAAAAAACGCCCTCCTTTCCTGTTCGAGTTTTGCTTGTCGATAACGATAAGGACCACGCTCGTGCGATGAACGAAAGTTTAGAGCGGATTGGACTCGAAACGCAATTTGCCACTTCCGGTCCGGAGGGTGCAAAAATGCTTGATGAGAACACCTATGAAATCGTTGTCACCGATTTGATGATGAACGATGTCGATGGGATGGCGATTCTTAAAAAAGCGAAAGAAGTCCAGCCAGACTGCGAGGTCGTGCTGGTCACTGGGCATGCGACGGTCCCTCGGGCGGTGGAAGCGATGCGAGAAAAAGCATTCAACTTCCTCGAAAAACCGATTACTCCGAAACGTCTGCAAGCGGTGGTATCCAAGGCCGCCGAATCGGTTCGGCTACGAATTCAAAACACGCATCTTCAATCCCGCTTGGATGAAAGATACGGGTTTGAGAATTTGATTTTTGCCAGCGACAGCATGCAGCGAGTTGTGGAACGGCTCAAGCGAATTGCACCTACGGATGCCGGCGTATTAATTACGGGGCAAACGGGAACCGGAAAAGACGTGGTGGCTCAGGCGATCCACCAAAATAGCCCTCGTAAAAAAAAGCCATTCGTGGCGATCAATACCGCCGCTGTTGCCGAGCATCTGGTTGAAAGTGAATTGTTTGGCCACGTGAAAGGGGCTTTTACCGACGCGATTTCAGATCGACAAGGAAAATTCGAATACGCCAACGGCGGGACGTTGTTTCTGGACGAGATCGGTGACATGCCGATGCCGACTCAGATCAAACTGCTAAGAGTCCTTGAAGAACGAGAAATCACGCGGGTTGGAGATAACAAGTCGATACCCGTTAATGTTCGAGTGCTCGCGGCGACCAACAAGGACTTGGAAAAAGAGATTGAAGAGGGGCGTTTTCGAAGTGATCTTTACTTTCGAATTAAAGTGGTCACGGTTCATCTGGATCCTTTGTCCCAGCGCCGAGAAGACATCCTTCCATTGGCCGACCATTTTCGAAAAATGGCGAACAAGAAAAATGGACGTAAAATCAAAGGCTTTACTCGCCAGATGCGAAGCTGGATGTTGGAATATCCGTGGAAGGGGAACGTTCGTGATCTAAAAAATGTGGTCGAAAGTCTGGTCGTGATGGACCTTGATGACATGCTGGACCTGGATGACCTTTCACCAGAATTGGTGGGAGATACCGACGAAATCGTAGCTAATTCCAATCCCGATATCGTATTGAATTCGAACGACTCATTGAATTCGGGATCCAACGAATTGATCGGTAAATCGATGACTGAGATAGAACGTTGGGCCATTGAACAAACTTTAAAATTGGTGAGCGGAAATCGGCAAGAGACGGCTAAAATTTTGGGAATCAGTGAACGAAACTTGTATCGCCTGATCAAGAAATACGAACTTTAAAGCCTATGACTGAAGTGAAATTGAATCCGATTCGGCAATTGTCCACCAGCGTGATTAATAAGATTGCGGCCGGTGAAGTCATCGAAAGGCCAGCAAGCGTTGTCAAGGAGTTGTTGGAGAATTCGGTCGACGCTGGAGCCAGTCAAATCGAGCTGGCGATCGAAAACGGCGGTATCGATCGAATGAGGGTAACCGACGACGGCTCTGGTATTCCCGAAGATCAATTGAATTTGGCGGTTACCAGTCACGCGACCAGCAAAATCGTGGACGCTGATGATCTATTTCAGGTCGGAACCTTTGGTTTTCGTGGCGAAGCTTTGGCTTCTATCGCCGAAGTCTCGCAAACAACGATCCGATCGCGAACGGCAGATCAAGATTGCGGGTTTGAGTTGATCGTCAATGGCGGACATCGCGAACCGCCACAACCTTGTGGATGCCCGATAGGAACGTCCATCGATGTCCGCCAGCTATTTTATAACACGCCGGTACGTCAAAAGTTCATGAGGACGCCGCAGACCGAACGAGGGCATATCGCTGAAGCGTTCACTCGAGTCGCGTTGGCTCATCCAGAAATCAAGATGACCATGGTGCATAACGGAAAAGAAGTTCATAACTTGCCCGCAACCGATTCATGGCGAGAACGGATCGATGCGTTTTTTGGACCTGAGATCTCAAACAATTTAATCGGAGTTACCAATTCACACGAATCGATTACCGTTAGCGGATTCGTCGTGGATCCGTCAATTAGTCGCGCGAACAACCGGATGCAATATTTGTTTCTTAATGGTAGATATATCCGCGACCGCTCGCTTCAGCACGCACTCACCGAGGCTTATCGAGGGCTATTGATGGGAGGCCGTTATCCGGTTTGCTTTTTGAAGCTGGATATGCCGTTTGATTCGGTAGACGTGAATGTGCATCCGGCCAAACTGGAAGTACGCTTCCAAAACAGTGGGCAGATCTACAGCCAGTTGCTAGGTACGATTCGGAACCGATTTTTAACAACCGATCTCACGGCAAAGGGGCAGTTGGGCCGGCGATCAGTAGAGCCCTTCAAGCCATTCCCTACCAGTGATGCCGTGGTCACTGCTGTTGCACCTTCCCCTGTTGAAAATCAAAACCGAATTGAGTTTCAGAATTCTGCTCCAATAAGAGATTGGACCGATTCGCCGAGGCAACCCGCATTGCCGGGAACCGGTTCCTTTGCCAGCAATCATGGTTCGGTAGGAATCGACGATCGTTTTTTGCCAGATAGTTCGCGATTCAATCGCTCTCATGTTGATGTCCCAACAAATGATTGGAATCAAGATGCTTTGCCGAATGGCCATCCGGCTCATGGCGATTCCTCGGCGGCGGATTCAAGGATCGCACAAGATCCTTCACTGCGGACTTTGGCGCTCCAGGTTCATAACACATATTTGATTACAGAATCAGAAGAAGGGATGGTGATCATCGATCAGCATGCCTTGCACGAACGAATCATTTATGAACAGATACGCGAAAAAGTTCTGGCTGGTAAATTGGAATCGCAGCGGCTACTGGTGCCTGAACCGGTATCGTTGCCTCCGGCTGAAGCAGCCGCGGTTTTGGACAAGGCAGAATTGCTGGAACAGATTGGGATTCTGGTCGAACCATTCGGCGGGGATACGGTGCTGGTTTCGGCTTATCCGGCGATGCTGGCCAATCATAATCCTGCCGAAATGCTTCGCGGAGTCGTTGACCAGCTGATGTCGGGGACCGGTGCGGTGGATCAGAGAGACTTAGTTGATGAATTGTTACACATGATTTCTTGTAAAGCCGCGGTCAAAGCGGGGGATAAATTGACTCCGCAAGAGATTACGGCGTTACTTGAGCATCGAGAATTGTGTCAGGATTCGCATCATTGCCCGCACGGTCGACCTACTTCGCTCGTATTTTCGAGGGAAGAATTGGATAAGAAATTTAAACGTATTTAATTTCTGGAACGAAATACCCGATTTTTGAATCATCCTGTCTTAAGATGGATATTCAAACTTTCTCACGGACTAAGCGATCACCCCGAACCAACCATCCGACTTATGATTTGTGTTTGCATTGGCCGCGGTCGTCACAAAATGATGATTGCCGAGCACCAGCATCTGGCAGAATTAGGTGCCCAACTGGTTGAATTGAGGTTGGACTTTATCCGGAGGGCGGTCAATCTTGGACGATTACTCAAAGACCGGCCCTGCCCCGTCATCGCAACCTGTCGTCGCAAAAGTGAAGGGGGGCGGTGGGAAGGAAGCGAACCTGACCGTGTAATGCTGCTTCGAGCGGCCGTTGCCGACGGTGTCGATTACGTGGATATCGAGATGGATATCGCCAGCCAGATTCCCCGCTATGGCCGGACTCAACGAATCATCAGTTACCACAATTTCGACGAGACGCCGGATAATATCGAAGAGATCCATCATCGGATGACCAAGTTGGATCCCGATATCATCAAAATCGCCACGATGGCTAACAATCCGATCGACAATATTAAATTGCTGCGGTTGTGCCGCGATTCAGAGATTCCAACAGCGGCGTTTTGTATGGGCGAGATGGGGCTACCTTCGAGAATTCTGTGCGGTCGGGCCGGGTCACCGCTAACTTACGCGACGTTCAGTGACGATCGCAAACTCGCGCCTGGACAACTCAGTTTCAAACAGATGAGGGAAGACTATCAGTATGACAAGATCACCGCGGATACAAAAATTCTTGGCGTGATTGCTGACCCGGTCGCTCACAGCCTTAGTCCGGTGATTCATAACGCATGTATTCGGGAACAAAAACTGGACATGCTCTATTTGCCATTTCGCGTACCGGCCCAATATCTGTTGGAATTCCTTTCCATTTGTCCTGAGATTGGCATTCGGGGGTTAAGCGTTACCATCCCGCACAAGGAAAAGTGTCTGAAAGGGATTAATGTTCTCGATGATAACGTTGCCGGGATTAGAGCTGCCAATACGATTGTATTTCGGGACATTAACGCGTTTGGGTACAACACCGACTGCACCGCCGCATTGCACAGCCTGAAGGTGACTTTGACTGAGAAGTTCCCCGACGAAGAACCACTTGAAAATCGTCGCTTTTTGATTTTGGGTGCTGGTGGTGTCGCTCGGGCGATCGCATTTGGGCTGGTGCGAAATGGAGCCATGGTTTCCATCTGTGCTCGTGACTACCGCAAGTCGGATGATTTGGCCAGTTCACTGGACTGCCAATCAGTGGACTGGTCAGTTCGAGCGAACTATGAAACGTCGGTCTTGATCAACTGCACTCCGGTCGGAATGTTTCCCAAAATGGATGAGACCCCTTTTGAAAAAGATTGGTTCGACAAAAAGATGATTGTCTTCGATACCGTTTATAATCCAGAACAAACGTTGTTTATCAAACAGGCTCGAGAGACTGGCTGTACGACAATTACGGGCGTCGATATGTTTGTTCGGCAGGCAGCCGAGCAGTTCAAGTTGTTCACCGGGAAACCTCCCAGTCAAAAAACGATGCGTTACGAATTGAAACGAGCCACCAGTGCGGCTGTGTATTAAATTCAGGATGGAACGTGAATCTTTATTTGATTGGTTATCGGGCAAGCGGTAAGACGACCGTTGGACAGCAAGTCGCACAACGGCTGGCATGCAATTGGAAGGATTCGGACGATCGAATTGAATCATTAGCCGGGATGACGATTGCTAAAATCTTTGATCAGCATGGCGAATCCGAGTTTCGAAAATTGGAATCGCAAGTCATCCAGGAAATGGCACGTTTACAAGGCTGGGTGATTTCGTTGGGGGGTGGTGCCCCAATTCAGGTGGCGAATCGGAAACCGATCCGTGAATCTGGAAAAGTCGTTTATCTGTCGGCCCCGGCAGACGTCCTTTGGCAAAGAATGCAAACGGATCCGGCGACGGGCGATCGACGTCCTGATTTGACAGACGTGGGTGGAATTGAGGAAGTGCAACAGATTCTTGCTCGCCGAGCGCCCATTTATGAGGCTTGTGCTGATTACACGATTGATGTTGCCAGGATGACGCCCGAACAATGCGGCGAGGCTATCGTTCAATGGTGGCAGAGCGTCGATAGGTAGATTGACAATGTTTCTATTTGGGACAGGTTTTGCTTGCTACACTCCCCACTTTTCTGAGCCTGATTTTTCTGATGCTGTTGGGTGCTGTGTCCGGTGGCTTTGTGAATTGGGCGGTTTGTCGTTGGGCTTGGGAAGACCGACGGATCAGTCCCTGGATGGAACATGCAAAAGATGAACCACAGCCGAGTTTGCTGTCTCGAATTCCAGTCGTTGGGTGGTTGTTTCGTCGCGATCCGATTCTGATTTCCAAATGGGGTCGTTGGTTTTGGGTTCGGCCAATGATCATCGAAATAGGACTGGCTTGCTTGTTCCCTTGGCTTTACTTGTGGCTGTCAGGGGGAGGCCTAACTGAGGGTGTTGCTCCGATAGCTTGGATGGCGGAGATTTGGTTTTGGGTATACGCAGTGATGCTGGCCCTGATGGCGATTGGGACTTTTATTGATTTTGATGAGAAAACGATTCCAGACCAGGTGACGGTCACTGGAACCCTATTCGCATTGATAGTCGCCGCTGTCGCGCCCAGTTACCGCCTGCCGGTTGTCGTGGCGGGCTTGGCCAAAGTGCCAACGATCGAATCGATTCACTTTCAGTCACCTAACAAACTAGATAATATAAGTGGTATTCATCTTGGGATACCAGGGCTGGCGATTGCATTGGGAATTTTCGTGTTTTGGGTTTTTGCACTCTGGCCTAAGCTTTCTCCATTTTATGTGGGGTTACGAAAATCGTTTCGATTTAGTTGGGCTTATTCCATCCGCCCTAAGCGAAAAACAAAATCTTCAATGAGGATTCAGTCTCGAAAATTTCCAATTTTTACCGCGACGCTGATTGCCATTCTTACCGCCGGGACGATTGCGATATCAACAGCATGGTCGTTGATTTCACCGGTTCAGTGGGAAAGTCTGTTTGGAGCTTTGGCGGGACTGGCCTTCGGGATGTGCATGGTTTGGGGTATCCGAATTGTAGGAACGTTCGCCATGCAGAAAGAAGCCATGGGGTTTGGTGACGTCACCTTGATGGCAATGATTGGAGCATTCTTGGGTTGGCAGGCGACCTTGGTTGCATTTGTTATCGGAATCTTTCTGGCCTGCCTGGCGGTCATCCTGCAGTTTTTGATCACAGGCAATAAAGCGTTTCCGTTTGGGCCATATCTTTGTGGTGGAGCGGTAGTGACGGTCTGGTGCTGGAACGAGATTTGGCAGCGTACGTCATTTGGAGTCTTCCGTCTTGGTCCCTGGCTGATTGCGATCTTGTTGTTTTGCCTCGTGATGATGGCGGTCATGCTGTTTTGTTGGTCATGGCTTCGAGGGGACTTTGCGGAGGAAGCAGCGTGAAACCTTTTTTTAGAACCGTTAAAAATTTGGCGGAATCCCAAAACTTGATTCGGCGACGTGCCTACGGCGTGATCGAGGCTGAAAACGGAAACTTCCAAAGAATTCAGCTAAGACCGTTTCCGAAATTTGGATCGATCGTCGAAGCTAACTGGTTAAGTCAATGGAATTCAGTGACGCGAAATCGTGACAATTGTCGGCTGTTTTATAACCAGCCCTTGTTTCACCGAAATTACTTGTCTTTGTCGTATGTTGAGTCCAGTCCGGGGACGCGTTTGAAGACATTTTATTCGGTTTTGGAAACGCTGCAGCGAGTTGCTTACATCAAAAAGTCGGATGCGATTATCGCTGAACTGAGCACGCCGAAGTTGACCGACCGATTCATGGTCCGGCGTGGCTGGGAGCCTTTTTTACCCGAGTCCAAAAAACGATTTTGGATTAAAAGGTTTTACGGCGATTATCCCGATAGGGTGATCCGCAGTTTTCCCGAGCGTTCCAAAGCCCTCGGGACACCGGTTGTAAGTGGCAACTTAGGCTCGCAGCTTTCGAGTGAGTTATTGCCGTTGGTCTTGCCCACCGAGGATGGATCAGCCGTCGGTTCCGAGAACAAAGCCACCGTGTAGAGAAAGTTTTGTCTGAGATCAGACACAGCTTGATGGACTTGGTCAATTACGGACTAAGCCATCCTAAGTTGGACACCGAAAATTGTCTAAGAACTTGCCATGAATCAAGTAACCGGCTTGCGTCACTGAAAATTTGATTTTCGTGAGTAATCCACGAAGCAAGCCGGTAAATAAATGTCTTGTGACTACTATCGATGAAGCTTACGGACTGAACTTGGCAATCATATCTTTGACATTCCCGGCGGGCCCGGTCGGGCCCATGTTTTGGGTGGCTGAGCTAAAACTCAGTTTGTATCCAAGCAGCGACCCTTGGAATCCGGTGCTCGATTCCCAACTAGGATTGAGGACTGTTCGGACTCCTCCGTTCCATTTGACGGCACTGGTAAAGTCTTTTTCGCAGCTGGCGTGAATGACAAATCCGACTTTGTTGGGTGTCTTTCCCACGGTATTTTCATTGGCCGCGTCCGGTTTAACGGCAGCCGACATGATGACATGAATGTCGGGTTGTTTCCCTGCTGTGCTCGCATAACCCATGTTGTGATCCAGGCAGATCTCGGTCCCGAATGATTTGCCGAATGCTTGCAGAGTCCCACTGCTGGTGCCAGGCACGTAGGCTTCTTGCCCCGTATCGTCCTGGGCCGTGACTTCGTGGAAGTCTCCTCGTTTCGTGTAGTCCAGCAGTTGTCTTCCGTTCAAAAAGGCAAACGATTTGTTTTGAGCAATTTCAAAGTTGGGACCACGCATCGCAATCTTGGCGATTTTATTTTTGTTTTGTTCGTCAACCCAGTCTGCTTTGAACCCTGTTTCGTTTTTCTTCCAAAAGTTCATGTCCTCAAAAAGTTGCACTCGAGATTTGACGGATCGGTTATTCATCGATTGCCGAAACGCAATGGTGCCGGGGAACATCAAAGTCTGAGGGTTATTTTTGCTGATCGATTTTAATCGGGCTTTGATCGTGTCGATTTCGCCAGCATCAAGAAGGTGTCGGTACCCGTCTTTGGCGAAAAGATATTCGGGAGCCACGAAGACAAGATCGGGAGTGCCAACCGTTTCCGACGCCCATTTTCTTGCAGTTGCAACGGCCGTCTCTAACTCATTCAGCCGTTGTGCTGAATTCAAATTGGTGAATGGATTACGCTGGTTGCGTTTTTCAAATCGAACATTGACAAGTTCGTCGAACCCATCCTGGGGAGTCAAGCTGTTAACAGCGCACCAATTATAGAAATTCGTATTGAAAGTCAGGTCGTTTTTAATGTCCGAATACAATTGATTTTCAATCAAAGTCTTGGGCGTTGAGGCGGAAGTATATGTGTTTAGGTGCCAAAGAACTGCAACGATATTCGCCATGACGATGCCTTAGATTGGATAAGTTCGAAAAGGGAGAAGGATGATTAATAATCAAAATAAGGGCGACTGGAACTGAATGTTTGTTTCCAATCGTTAAACCGCACCCTTCTTTTACGATAGCGTACTTAAGGTGGGTTGTCAGTTCTTGAACACGGAATTAAACGATTGTTAACAAAACGTCAAAAGCGTTCCCCATCTGTCGGAAATCAAATTCTTCAAGATTCGATGTTTGAGTCGTTCGAAACGGGTTGATGGTCGGCGTGAATTGTTGATCCGCGGTGGTGTCCCGCTCGGCAAGCGGGACGTACTTGGGGCAAATTTTTCATCGGGGTCGGTTATTGAGTCGCTTAAAACCCGTGGATTGCTAGCTGCGAGGCTCGTGAGGGAAGACCTTAGGCTTTACCCGAATTGCACGCATTGCTATCGTTCCGCGTCACTTTACCCATTTTGTCCCCCAAGATGGATCTTGTCATGCAAGGAAAGCCTCAATTCAATATTGCCATGCATCGGAATCGCTATCGGTTGTTGTCCGGCTTGATGGTCGTAAGTTTGTGTCTTTCGTTTGGATGCCAACAACCCGTTTCTACTCGCCAGGGTTCTCGTCCCCGACTGTTTGCCGGGTTGTTTGATCGGCTTTCGGGCCCCCAACAACAACCGACTCAACGATCTTATTTGGGGCAGGATCTTGATTTCCCCGAAACTGGCAACGGTTTACAGCAACGATATTCGAGCATCAACAACCAACTTCAGGGCATGAATCAAAAGTTAACCGCATTCGATTCAGACAACCAGTTGTTGAACACTGAGCTTGCTGGTTTCCAACAAAAGCTTCAATTGGCAAACCAGTACAATTCGACATTGCGACAAGAATTATCCGATATGACTGGCCGAGTTCAGCAGGCAGAAGCAGCCAAACAGGCGGCTGTTCAGCAATTGGCTGCCCTCCAAAGTCAGAACCAAAGACTTGCTGCCAATTCTCGAAATCCTGGCACCGGTCAATTGATAGGATTTAATGGCACCACTCCCACAGGTTTTGCCGGGGCGGCGACGCTGCGAGCGAACAACTCGTTGATGGGACGTTTTGCTGGAATTCGAATCAGTGGTGCTGAAGCGAGAATGGACGGCGATGTGATTCGCATCGAAGTTCCGACCGATCGTCTATTTGTCCCCAGCACCTATCAAATCCAGCCCTCCCAACAGCCACTTTTACAAAGTGTTGTAACTACCATTCGCACCAGTTTCCCCCGGCAAATCATTGGGATTGAAGCGCATTGGGATAATACGCCGCTCAGTCCTCCTACGACAACTCTTCAACAATTTACGGCCACTCAAGCGTTGGCGGTCTACGACGAATTAGTTCGCCTGGGTTTGCCGCGAAAGCAGATATTCACGATGGCGATGGCCAACAACCGACCGAAGTATTCTCAAAACGCATCGGCCGGTGTCAGTCCAAATCGTAGAATTGAATTGGTAATTTACCCCGAAATGTTTGATTCCAATTAGCATTTGAGATTTGCAAGCCTGAGCATGCTGCCATGAATCTGCTGGGCTTTTTGCCAAAGCTTGAAAAGCAAACGGGATGCCTTAAATTAAAAGCCATCAAACGGTTGGCGATTGCTTTTCTTAACACTTTCTAGCTTGATCGGAAGTGCGCGCAAGAGCAGTTCTTAGCAAAAGAAATGTGAATCGTGGGGGGATTGCTGGGCTAACCAAACTGACAAACTCGTTGCCAGGATTCATTCAAAATCACTCGGGAGTATCCATGCGTTTTATTTCGTTCTGTTCTATTTTGGCAATCTTGTTGGTTGGGGTAGATTCGATTTCGTGTCTGGCTCAAGAAAATTCGGACCCATTGGCAAAACTTGCACCCGCTGAGTGTGATTCATTTTTTGGGTTCGCAGGCAATATCAAACTGGACCCCGATGGAACGGCGTTTGAACGTTGGTTGGCGCAGGAGGAAATTCAGGATCTGTATGGGCAACTGACTGAATTAGCAAAAGGGAATGTGGAGTTTTCCGATCTCGAAGGGCAAGAGGAATTGACGTTCGGGATTGCTAAAATCGCTTCATCCTCTCCGTGGGCGATTTACAGCAACGAGCTTAATTTTGAATCGCCAAACTTTCGATTTGTGGTTGAGTTGGCTGAGAATCAAAAACTGGCACAGCAACTCATGGAAAAATTTAAATCGATGGACATAGCTGGTTTGGAAAAGTTTGATGTCAACGGCATGGAAGTCTTTGTCGTAGAAGATCGTTCGACTGATCAGAAGTTTGAGTTCGCGCTGACGGATAAGTATTTTCTGTTGGCGACCGGTGACAACGGTGTGGGCGATGCCGAAGAGATGTTGAAGGGTCTGAATCAGAAGACGGTCGGTCCGCCGCAGTGGTACCAGAAACTAAGTCAGCAAATGCCGCTGGATCGAGTGTGCGGTGTTTTCTTTGTGTCGATTGGCGACTGGATCAAAAAAGCGGGGGACGAAGACACTGTCAAAGAATTCTACCTGGATGATTTTCAAAAACTCTCTGGCGTATTCGGATTCAAAGGAGACGATTCCATGGTCCGTGTGTCGCTGGATTGCCCAGCTGATTCTAAAAACCCGTTTTTGAAAGCACTCAACGCAACTCCAGTCACGACAGAAGAGTTGAATGCGATTCCCGAGTCGATCGATTTGATGCTCGCCGGCAAATTCGATCTCAAAGGTGCCTGGGCAGCCGCTGAAAAGATTCCGAGCTTTCAGAAAGAGATGGATTCGTTTGCCAATGATTTCAAAAACAACGTTGGCATGGATTTTGAAGCTGACGTCATCGAAATGGCTGACGGCCTCATGGTCGCCTATCAGAAGATATCGATGTTCAATCCCGCGGGCGGTGCAGTTAGCTATGTCAAAGTTGCCGATCCAGAAAAAATGACGGAAAAATTGCCTTTGATCGTCGAAACTCTCAACGATCAATTCGTCGATGACTTCTTCATTGATGCTCAGGAAACGCGAAATGGAATGATCTATTCGATGCTGCCTGCCAACGACGAATTCCAGGTGGCACCAACGCTCAAATTCGGTTTGTTTGGCGAATACCTTT
>JBCCSJ010000005.1:0-48623 GCA_039200505.1 Planctomycetota bacterium | reverse complement strand
AGTCGTCGCCTTGCCAGACCGAGTCATTCCTACTGCGAAAATCAAAAACCCAACCAGGATCGTAAAAATGCTGACCCATTGAGAAATGGTTAATTCCGTTCCAAATTGTCCCGTCTCATCTTTTCGAATAATCTCAATTAAAAATCGACTAATCGAATAGAGGATCAGCATTAAACCAAATACCTGTCCATCCCTTTTTCGCACTGTCCAAAGAAACCAGAGTGTCAAAAACAACAAAAACGCGTTCACCGAACTGTAAACCTGAGTTGGGTGGGTGGGTCTTGATCGTTCTGGCAAATCCACGGGCACGCTACCGAGTCGGTCGGTCACAATCATCCCGTCTTTTTTTCCTTTCAATTCTGGTGACGTCGGATTGTCCGACGATTTAACAAATCGAATAACTTCACTTTCGGGGAATTGGAATGCGATGAAATCTCCGGCGACAACGCCCGATCTAGCACCCAAAGAACCGGGCTCAACTGCGGTTACTTTTTGATAGGACTCGTCGCCTTCTGTGACCAACTCAGTTTGAATCCCAAACAAATCTCCTCGATAGAGTTGCTGCATGTAGGGTGCGGAACCGGCAGGGAATCGTAATGTTGGAAGTTCGATGTCGCAGACTCCGCCATAACAACATCCGTTCATCAAACAACCGATTCGCCCCAGTGCCAAACCCAACACCATCCCCGGTGCAATTAGGTCGGCAACTTTCAAGAATGACAACTTTTGAGATCTTAAAAATAGCACAGCCGCTATCGACCCGCCGATCAGACTTCCATAAACGACTAGGCCTCCTTGAGTCATGTTTACGATATTGGTCAGCGTTGCAAAACCGTTGGTACCCTTTTCAAAAAACTCTTCCGGTTTTTGAATCACATAAAATGCGCGAGCCCCGACGATTCCGGCCAACATCATCCAAAACCCAAGGTTGATCACTTGATCGGGCGAAACTCCAATTTTGCGACAACGGGCCAGCGTAACGCCGACACCACTAAGGATGCCCAACATCAAAAACAGACCATAACCGCGCACAGCCAGTCCCATTGGTATTTGAGGACCAAAAGGATCCTGCGGGTTGATTCCGGTAATACCCAGTCCCGGCACAACAAAATGGATGACCGCGGCCACGATCCCATAGACTGGTAAAAAACTCCACGTTTCGTTATTACTCCCATGTTGACGGTACAGGTAAGCGAAATAGATTCCACCCGCGATCAGCCAAGTCACCAAAAGCGGGCCGTCAAAAATCCAAGACGGGATATAGAATAAGGTTTGCCGCATTTCAAACTCCCAGGCCGTGGCCCGAATTTCGTAAACCGTCAATTTGCTAGATTGATTCGCTAACTCTGAATCAAACAGTTATCGATCAATCGAGTCTTTCCTACATGAACTGCCAAAAGAGCAACGGCAGGTAGTTCAATCGTATCCATTGTTTCCAATGTCTGCGGATCGGCAATGATGGCGTAGTCAATACTGTCGACACCGGCGTCGATCAATCGCTGACGCATTTCAGTAATCATCTCGAACCCATCCATCAAATCCTCCTCAATCGCTTCTTTGACAAAATCAAGCGTGCGGTGAAGACTCAAAGCGATTTTGCGTTCTGTATCCGAAAGATACACGTTACGGGAACTGAAAGCCAAACCATCTTCATCACGAATGATCGGACATACTTCGATCCGGGTCGGTACGTTTAGGTCGGCAACCATCCTTTGAATCACTGCCACTTGCTGAAAATCTTTTTGACCAAAAAATGCGACGTTTGGCTGCACCAAATTCAACAGCTTCAAAACAACTGTTGCAACTCCACCAAAATGGTGCGGTCGAAATTCACCTTCCAGTTTTTTCGCGACGACCGGCGGTTGAATTTTCGTCGTACACCCATCGGGATACATTTCACTGTTGTCGGGCACGAAAACATATTTCACTCCCAACTTCTCCAGTGCTGCCAAATCGCTTTCCAACGATCGGGGATATTGATCCAGATCTTCGCCAGGTGCAAACTGAGTTGGATTTACAAAAATGGTCGGGATCGTTTCATCAGTTGCCCGCAATGATGATTCAACCAAACTCAAATGGCCCGCATGCAGAGCCCCCATCGTTGGGACCAATCCAATCGTGCCGCCAGCTTGCTTAATTCGGGCCGTCAACGCCCTCAATGCCGCGATAGAAGTGATCGTTTCAATAGAAGACAATGGGCAGGTCCTTGAATTTCAAAATCGGTCATGGAGATCTTCAGGGTGCATTCCTGATAATCCAGTGACATTCTTTCGTTTCGATATTTTGGCGGATCCCGATTACTTGGCTACCAGAAACCGGGGGCGATTCTGCTTGCGACAACCAACATAACTGTCCAGCAAACGACTGCCAAAGCTGGAAGCTTACACTTGTCGGCTATCCCGCAACAACACGACATTCCCCAGTCAGTTTCTAAGGTATTGCGGAAATTTGAAGTTGCAGTGATCACGAAACACCCCAACAGGCTGATAAAGGCCAAGAAATCCACAAAATGTCTGGTATATTTAATTGTGGATATTCCGTTCCCCCAACCCACCAAAATCCATGACCAAGCCTTCTCAGTCGCGGCCAAAAGATGATCCCAAAGTAAAACGGAAACCAACTTCGAAAACCGTCGATGCCGAAGAAGAAGACGATGATGATTTTGAAGATGAAAGCGGGAATCGATTTCTGCTATTCAACGTGATGCCTAGCTGGATGGTCAGCTTTCTAACCCATATCGCTGTGATCATCATTCTGGCAATTCTGGTCATGCCACCTCCTGCTACACGCAATGTAGCTTTGGAAGCTGGTGAACAAACGGCAACGCCGCTGGACGATCTCGAAATGGATCTCAGCACCCTCGAATTTGAGGAAACGGACATCCTTGAAACCGAGATGACCGAAGAGGAACCAACCGACATCGCAGAAGTCACCGAAGTCTCGCTTCCTGAAGCCGAAATCGAATTTGGCAATATCATGGGCATGGAAGAAGCCTTCGAAAGCGACATTATGGGCGAATTGAGTGATGCCGCTCTATCCGATGAAACCAGTAGCCGAACGGGAAATTCCAAAGATCGGATGCTAAAGGAGTATGGCGGGAATAGTGCTTCCGAAGAATCCGTAGCATTGGCATTAAAATGGCTGGCCAATCACCAGTTGGAAAATGGTGGATGGTGTTTTGACCATAAACGAGGAAATCGAATTCGCCGCAATGACAATCCATGCCAACAAGTTTGTAACTGCGGAGACCCAGGTAACAAGTCCGAAGCATTAAGCGGAGCCACAGCCATTGCGTTGCTTCCTTTTTTGGGAAGTGGCCACACGCACGAAACAGGTGAATATAAAGACGTCGTATTTCGCGGGCTTGAATTCCTGATGAAACGAGCCAAACGACGGGGACGTGGAATCAGCTATCTGGAACCGGGTGGAACGATGTATTCCCATGGTCTGGTCGCTATTCTTTTCGGAGAAGCTTACGCGATGACGAAAGATCCCGTCTTGGCTCCTTATGCCCAAGGAACGCTTTGGTTTATCGAGGATGCACAAGATCCGATCGGAGGTGGATGGCGATACCAACCGAATCAACCTGGTGACACGTCAGTCGTTGGATGGCAACTGATGGCATTGAAAAGCGGCAAAATCACTGGGCTCAATATCAATCCCAGAACTTACGTGAGGGCTGAAAAATTTCTCGACGCGGTTTCGACCAATTACGGCGCATTCTATGGTTACATGGCTCCGCCATCGGGCAAACCGGCCGATGCAAGGACCGCCGTCGGAATTTTGTGCCGAATGTACATGGGATGGAAAAAAGGACATCCAGGTCTTGAAGATGGTATTTCAGCGATGGCCAACAAAGGCCCTTCGATCGGGAACTCGTGTAACATGTACTACAACTATTACGCGACCCAGGCGATGAAGCATTACGGTGGTGAGACGTGGAAAAAATGGAACCTTAAAATGCGAGATTTTCTAGTCAAATCGCAAGCCAAAGACGGAAGCACCGCCGGCAGTTGGCATTTCACTGGTGGGGGGCACGCAGACGAAGCCGGAGGGAGACTTTACTCGACGGCAATGTGCGCCATGACATTGGAAGTCTATTACCGGTACCTCCCTTTATATGGCGATAAAGCGGCAAACGATGAATTCCCATTGGAATAAATGCTCCGCGATGATCACTCACAGGGGCAAGAATGTGTTATCGCTTGGCATCAGGTGTCTCTGAAGCCAACCGCTAGTGCTTGGTGATTCTCATTGCTAAAAGATTCTGCACTTTCAGATCTGCATAGAATTTTTTTCTTGTCCAGAGTCGTGGAAAACGTGTCGACTGACTGTCGAAACTCTGTCGCTTCCCAGTAGGAACCATGTCAGATCTCTGTCGAAATCTTGTCGATAAATTAAAAGCGGTGGGGCCAAGGAAAAAATCGTTCGGCCAGCGAGATAACTGGTTTCCGAAGCAAAGTGGATCAGAATTCCCGGATTTCTTGGGGTTTCGAAGACGCCACCCCCCAATTTAGGGTGTCATTGTCGCACCAATGGGATAGATTATCCGGGTCGAACGGAAAACGGTTTTTCGTTATGGAAGACGTCGCTAGCATTAGAGCAAGCGTCCAAACACTGTTCTTTGAAAAAGTGAAAGACGTATGAGCCTATTGGCAATCGTATATCATTTAGTTCCCGAGGCACCGATCCTGGTCGCCTACAATCGGGAGGAACCTTTCGACCGCAATTTTCCAACCCCATCAATTCAAGCAGGCAAACCGAGAGTCTTAGCCAGCATCGACCCTCACACAGGTGGCACTTATCTCGGAATGAATCAAAACGGCCTTTTCGTCGGTGTAGTGCGTCGAAAAAAATACGACAACCCAATGAGCCTTCGTTCCAGAGGTTCTCTTGCTCGCGAGATGCTCAAATGCAATTCTGCCACTCAAGCCGTTGATTTGGCATTAGAAGAATTGCATAGCGGTCATTACGGCAGTGCCAATTTTTGTGTTGCAGACCCTGACTCGGGATGGGTGATCCAATCGGGGAAAGAGGCTGATGTTTTTGAGCTAAAACAAGGCTTGTGCGTCGTCGGCGAACGTGACGTGAACGATCCGATGGATGAACGAGCTCGCATGGCAACCCGGTTACTGACGCTGCAGACTCTCGACTCTCCCGTTAAGTTTCTGGCGATTGCCAGTAAGGTTTTGGCTCGCACCCAAACGGTACCCGGTCGTCCAAGCATGGTGGTCAAAGAGAAAAACTACGGCACCGTCAGTTCGACACTCATTTCGCTTGGTAAAAAACCAAGAGATGCGATTTATCAGTACTCTAACGGGTCACCTGACAAATCGAAATTCGAAGACTATTCTCCGCTGCTGCGTGACATTCTCAGCCGGGGCCTTCGTGAAGCACGTGCTCGCGCAGAAGCCTAATTTCGCTTTAAAGCTATAAGCTTTGAAGCTATAAAGAACATGAAAACACCCGCCGGACCATGGTGGGTGTTTTTTTATCGAACCGTCTATTCTCAAATCACAACTTAGTTTTCCGCGAACCCACCGGCTCGTTTGATCCGAAATACTAATTCTATCGGCTCGTTTGTCCTGCCAGACTCTAAGACAAACTAAGACAAACGGATTGTCAAACCGTTGATGTGTCGTTCGCCACTTTCGCCAAGTGTTCCTGCATGAACTTGAAACATGGTTTCTGAGACGGTTTTTTCTTTTGCAGTGCCGATTTCGATTCTTTCCGAGTCGCTTTTCGACAAAGGATGGCATTTCCTTTTTTCCCAGTTTCGACCACGGCGCCGGTTTTTCGCAAAACGTAATTTATTTTCTGAGCCTGCCAACGTGGAATCTCGAGATGCTTGGCAAGCTGACCGGTGTGAAAAACACGAGGAAGCTTTTTGGGTAACAACTTGTGAATATCTTGCACCGTACGAAAAAAGCAGGCATCTTCAAGTTCGAGAATCTTTCGATCCTCGACGACAAAATCGCCCCGACGCTTACGACGCCTTCTTCCGTGACCGGGATAGCGAATTTCTTCGATTTGAACCAGCGGAGCGATCACCGTCAGGTTTGGATGCGGAAAGACTCTTGTGAAATAGATCAACTCATCAAACAGATCCAGGATCGTTCCTTTTAATGGGCTCCAACGACGTTCGACCACGTCGCCTCCTTTTTGGTCGAGCTTGATCAATCGTTTTCGTGACACGATTGGCTTGACCACATCGACGAGATATCCTTTCTCAAGTAATTTTGCGATCTTGTCCCGAATTGAGGACAGGCTGCTGCGTTGAATTTCGATCAACCGTTTTTGGTTGACGACATCGATTCGATACCGTCCGAGCTTGACCTCAATTTCCGCCCCCGGATCGCAAAACTCATCTTTCAATTGTCGGTGCAAGGTCGTTTCCATCAAAGCAGTCCGTTCAGTTCCACCTGCCAAGGTTCGTTCATCCGTGTTGAAGGATCCTCAATGATTTCCAGCCATTGTTATATGGTTATCGGGGATCGGTCCATTTTGGCGAAGTGCAATCTGGCTAAGAACTCTCGGTTTGCCCGATTTAAGCAGCACCGGTTTCAAGTTGACCCATTTTTTTCAGTTTTGCTATACTCCGACTAAGCTCGACTGTTTCCAACTTACTAGTTTTTCATCCTACCGCGTGTTTCTCAGCGAGGAATTCGATCCATGTCCATCTCTACCCGTCAAGGGATTCACGAAGAAATTACCCATTGCATCGGGAACACTCCTTTGGTCCGGCTCCAGAGGATGACTGACGGCTGTGTGGCTGACGTGATCGCCAAAGTGGAAAATATGAATCCGCTATGGAGTGTCAAGGATCGAATCGGTCGAGCGATGATTGATGCCGCCGAACGGGACGGTTTAATTAATCCAGAAACCACTGTGATCGAACCCACAAGTGGCAACACGGGCATCGCATTGGCTTACGTTTGTGCAGCCCGTGGTTACAAAATGCAGATCACAATGCCCGATTCCATGTCGATTGAGCGTCGCAAATTGGTTGCCGCACTAGGAGCCGAAGTGATTCTGACACCGGGAGCCGAGGGAATGCCGGGAGCCATTCGCAAGGCGACGGAAATTGCCAACTCAAACGAAAATTACTTTATGCCTCAGCAGTTCAACAATCCCGCCAATCCGGAAGTCCATCGCCAAACAACGGCTCAGGAAATCTGGCGGGACACTGACGGGCAGATCGATATTTTGGTTGCGGGCGTAGGTACGGGAGGGACGATCACCGGATGCAGTGAAGTCCTCAAAGAGAAAAACCCGGACCTCGTTTCCATCGCAGTGGAACCGGCCACCAGTCCAGTCATTTCTCAACGAAGGTCCGGACAAGATCTGCAACCGGGAAAGCACAAGATTCAGGGAATCGGAGCAGGATTTATTCCGGGAGTCCTAAACGTCGATATCATTGACGAAGTGATCACCGTCACCGACGAAGAAGCAACACAAACCGCCCGTGACTTGGCAACCAAAGAAGGTCTGTTTTGTGGCATCAGCTGCGGTGCGGCAGCAACGGCTGCCCTCAAAGTGGCAAAACGACCTGAAAACAAAGGCAAAATGATTGTGGTCGTCCTACCGGATCTTGGAGAACGGTACCTGTCGACCAACCTGTTCGTGACTCGCCCTGCGTGATCGAAATTCCTCAGGCAGTCAATCGACGAAAGATCGTTCGTATTCTGGAACGACAACCCGCAATTTGGTTTTCCATTTGTTCCGGCGTTGCATAGTTCAGCAAATAGGCCAATTTCGCAAGCTGATTCGGGCGGTCGGGGAGATCGTGTCGCGAAGTCGTATTCATTAGACGAAGCCTCGCTTCGACACTTCGCAGCAATTGATAACCGGCTGCCAATTCCTGTCCATCGTTTCGATTCAAAAAGCCGCGGTCGATCAAGCATTGAATCGCGTTCGACGTTCCTGGTACGAGAATTGATGAGTCTTTGCCGGCATGCTGAAGTTGTAACATTTGGACGATGAATTCGATATCAACTGTGCCTCCAGCCCCTCGTTTCAAATTTCTTGGCGAGCAATCCTTTTCCATCGCTTGCCTCATAGCACCAATTTGTCGAGGTACGTCGGGATCGCCATCCGTTTTGGCAATCAAATCGAGGACCATCGACATCACTCGTTGTTGAGAATTCAAATCCCCATAAACCGTCCTGGCTTTACACAGGGCCTGCCGTTCCCAAAGTTGCGCCTTCCCAAATCCGTGCGAATCATCCGGCAATTCGAAATACCGCTGGAACTCATCGATCGACAACGCCAAAGATCCACTTTTGCCGGTTGGCCTGAGTCGGCAATCAATGTCGTACAAGGCTCCCGAGCTTGTAACATCCCCGAACGCTTTAATGATATTCGATCCCAGCTTACTAAAAAAAGACTGAGGCGAAACGCTGGATTGAAGGCACGCAAAGTAGGGCTTGATTAGACTTGGATCGGAGTCGTAAATAAAAATCACATCGAGATCGCTGTGGTAGTTTGGCTCTCTTCCCCCCAGTTTTCCTAACGCGACAATTACAAAAGGATTAACTAATTTTTTGAAATCCACTTCTTTCTGATGCGTCCCGTACTTATTCCACAATGTCAGTTGACAATCTTGGGCAATCGTTTTTAGGCAAATTTCGGCCACATCGGAAAGCGTTTGATGCGTTTCGCGGACGTCATCCTTGCCAAGGATATCGCGAATACCAACTCGCATATGTTGGGAGTTTTTGAAGCTATGGATGATCGGTTGAATATCAGATGCTCCCCGAATCAGATCTTGCAGTGTCGATTCAAGCCACTGAAAATCAGGAAGCCGATCCAACTGGAGTGCATCCATTAGTTCATCGATCATACCGGGATTACTTCTGAGAATCCCGGTGAGATAGTCGCTCGATGCACACAAACGGACGTAAAGATTTAACGTCGGCGGGTTGAAACTGAACAATTCCCACAAGATCCCTTTGGCTCCTAAACTGTCGCTGACGCTGGCAAGTGTAGCGAGCGAGCGGTCCGGATCGGGTGTTTTCGAAAGTTCTTTCAAAAGCGTTGGGGCCACGGTGGCGAGGAAATGTTTGCATCGCCGAGAAGAAAGAAACTGAGTTGTTTCTTGCGAAAGTTCCATCAATCGCAAATAAGCTGAGTGAGGATCCTGAAATCCAAACTTGGTCAATTCTCTTTCAATCCACTTGGGATCTGGTTCTTCGTCTAACACCAAATCAACCATTTCGGGCACCACCGAACGATCCAGGTGATGAAATTTTCCCGCAGTATCCCTCAATCCCCCGAAAGCCATTCCAAAGGAATGGTGCAATAAATGATTCAAGATCTTGCGATTGCTGTCGGTGACTTCTTTCAAAGTTAACTGAAATTCAGCCAGCTCATCCCGACCCCGTGAATCTTTTTCACCGGAAAGTAATCTTTGAGCAATCGCACGAATTTCCGATTCCCGATTTGGCAAAGTGTGAGTTTGAAGGTCGAACATGATTTGGATTCGATGCTCTACTTTGCGCAGCCATTGATAATTTTGAGACAGGACAGTGGCCTCGGCCCCGCTCAAACACTGGGCTTTTTCCAAGTTGTGAATTGCTTGAAGGGTGTTGGTTGTTCGGATTTCAGGAATCTCATAGGCGTTTAACAATTGCATAAACTGAATCACAAACTCAACGTCACGGATCCCGCCTCGCCCTGTCTTGATATTGGTTTGGTCTTCTCCCGCTTCCAGTGCGCGACGTTCAATTCTTCTTTTCAAAGCTTTGATGCCAGTAATGTCAGCTCGGCTTAAATTTCGACGATAGATCCAACTCGATAATCGAGCGATCAATTTTTTGCCAAGTTCTATGTCTCCTGCAATCGGTGTAGCCTTAATCCACGCCTGCCGTTCCCAGGTTCGACCCTGCCAATCATAGTATTGAAGAATCGAATCTAAAGAGTTGCAGATTTTCCCGCTCTTACCATTAGGCCTTAATCTCAGGTCGACTCGATACGCAAACCCATCTGAAGTTACTTCACCTATGAGCCGCACCATGTCCCGACTCAGCCGAGAAAAAAATTCTCCGTTTTCAATACTGATTTCATGGTTAAGTCCACCTCCAGAAGTAGTGCCAGATTCGTCGTAAACCATGATCAAATCGATGTCGCTGGAATAATTGAGCTCCAAGCCACCCAGCTTGCCCAGCGCAAAAACAACGAATTGGCTTTCCTGACCATGCTTCCCGATAGGATCGCCAAACTTTTTACCCAACTGCCGGCGGGCAAATCTTAATGCCCCTTCCACAATAGCAATCGCGACCCATGATATTTGAGCAGTCACATGTTCCAACCGCTGACCAAGTATCAGATCGCCCGCAGCAATTCTTAACGTTTCTTTGGACTTGAAACGCCTTAACACGGACATTGCCTGCTGGTCAGAATAAACTTGATCCAGCTGGCGATTCAGACGCTGGTTCAAGTGCGATTTGGAGTAGCGTATTCCGCGCCCAGATCGAAGCCATTCCACCGATTCGTTTTCGCGGATCAGCGTCTCGCTTAACGATTGACTGCTCGCAAAAAGCAGGACCATATCATCATAGATTTTCCCATCGAGTTTCCCGTCCTGAAAAAGATCTTCGATACCTTCAGGATTGCGTTCTACAAACCGAAGCACATTATTAAAGATTCGATAGGATTCACCCTCAGCCCAGCGACGCTGGAATATGGGTTCGATCAATGCATCAACGCGTTCACAACTAAGACGTTGAGATAATTCGGCAAAGAACTGTAAGATCGATCTGGCATCCAAATAACCTCGATCATGCAGCCAGGATTCAGCTTTTACCGATCTTAAAATCTTACCGATGTCACTGGGCATGATAAATCACAGCCGCTAGATCAAAGTGCCCGTCGATATCGGCTTTTCGGTTTTTCGTTACGCTGCGGTTCGGTCACTTTCCGAATCTCATCAATCTCTGACTGCAGCGGATCTGGTTTTAAATCGGTATTGATCAATTGCTCAATTCTGGCCATATCCCCTCGCTGCCTCGGAGTGACCAGTGAGAAAGCGACGCCCTGTTTTCCCATTCGACCTGTTCGACCGACTCGATGAACGTAATCTTCACTTAACTCGGGAATGTCGTAATTGATAATGTGCGAGATGTTTGTAATGTCAATTCCACGCCCAACAACGTCGGTAGCCACCAGGTAGGTAACATTGCCACCTCGAAATTGCTTCATCGTTCGGTCTCGGGCCGATTGTGTCATGTCGCCATGCAGGGTTGCCACGTTTTCCAGCTTTCCCGCTTTGAGTAATTTCCGATACAGCCTTTGGGTTCCCAATTTCGTGCGGCAAAAAATGATCGCCTGCTCCGGTGTTTCTCTAACCAATAATTTGTTTAGAAATTCATATTTCATTTCTTCTGGAACCGTCAGAAAGAATTGCTCAATCGTGCTTGCGGCGACACTTCCTTTAGAAAAATTGATCACCTTGGGGCGGTACATGTACCTTTTAGCAAGGTTACGTATGGGATCGGGAAGCGTGGCACTTAATAGCAACGTCTGCCGTTCGTCGGGGCAACGTCTCAAGATCCGTTCGATGTCGGGGCGGAAACCGATATCTAGCATTCGATCTGCTTCGTCGAGGACAACAAACCAAAGTTGATCAATATTCAATGTCCGCCGATTCAAATGGTCAATCACTCTTCCCGGGGTTCCAACCACGACATGGGCCCCGCGATTCAACTGATTGATCTGCTTGCGAATCGGTTTCCCACCATAAACACAAACACATTTGATCTTTTCGGGATCAGACATTCTTCGGAATTCATTTTCGACCTGCACCGCCAGTTCCCGGGTCGGCGTCAAAATCAGTGCCTGAGGCTTGGGCTTCCGAACATTGAGGTCAAGTTGTTCAAGAATCGGGATAGCGAAGGCCGCCGTTTTTCCAGTGCCCGTTCGAGCCTGACCGATGACATCGAATTCCTGGAGGACTAACGGAATGACACCTGCTTGAACTGGCGAAGGTTTTTCGTAGCCAATCTCGCGCAGCTTGTTGAGCATCCCCGTCGACAAGCCCATATGTTTAAATGAAAGAAGTTGTCTACTTTTTACTATTTGTTTGGCCACGGTAAATGGGCGAATTTGCCCTTTAAAATGGATGGGTTGCTAAAAAAGAAGGTCTCGATTGACGGCTGATCCATTATTCGAACGAGTTGCTTCGCCCGACTGCCTAATTAAGCTATCTCGACAAGCCATTCGGGTCAACGCGAATTCAACCCTGTTCCCAATGGGAACGTCCTTGGATAAAAATCGTGTGACACAAACCAACGGCGCGGATGATTTAAGATAGATAAAATGATAGATCAATTGACAGAAGCAATCCTTTTGGCCATGAACGACCGCGGTCAACTCGCCAGGGTGGCGGCGCTGTCAAAATCGATCCAGGCGATGTCAGATTCCGAGACCGATGATCTGCTAGATCGTATTCTCGATTTTGGAGATGAATTACAACGTTTGGGCCACCTTGATCCTGATTCGCCTCCCGATCCGCTCCACGTTCGAATTGATCAGATTTTGCAACCCGTTGTTGACCACCTATGTCGGCGAGAAAACAGCCTTGAAGGCTCGTCATGGACTGCCGAGCGAATTCGAAATGTGGAAAGTCTTTACCATTTTACTCCGGAAAACAGCGATTTAAGAAACCACCTACTTCGCTGGTTGGCGAGTTCCGGAAACGAATCGGCAATTGAAATTTGGACGGAGTTGATTTGCAACTCCCCTCCTGAACACCGATTAGGAATTGTTCTCGCATTCGCTCCGTTGCTTCAGCCTGATTTTGATCCACCCGAGTGGATGCTGACGCGGTTGATCAACGAAGCGACCGAGCACTCCCAAATTTCGGCGGCCATCTTCGACATGTTCAACTTTTATTTTCGCAATGGAAAAGTAACACGGCATCCAGCACTGGCTAGAGTCGATGAACTTACCGATCTGTTAGGGCAACTTACCGGTCAAATGGGCAGAATCGAAGAAGGAAATTTTCCTGCCGACCACAATGCTCGAATGATCAACCAACTTGTTTCTGATTCGGTTGCTCTGATTGTTGCCTTATGTGATACCTTCGCTCAAATCAATCACGAACCTGCCATCGGCAAGTTACATCAGGCACTCGAGTTGCGTCACCGACGAGTCCAGACGGAAGCCGCCGCAGCACTGGCTCGCATGAATGTTGATACCGGAAAGGAGATTCTAATCCAGTTGGCCCAACAGCCGATCGCCCGCTTGAGAGTTTTGGCCTACGCCGAAGAGTTAGGCTTTACCAACGACATTTCGTTAGAACTGCAGGGAGAAATCGCGCTCGCTGAAAGTCACCTCGCGATTTGGTTGGCAGAACCGGAACAAATGGGACTGGCACCGAGTCACATCGAGTTTCTGGACAACCGCGAAATGTACTGGCCCAGCTACGAACATCCCGTTCAGTGCTATTTGTTTCGGTACGAATATGGCAGCGGTGAACAAACTCATAGCAATATTGGAATCTGTGGTCCATTGACTCATGCGTTTGCTGCCGATTTGCAACACCTGGAAATCGAAGATATCTATGCCGCATTCGCGGGGTGGCAGACGATTCACAATGAAATCTATTTGATTCCGACTTCAAAAGCCGAATTGGCATTCCCAAACGAATGGCGGCATTTAAAAAGCCAATTGGAAGTAGAAGGTTTTGACGAACTTGAATTTCATTCGGCAGCCAGCTTTTTCGGCGAAATTGTGGTCATTGCCAGTGCAAAGCACGATGGGCAGCCAGGGACCGCGATTGCTGATTACCAACAAACCACTTGGCTTTCCAGTGGAAACCCAGCCGCGCCGATTGACTGGCAGTTAGCCTACACGATTTGGCGAGGTCAACAGCTTTTGTCCAGCTTCAATGAAAGTGAATCTTCGTGATGCAACGGCGAAACCGCATCGCGGGCTTGAATTGCCTGTCAATGATTTTATAAATGAATTACGCTTTCACTGGCGATTGAACTTAATTGAGCGAGCATTCATTCCATGGACGAAGAAAATCAAACCCCTCACCGCATCCTGATCGCTGACGACAACGAAGCGAACCGGGAATTGCTAGAAGCCTACTTGGTTGAAATTGATTGCGTCACCGAGTTCGCCAATGACGGCCAGGAAACTATGGAAAAGGTTGGTTCCTTTCAACCTGACTTGATTTTGCTCGACGTGATGATGCCCAAACTTAATGGATTCGAAGTTTGTGAAAGAATCAAACAAAACGACTCACTTAAAAAGATCATGGTTTTGATGGTGACGGCATTGGATGAATTGGGGGACATCGAACGAGCGGTCAATGCAGGAACAAACGACTTTTTATCCAAACCTGTCAACCGAATCGAGCTACTCAAACGCGTCGAAAACATGTTGCAAATCAAAGGTATTTCGGACGAAAACGAGCGGCTACGGCAATACATCCAAAAGGTAGAAGAAAGCACATCCTGACCCCAGTTTTTTGCCTTTTCGGAATAGATCCTAACCCCAGAGTCTCAACTCTGTGAAGCATCGGTTCGCGTCGCCACGATACACTGAAATAACACGGGACCTTTTTTAGCGAATCGAAAAAACTCCGTGTGCTCTAGTTCCAGGCCAGCGTCCTTAAAATAACGAATGTAATCGTAGTTTTCGTGAAGTGGCACCAAACCCATGGCCCAAAACGAGACCATTGCAAGTTTCAGGTAAAAAATATTGAATGCCTGGGAAACTGGATTCCCCTGCGACCTTGCGACGTCGGCCACAAAATACTTCCCACCAGGCCGGACCAGTTTTGCCGAATGATTCAACATTTCAATCATCGCTTGTTTGCGAAATACATTCAAAAAGTAGTTCGCAGCAACCGCATCGTATCGCCCCACATGGTCCAACTCAAAAGCGTTTTGACAGATTAATTCAACTTGTAACTTGTCCCGATCAAACTTTCGTTGAACCTGATCCAGCATCCCTTGAGAGATATCAATACAGGTCACGCACGCCCCTGCCTTCGCAGCCAAGACCGCGTCTTCCCCGCCACCGGCCCCCAGGTAAAGAACTTTATCGCCCGGGGAGATGAATTTGAGTTGATATCTTTTGCTGGCTCGGATTTGATTGGTGGAATAGATCTTGGCACTTTTTTCGTAGAACCACGCTGCCCGATCGTAATTCTTTTCCAGTCGTCTCATCGTATGAATCCGTTCCAAACTTGATCACAATGCGTTCAGGATGATAACCAATCCGAATAAAGTTCGGGACGGCGATCTCGCAAGAATAACTTTTTGGCATGCGAGTCAGCGACTTCAGCCAGATCGATATCGCAGTACAGAATTTCTTCGGTGCCCTGTCCTGCCCTGGCCACGACGACCCCTGAAGGGTTGCACACAAACGACTCGCCCGCAAATTCAAGCTTGGCTTCTTTGCCAACCCGGTTACACAATGCGGAAAAATAGCCGTTCTGAAAAGAAGCAACCTGAAGTTCAGCTTCGTAAAGCCCATCGGGCCATTCGCCCGTCGCTCCCGCCTGCGGCACGATCACTAGTTCGGCACCGGCCAAAGAAAGCGCACGCATCAATTCGGGATAGTGACGGTCGTAGCAAATAGAAACACCAATTTTACCAAATCGGGTATCGTAAACGGGCGCTCCACTGTCTCCCGGATCGTAATATCCTTTTTCGTGGAAACATTCATAGTCGGTAATATGAATCATTCGAGTCACACCCAACAAGGTTCCGTCGGCATCGATGACCGGCGAACTATCGTAAGTTTGATCACCGGATCGCTCGAAAAGATTAGACAGGATCACAACTTTGAGTTCGGCAGCCAGTTCGCACAATGCGTCCGTTGTCGGGCCAGGGATCGATTCAGCCAGTTCGGCAAAAGTTTCACCGGCTTTCTCTTGAGGATAAAAAGGTTCATAGGCCAACTCTGCGAAGCAGATGACGTTGGCCCCGTTTTCGGCCGCTGTTCGAATCGCCTTAGTTCCTTTTTCGAAATTGGCTTTCTTGTCGGTGGACGCCTTTTGCTGCACAAGAGCGAGTTTGATTGTTTGAGGCATATTCGATTGAGTGGATTGTGGTTGGATGAGTCGTTACGATGAAGTTCTAATATAGCCTTGGTGTCTGACGTGGAAACGTTTCGAAATGACTTCTGCTAATCGAAACTTGATTTTGGTTTTACTGCTAACCAATTTTTTGTATGTAGACTTCGCGTTGGCTCAGCCACCCAACCCATCGACTCAGAAACAAGATGTCACCCTGGCAGAATTAAGCCGACAAGCGATCCGTTCTTTTTCAGAAGGAGAATACGATTCGGCATTGGAAAAGGCGAAAACGTTGACCTCCAGACAGCCGACCAATCTTCGATTTCAATTCTTTTACGGTTCCGTCGCCTTTGCCGCAGGGGAAGTCAAGCAATCAGCTGCAGCATTTGACCAAGTAGTCCAATTGGATCCAACAATTGAACCAAGCTTATGGCAACGAGGACTGGCGTACTACTATGCGGACCGATTTAAAGACGGTGTCGCCCAATTCGAAACTCACCAGACGGTCAACACACAGGATGTCGAAAATGCGGTGTGGCATTTGCTTTGTGCATCCAAAATTAGCGACCTGCAACAGGCAAGGAAGCAATTGATTCCGATTAGCGAAGATGGCCGAGTTCCCATGACCGAGATCTATGAAATGTTTGCCGGTCGAAAAACTCCCGCCGATGTTCACGAAGCAGCGAAGCAAACTTCGGTATACGTCAAACCAGATTCGGAACGGCATCGACTTCAACGCTATTACGCGCATCTTTACATCGGGCTTTACCAGGAAATGATGGGGGAATCAGAATTGGCGAAAGCATCTTTGGAGAAAGCCGTTCTGGTGAATCCACTCCCCAAAGACAATTTTATGGGGGCTGTTGCCCAGACTCACCTAACTGTTCGCTGGGCTGAACCTAAAGCGACAGACGAATAAGCCTGAGGGCTGAAAACTCTTCGGTTTGAAATCAGAAACAACGCCCTAATTCGCCGATGTCATCGCGAGGCTTGGGACTGCCAATTAACGGTGCCTAATTAGTTAGGTTCCCCGGAAATTCGACCTAAACCGAACCCGCTGCGTAACCGAACGGGTTTACCCTTCAGCAGCCCCGATTCGGGAAAATCTTGCGATGGACTGTCAGGTTGACGGCGTAGTGTCGTCAATGTAACAGCAGCGTGATGCAATTGTTTGGACGAAACGGTAATCACGTAAGAAGTTTGTAATTCTAGTTTTTACGGGGTTTCATCCGAAAAATTGACCGATAGGATACGTCGCCTTCCAAAAGTAGCTTGTTGGCACACAATTTGTTTCTATGCCTTTTGTCATCCAGCGAAAGGGATTCAAAATGAACTACGCGATTTCAAAAATTCGATCTGTCCCGGCTCCTTTATTGCAGCGATATATTTTAATGCTGTTGTCACTAATCGCGGGGATCATCGCCTGCACTCTCATCGCATAACACGCCGGCCGGGTCGTCGGAAGCGACCGTATGTCCGGGTGACGGGTAAGTTGTAGCCGAACAACGGATGTTCAGGATGTTGCCCGCTCGCCAAGCGTAGGTCCCATAGAGAACGACAGGTTTTAGCCGAACGACGACTGCGCAGAGTGTTGATGTTCGTCAAGGGTAAGTCCCGCAGGGAGCCCAAATGTCTTACGAGCTGATCGGCGCAAGTCCCGAAGGGACGACAGGTTGTGGCCGAATAACGACCACGCAGAGTGCTGATGTTCGTCAGGGATAAGTCCCGCAGGGAGCCCAAATGTCTCACGAGCTGATCGTCGCAAGTCCCGAAGGGACGACAGGTTGTAGCCCTAGGCGTCAGCCTAGGGTCAAAAAACATGTCAAACCCCCAAGCCCTGAAAGGGCGGCAGGTACCCAGCAGAATTTTTGTTTGTTTTCGCCACCGAACGATCCCGGATTGGAACCAAACAAAATTATGAAAAGACAACCAGGAAAAATTTATCTGTCGTCCCTTCGGGACTCTTATTTGTTGATTGTTAAGACACCCATGGGCTAACACCCATGGCTACATTCTATCGCCACTTCGTGGCTGATGTACGCAAGTCCCGAAGGGACGGCAGGTTGTAGCCCTAGGCGTCAGCCTAGGGTCAAAAAACATGTCAAACCCCAAAGCCCTGAAAGGGCGGCAGTATAATTACGTACCAATTTCCCGATCAAAAACATAACGACTATCAGGCTCTATCCGATGTTTGCGTAATAAACTGAGGAACTCTTCCTCAAACGTTTTCTTTCGATGATGCTCATATTGATTCGCTATGTAGTCCGAAACTACATTCACTTGTGATTCGCTTACTGAAAAAGCAGCGAAGCCAGATTGCCAGGCGAACTTCTTTGTTGCTTTTTGATGCTCGTTCATCCATTTTGATGAGTTTGTCTTAATGAGTCTAATCCCGTCCGAAATTGCAATCGTAGGACTGAGCTTTGCCAGCAAGTGAATATGATCTTCCATGCCACCGATTTTCAGCAGAGTCCCTTTCTGCGCACGAATGATTCCCCCGATATAGCTGTACAGATCCTCTTGAAGATTGGGACGGATAGCCGGTTTACGATACTTCGTGCTGTAGACGATGTGATAAAGAAGATTTGAAAAAGTAGACATGATTAGCGAAAAATACACATCTGTCGTCCCTTCGGGACTTTTGTATGTTGATTGTTAAGACACCCATGGGCTAACGCCCATGGCTACATTCTATCGCCACTTCGTGGCTGAAGTACGCAAGTCCCAAAGGGACGACAGGTTGTAGCCCTAGGCGTCAGCCTAGGGTCTAAAAGCATGTCAAACCTCCAAGCCCTGAAAGGGCGGCAGGTCCCCCAGCAGAATTTTTGTTTGTTTTCGCCACCGAAAGATCCCAGATTGGGACCAAACAAAATTACGACAAAACAACCAGGAAAAATTCTATCTGTCGTCCCTTCAGGACTTGTGATTGTGTAATCATTCGATATCCATGGGCTCACGCCCATGGCTATATTCTATCGCCACTTCGTGGCTAAGGCACCTTCATAAATGAATTATCCAATCTCCATGGACTGACGACCATCGTTACATTTCTTCGCCGCTTTTAGCTGGAAAGATTCAGGCCACAAATCATTGCTAACCTTGCGTATTCTTGTTCACGCAAGGCTCAACCAAGACCCTGACACTGGGTGAATTGACCGATCACAATACCCACCAAACGTTGAATATTGCAAACGTGGGTTTGCTTCATGTTGATTTTTCGATTCACCCGAATAGGCATTCCGAGTTTGTCGCTTTTTTTCCCATCGAGCCATTTTCCGTGAATTAAATTTTCGAAAAGACATCTCCTTTTTGAGAAATTAAATGCATCGAAGTTCAACTCGTTCCCGATCCCGGAAGAACTCGTCTACCAGATACAACCGGCTAGAAAATCGCCATCTTTTGGCTGGCGTTTACCTCGATACTTCAATTGATACTCTGTACGTTTTCGGAGACGCCGGCGATAACGTTGGTGAAGTTTCCATGGTTTTTGGCTCGGTCGTTAGAGCTGAGATTGATGGAATGGTTCAGGACCACAACATCCTTTCGGTCGCCGATATTCAATTCATCGGATTCGCTGGGAACGATACATTTACAAACAACACCACGATTACGTCTTCCTTTTTTGGACATGGTGGGAGTGACACGCTCAATGGCGGCGGCGCCAACGACACGCTTAACGGCGGTCCTGGTACCGACATCATTCGAGGGAATGATGGTAACGACATCTTGATTGGAGTCTCAGGTGACGACCAGTTGTATGGCGGCGACGGAGACGACTCGCTGTTTGCTGGCAACGGTTTGACCACGGTTGAAGGAAACGATGGCGATGACGTGATCTACGGAGGCGACTTCGCGGACAACATCAAAGGGGGCGAAGGTGCCGATTCAATCTATGCGCTCGGTGGTGACGACATCATCGATGCTGGAAACGGAGGGGTTGCCTTCTCGTCCGGATCCTCTCGTGCTGATCTCGTTCTGGGACTTGGTGGCAACGACACCATCACCGGCGGCGATGGACTAAATATTTTCTGGGGAGGCGACGGTGACGATATTCTGACAGGCGGCTCGGGCGAAAACCGGATTCATGGTCAGGGGGACAATGACGAACTACACGGCGGCGATCTACAAGATTACCTTAGCGGGGGTGAAGGCATTGACTCGATCACTGGATACGCTGGTAACGATTATATTTTTGGCTACGAAGGATCGGATACGATCGACGGAGGCGCCGGTGACGACTACATCGATGGTGGATCAGGTGCCGACAACATCGACGGAAATGCAGGTAACGATCTGATCCGAGGAGATACCGGAAATGATTCGATCGATGGTGGTGCCGATCAAGACGTCGTTCTTTACGATACAGTCGAATCCAATTATTCGGTCACCGGCGAAATCGGTGACTTAATCATCGAAGACAAGCACCAGGTTTACGGCACCGACGAAGTCGACAATTTTGAAACCATTCGTTATGCCGACGGAGATCAGGAAGCCAAACCGAATGCCGCTCAAGTCGTTTACGTTCAACCGATCATCGTTTCCAATGATGACGGTTCGGACACGGCCGCCTTTTTTGGCAATGCTTCTCAGGAAGCTGACATCAAGCAAACAATCGACGAAATTTTTGCTCAAGCTTCCGTCGACGTGGAATGGTTACTGCCGAATACATGGAACAATTCTTTTGCCAACACGGGGAACAGTTCGACTCGTCCTGAAGGTGATCTGTCGACGATCGTCGATGATGGCGATAGCGTTGGTGTCGGAAACACGAATCCCCTGGTGCTTGACATGTACTTTGTCGAAGTGGTTCCCGGTTTCAGCGACACTTCCGAGAATACCGCCAACGGATTAGCTTACGTGGATTTCAACGGAATCGGGATGCACGTGGGTGACAATTTGCTTTCGTTTTCATCAGGACGCGATGTCGTTGCCCGGGTTGCCGCCCACGAAATCGCTCACAACCTCAGCCTTGAACACGTTCAAGATCCAGACAATTTGATGGCTGACGGAACCGAGTTGACCGACCAACAGGTGCAAGACATCCTGGACAGTCGCTACACCCAGATCATTTGATCCTGAATTGCAAGAACCAACAATTCTATTCGTGACGAAGTGCTTCGATTGGATCCATCTGCGCGGCCCGCATAGCTGGATAAAGGCCAAAGAAGACTCCGACCAAAACTGAAATCACGAACGCCACTGGAATGGAGACTGGAACAATTACGGGTGTCATGATCTTGGCTACTTCGGGAAGACCTTGGTAGAGGCCGGGAGCCAGTTGCTGCATCGCTTTCCGAGCGAACTCGACCACGCTAGGACACAGCAATCCACCCAAGATTCCTGTCAGCCCACCTACGACCGAAAGAGAAATGGTTTCGACCAAGAACTGTTGAGTGATATCAGCTCGTTTTCCACCGAGTGCCCGACGGATCCCAATTTCACGTGTTCTTTCGGTCACTGTCGCGAGCATGATGTTCATGATTCCGATCCCACCAACGATTAACGAAATCGCGGCAATCAATCCCATGAACATCATGAACATCAGTCGAGTTGTTTTCGCCTGTTCGAGCAATTCGTAGGGCACGACAACTGAAATATCTTGTCGGCGAGGATTCTTGGCTCGCAGCGTTGATTCGACCAATTCCGCCGTTCGAGGTACATCTTCGACGTCTTCCACTTGGACCGTAATTTGTGAAAGCTCGTATTCTTTGACCGATATCGATCCGCCGGTGCGTTTGAATTCTCTATCTCCCATCCGGGCCCGCATCGTCGTAATCGGAATATAAACATCCAAGGAGAAATCTTGAGCAGCGAGAGACCCACCAATTGCCGCCGTAGCGCTACGGTGTTTCAGAACGCCAACGATTCGGTAGTATTCTTTCTTTTCCGGTAAGTAAATCTGCTTGTTGAGTGGATCTTCTGAAGGGAATAATTTGTCAGCCAACAAGGCGGCGATCACACAAACGGACGATTTTCCGTCGACCTCTCGCGGCGTTAAAAAATGACCTCGGTCCACCTCAAGTCGATTGATCGGTGCGTATTCTGGCGTGCAACCGACCAATCGCCCATCAATCGGTTTGACATTTGGGTTACCGGTATAAGCCATTTTTTGGGGCAGTTCGCGAATCGGCAGAACTTGCTTTACGGTCGAGATCGTTCGAGCGATCATTTCACCTTCGGACCTGCGAACCCCGAATGCTTCGATCTGGCGAAAATTTCCGCCGCTTGAATCGGGCGGCTTGATGCTACGAATGATAATGTTTTCGGCACCTAGATCCTCGATCTGTTTCTGAGCTTCCTTGGAAATCCCTTCTCCGATGGCTAACAACCAGATCACACTGGCTACGCCGATAAAGATACCCAACACGGTCAATGCAGACCGCATCGGATGCAACAGGAGACTCTTCACTCCCAATTTCCAGGTTCTCAACAACAGCATAAAACGAAGCCAAATTACGAAAAAGGGTTACTTTTCTTCTACCAGACTGGCATTCTCAGAAATCTCTTTGACTCTCTCAGGACTGAACACTTTGCGTCCTTCGACTTGTTCGTCAATTTGAATTTCTCCATCCCGCAACCGAATCACCCGTTTGGCGTGCTCGGCCACTTCATCTTCGTGGGTCACCATGATGATGGTTCGCCCTTCATCATTGAGGCGTTGAAAAAGTGCCAGGATCTCTTCGGTGGTTACCGAGTCGAGGTTTCCAGTCGCTTCGTCAGCCAAAATAAAATAGGGGTCGTTGACCAGCGATCTAGCGATGGCGACCCTTTGTTGTTGACCACCAGAAAGTTGGGTCGGACGGTGGTCCAATCTTTGGCCAAGGCCAACCATCGTGGCAAGCGAAATGCTACGCTGTCGCGATTCCGAGTTCAGATTCCCCATGTAATACAGCGGTACTTCGATATTTTCGACAACGCTTAGTTGCGGAATCAGATTATAAGACTGAAAGACGAATCCAATCCTGGAGGCACGAATGGCGGACAGTTCATCATCCGACATCGTGGCAACGTCATCCTTTCCAAGCAGAAACGAACCGCTGGTCGGACGATCAAGACAACCAAGCAGATTCAAAAGTGTACTTTTGCCCGATCCCGACGGCCCCATGATGGCAACGTAGTCGCCTTCGGGAACATCAAAAGAAACGCCCCTCAAGGCTCGAACGGTTTCGCTTTTAAGAACGTAGTGTTTTTGCAGATCGCGAATCACCGCGGCCATTTTTTGAGTTGGGGCATTCATTATCGGCCTGGGCCCCCGCCGAATCCGCCACCCTGCATTCTTTTTCGCATGCTTTGAACCGATTTTTCAGCCTCAGGTTCCGTGACAAAACCATCGCCATCGGTATCGATATAGCTGAAAAAATTACTCATCGGTGAACCGATTTCGTCTTTTGTCAATTTTCCATCACCATCGGTATCTTTTTGAGCGATGAATTCGGCCCCATTTTTAGGCATCGAGAAACCACCAGGTCCACCTGACCCCCCGCCAGCTTGGGAACCCCCACGTCCTCCGGGACCGCCAGGACCATCTTGTTTTCCCTTGCCTCCGGGACGTCCTTTTTGCTTCGCTTCAGATTTCTGTTTCGCGATTTCGTTCTTCACATCGTCAGGCAATTCAATTTTCGCATCCAGCTTGAATTCTGGAAGATCCATGTATTCCTTGTAGGCACCGGGATTCATTACCAGCTGTTCTCCCTCTTCGATGCCGTCTCGGATCAGAACCATTTGGGAGTTGTCTCCACCGATTTCAACCTCAAGGGTTTTCCATTGATCTTCGCCCGCTTTGGCTAAACAAAAGTGTCGCCCTTGAACAGCGTAAACGGTTTGGATCGGAGCCATCAAAACGTCCGATTCGTATTGGACCTGAATGGTGACCGATGCATTCATCCCTGGCTTCAAAGTCGGCGGTGGATCTAGAATTCGGACAAAGACAGCGTACTTACGAATGGTTGAACTCATCCAACCGTTCGATTCGGCGTATTGGTTCACCTTGGTAACGACCCCTTTTAGAGTCGTATCATTAAGAGCATCGACTTTGATTGTCGCCGGCATGTTGGCTTCAATCTGAGTAATACTTTGTTCGTTGATCAGCGCCTTGACTTCCATTCGTTCGGGATCAGGAAGTCGCACAAGGACCTGGTTTTGACGAACCGAAGTTCCTTCTTCAAGCACCCAATCGTTACCACCTCGGGAAGATTCCTTAGCGTAAACGACTTGGCCGGACACACCTTCGGGGACACGGATCGTACAATTTTCGATTTGCTCTTCGATCTCGGCCAGTTTTTCAGCTTCTACTTTTTGAGCTTCGATCTGGCTGTTCAACTTGACCTCCGCAGCCTTAATGTCTGCGTCCAATTGGACCGTTTCTTTTTTGAAAGAAATGTCGGTCAGGACTCGCAGCCTTTCTTGCGCCAACTCTTGTTGCAGTTTCCACTTTCGCAAAACATTTTTGGCGTTTTCGAGTCGATAAAAGTCAGCCTGGACAGACTGATTGGTGACGTATCCCTTCAACTGGAGTTTCTTGCTATAAGCGTAAGTTTGTTCAGCTGTTTCCAGATTTTGTTTTGCGGCGTTAATTTCACTAATGGCGTTGAATTCTTCGGTCAGAATCTCTTTTTTGGATTGCTCAAAAACTCCTTTGATATATTCCTCTTTAGTTGCTTGTGCAGTAGCTAATGCCGATTCAGCCTGAATCACAGAAGTTTCAGCGGTCGCCATGGCGATGTTTTGCTGTTCCAGTTCCTTTTCGAAGGATGTCGAATCGAGTTGGACCAAGAAATCTCCTCCTTTGACCGAACTTCCTTCCGGAGTCACCTTAAGAACGCTGATAGATCCGTTCCTGGCTCTGGCCTCGCATCGAATTTCGACATTCGCACTACTTTGCACTTCACCCTGGTCGAGTACCTGAGAAACAAATTCTCCCCGAGTTACTTCGGAAAGGATGGGTTGAATGAGGGCAGTTTGATCCGCCGAACCATTCCAATAGAAAATCGCGAATGCGAGGAGTCCGACGGACACTGTGGCAACCAAAATTAATTGGGCTGCAACCCCACGACGAAGTGAATTTTTCATCAACTTTAACCTGCTGACTGATCTGTTTTTGCGTGTCCTGACTGCCGTCTTCCTTGCTTTTAGGGAGGATCGGGTCCGGAAAGCCTCTTAGAAATCTACTAAAACGTTAACGGATACTCGATAATCAACCGATCCGATTCATTTTAGTTCAATCAAAAAATGGAAGGGTGACCATGATTTGAGTGAATACACGTACTAATACTTCAATTTCCGTGTAAAAAAATAGACAGACACCCCGGAAATGAAACCAACCCGAGCCCCTTAGGTTTCGGCCAGCCGGCTAGATCAGGTCAAATAAGCGTCCACTGACCCGAAATTTCGTCAAAACGCCGCTTTCCAGTGCGATGGCATACTATTGCGGAGAGGACGCTGTCAAAAAACCGTGGCCACGGCACCAGCTTGCCAGACCCTACCCGACCGCTTCCACGCCCAACCCGCTCAATAGGAGGGTAAAGTGAGAACCATTCGCTGGGCGACGCTGGTAATTTTCAGACCAAACCTGGCCTAACCGTCGCATTCATGGGTTTTGATGGTTTACTTGGTTGATCTGCCAGGACTTGCTTTTGAAGTCTTTCCAATCCCCGGATTAAAAGTATTGGTCGGATCGAGTCGCTGATAAAAATCTTTCAAGACTTGATCTGCTTCGTACATGTGTCCAACATTGTGTTCGGCAGGAAATTTGGCTCCCTTGGATTCGAGCCGGGCGAGCATTTGAGTTTTAATCTTTTCGAGGTCCGTCCCTTTTTTAAACACGTAAACGTTATGAAAAACGTGGCACATGTAATGCCCGTAGTATAACGCCAGCTGCATATCCTTGGTTATCTCTTCGGGCAGCTCCTCCACCCAATCGGGATCTTCGTTGCGTAATGCGATATCGAGGGCAAGAACCTCTTCCGTCGTTCTTTGGTGAAGGTTCTGATATCGAATACCTGCCCCTGCTGCACTAAAGCGATGTAAAAGCGCAGCTTGTTGTTCTTTTTCCGAACATTCAAAATATTCGACGCCGGGTATGTGACTCCACTCGTTTTCTAAATATTTTCTCGACTCGTCAATTGCCTCATCAGCGGTCACCAGGATCAGGTAATATTCAAACTTGTCGCGAAGATCCAAAAGTCGTTTCGGCAAATGCTGTGGGAACAACTTGCTGACGTAATACAAGAAGATGTCGGGAAGATATTTTGGCAGAAATGGAATCTTGTTTAAAAAGTATTCCACTTTGGCTTTGAAGGCATAGGCTTTGGGAAGTCGTTCGGTGCCCAAATATTTGATTGCCAAGGCTACATCTTTGCCGTATTTTTCTGCCGTGTTGAATGTGCCTCGATTCAGATATTCACACATCTCAGGTAGATGCTCAAAATGCCGCAAGATCTTGTGCCGCAAGGTAACAAAATGGTTTGGATCGTTGCTACCGAGCATAAAAACCTGTTTTTTGGTTGGCGCAGGATAAGTGTCGACCCGAACGGCAAATGCTGCAACCTTTCCACCACTCCCGCTGACTTCGAAAAGGCGAGCCGGATCGGCATTGAAGCGATTGGGAGTTCCCGAATCTAGATTTCGGATCCTGTTTTGATACTCTCGATCCGACGCGGATCGATCCCAACCCTCCAGATCTTCCGGCTTAAAATCGCCTGATTCAAGGGTTGCAAAAATCTGTTCGGGAGACCGCCCCAGGTTTTTAATTCCAAGGTGATCGACCAATTCTAGCTCGCCCTGCTGAGTCACTTGGGCAAACAGCGACAGTTCCGTGTAAGAGCAGCCTCGTTTGCAAAGGGCACCACCGGCGTTGTTGGCAATTCCTCCAATGACAGTGGCACCGATGGTGGTCGATCCAAGCACTGAATGGGGCACGCGATTAATTTTCTTCAACTCTTGCGTTAATTCAAACAGGGTGGTTCCTGGAAAAGCCAATACCTGTTTGCCCCCATCCAACAACACGATCCCTTTAAGCCGGGTCGTATTCACAATCAGAACTTTACGATCGTAGTCGAATCCGCTGGGACATGACCCACCGGTTAATCCGGTCTTTGTCGCCTGCATGATGACCACGCAGTTCGAGTCGACCGCAACCTGCAGCACCTTCCAAAGTTCTAACAGCTTCCCCGGAAATACGACCGCAGTCGCCTGGCCGAATCCATATCGCCAACCCGTTCGATAATACGCGGTCGAGGAATCTTTCGTGAGAACATTTTGACGCCCCACAATTTCAGCCATTGCCTGGGCTATTTCAGTTGGAGACATCGCGATTTAAGTGCTTAACTCAATTAAGTGCTTAACTAAATTCCATTGACGCTGTTTTGATTTTGACGCCAGCAACCCCGCAAGCCAACAACCGTTGCGAAAATTCTAGTTGCCGGCTAGGTTTGCTCGTCGAGCCGAAACCGAAATTATTTTTGCCAATTTAACTCGCCAGAGCAGTGGAACGGGGTCTGTGAATTCATTTATTCAACTTGAATCGATTCAGTAGTCCGCCGAATGAACGCGTGTCTTCGGTCCATTCCGCTTTCGACCCCGACTCAGCCCCATCGGGATTATCGGTCGAATCCATCGCTTGCGAGCCGCGAACTGCAGTCTTTTCAGGCGATGTCTGAGCACCCTTCCTGGATGATGCTGACTGGCTAGGTTTCGCAAGGGTTTCAGAACGAGATTGCGATTCCGTTTCCATCTGCCTTTTAAGTTGAGTGAGGCTTTTCAAATCTTGCTCAACTAATTGTTTCGCCTCTTCCAAGTCCTGCCGAATTTTAGACGAAACCGCATCCTGGGTCCGCCCCCGGGAAGCCTGATTGGCCAAGATTCCAGCATCAAGAACTTCGTCTGAGATCATAGCCGAAGCCGCAATCACTTTTCCGAGTTCTTCCCGCCCATCAAAGCTAGTTGATTTTAAACGGCCTTCGACGTTGGTCAATTGCCAACGATCTTCCGTCACGACTTTCGGATTGCTCGGCTTTACCGGAGGTAAGTAAGAAGGTCGATACGAAAAATCTTCGGGACTGACTTGAATCGGTTCGATCAGACGGAACTGCCCGGGTGTAAACGATTGACCATCCAAATCCGAAGGAGTAAGTTCAGATTCCTCAGACGGAACCGATTGTTCCGTTGGCGGCAGATCGTTTTCGGGTGGAATGACGGATCGGGATGGATCCGGAGTCACGTCTCGATCGCGATTGGGATCGGTGGGGTCGATGGATTCGATCGTTTTGGAATATTCTTCCATCGTTTGCTGCAACGATTCGGCACTGGAATAGGACGTTGCGATATCCTCGCAAAAACAATCCAGGTCGACTCCCATCATGTCTGCTGCTTTTAATCCAATTGCACCATCGATGTTGCCCGGATCAAGCCATTGCCCCATCGTATCGAGTTGCATCGTCCCCAGGTCGAAATCAAGGCTACGACGCAAAGCCTCGTATTGAACCCATGATCTCAGAAACGCATTTTGAGCCCCATTGAGACCGATGATCGAGTCGACCAGGTTTCGAGCCGTTTGATTTCCCAGACCAGCACTTGAGTTATTCGTCGATGCGACCGGTCGTTCCAGTTCGTTTCGGTTAATTTCGACGTTTTGAATCTGCACCTGAACCGTCCGCCTGTCCAATTCGAACAGGACTTTGTTCAGGTCAATGTTACGCAAAATTTCACGCAGGTTTCGTTTGATTTCATCTTCGAATTGATAAAAACCTCGCCGGGTTTGTTGATAGGCGATCAACGCGCCTCGATAGGTGTTACGTTCAGCTAAACGTATGATCGGCGAATCGAAACGAAATCCCCCACGAAGTTGTCCATTATTCAGCCGCAGCTTGAACGGATTGTTCCCATCATTTTGGATATCACCTTCAAAAACCAAATCGACTTGAGCTTCAAGCTGGTCGGCTACGAATTCGATATTCCGCCACTGGTCGACCAATGTTGCTCGAGCGTTCATGAGATCTCGCCTCATACACCGCGCGATCCGGATGGCATGCTCGGACTCTAACTCTACGTTTTGAATTTCAATGGAATTGGAACGTGCTTCGGCTTGTAGCAATGACATTTCCAGGGCCAAATTGTTGAGTTCCGATAACATTCCGGGAATCGCTTCCTGAAACTCGGTAACCAGATACTTATAGAGTTCTGGATCCAATTCTCCGGGAACCGGGATTCGACTCATTTGTGCCAAGTTGTTTGGAAAAATCTCAATTCTTTCCAGCACTTTCATCAATTCCAGCTTCAGCAGTTCAGCTCTTTTTAGAATCGACTTGGATCGAATTTGATCGTCTTCATCGATTTCTGGATTTCGCATCAATAGCCTCAGATTTTCGGCAGTTTGAATCGAATCGGGTGCGAACAGGTCGGTACTGACACTGGAAATGATCTTCCCACTTTTGACGTCGCGGAGAACTTTGGATAAATAGTCCAACCGCTCCGATCGTGTTGCGTCTAGTTTCTCGAAATCCTTTTCTATCAACGCTTGGTCATCAACGGTGATCTTGTCGATCGTATCCAAGGCGCTGGTGATATAGTCCTTGAGTCCAGCAACTCGATCCCCTAGATCATCGGGCCACTGGAAATTCTCCCAGTTAAATTCCGGGTCGTTTTCGAGGGCAATGAAGCCCTCGTCGATCCGATTCAGGACTTCGCCTGTTTCTTGCCGCAGTTTCGAGATAAAAATCAATCGGTCGTTGATCTGGTCACTGATCAATTCGAAACGATCAAGAAAAGTATCGTCGATGATAACATTCAGATCGGGAGGCAGTCCCAGCGATTGGACAAACAGATCCAACTGAGTCTGATAGTTTGTTTTCAGTTCAAGCAGACTTCGTTGTTCTCGATAAACATTGGTTTCAAAAAGCTTAAGCTGAACCGCGTCCAAACGATCCACTTTAAAAAATTCAACGAACTGTTGAAGGACGCCTTCAAGCTGCCGGACGTTGAATTCCTGATTTCGGATTCGTTGTTGGGTTTCCAGCAACCCAAGGAACCCCCCTACTCCTCGTCCGGCTGAACCGGGTGAGGCCAGAAAGTTGCCGTTCACACCGGTTCCCGGATTTCGGCCAATGGCAACCTGCAGATAGAAACCTCGGCGGAATCTTTCCAATTGTCGAATGTTGGCCAACAAAGTTCGTTCGGTTTGCGTCAACGACTCCAAAATTCGATCCCGACCAGCGCCTCGCAACAAAGGCTGAATGACTGAAAAATCGATGATCGAATTCGCGGCCTGCGTATTGGGCCCGGAAAAGTTGAACAGAATCGTATTCGCCAGTCCGACTGCAAAGTTCGCTCCCGTTATTCCCAGGCGGTTCAGGTTAATCCCCTGGCCATTGGAACCCAATTGAGATTGAAACGTGGAACTGCTGGTTCCGGTTCGCAGTCTACCTTGAGTGGTGAAGAAATTATTGAACCCGGCAAACAGTTGCGAATCGAATCCAAACCGTTCTAGGCTAACGGCTAAAGCTGATAGATAAAGCTGTTCGCGTTGTTGCTGAAGAAACGGCGAATGAAGCAGTGCCAACTGGTAAGCCCCGTCTAAGGTAAGAACGACCTGCCCTTTTTCGTTTATTGGCAAATACTGTCGCCACTCAGGAGCCTCCACGTAATCGGTATCTCCGTTGGCATGCCAATGAGGATATCCCTCTTTACCGTCGACGCGTCGCATCAATTGGTGGGACGCAGGATCATCAGGAGGAATGGGCGGATGGTCTTCGGAAAACGGGTTGAACATCCTCGATTGAGGATCGATATCAATCGTTCCATCAGATGAATCCCACCGGGGATCAAGTGATTTTTCTCGAATGAGTCGCTTTGCTTCCGCATCAGCCTGACGGCGATAATAGCTCCGATGACATCCCACTACGAATACACCATTAAGTAGTATGACGCCAACCAGGAGCAGGTTGATCTGGGTCTTGAACACCTGGAACTCCGGTAAAAATTGGTTTACCAAACGGGTCGGGAGCCCGAATCGGCTAGTTTTGGGTTACCGTCGTTGGATCGACTACGGGAAAAAGCGATCGTACTGACTGCAACGCATGTAGTGGTTGTCGGGAATCTGAGAGTCTTAACTTGAAGAATTGTCCTGTCTGTGCAGGTCAATGCTGAGAAGCCGACGAAAAGAGGAGAGACCGAGTTTGAATGACGATACGAAAACTTGACGGGCCAAATTGCCCAATTTATCATCGAACTGCGGTTAAAACGACATTTTTTTAGAGTCCAAACGGTGACTCCGGCATATTATTGATGGTTGCAGTATCCATCTTTCCTAACCCGGAAATTTTTCTTCCCGATCCAACGGTAGTCCCAATGCAATTCGCTGAATCATTGCTTCTCGCTCAGGATATCGTGTCACTCGGCATTGTCGGGTTGATGTTCATCCTGGTGATCACATTCGCAGTCCTTGGCTCGAAACAGTGGCATTGGATCAATATCGTTTTGGTTGCCTTTTGCTTTCTCGCAGGAGTCGGTTCGATCGCAGGAATGACCCAAGCGTTCAAACTGCGTCGCGACGCGATGCTAGAACTGAAACGAAACACCGACAGAGCGGTGCGGGCCGAACAGCAATACGAAGAAGCACTCGTCGGAGATCCGGCCGCTTTGACTTTCGAAGCTGGTTCGTTGCGAGCAGTCAGCGGGGAGCTATCGCGAGAGCTTCAGGGACGCGGTCGAGTTTGGCCTAACGGTCAAGTCGCCGTCGATGGAGATTTGCGAGTCTTTAGTTTCGCGTTCTCGCGGGAAGAAGATGTCGATGAGAAACCGTTAGCCGATACGGTTCTGTTTGCCTTTCAAGAAAAAGAAAGCGTCGGCAGACTTTATCCTTCCAGCTTCATCGGATCCGTTCGCGTTGTCGCAGAATCCAACGATGACGTCACGTTGGAACCGGTAGCCATCGCAGACCCGCAGGCTTACGCTCGTCCACGTGGAAGTTGGGCGTTGTTTGAAAAGATGCCTCTGGATCGTCGCGACCTTTTCAAAAAAGCAATTGTGACCCTCGTGGGAATGCAAACCGAAAAGACACCTGAAAACGAAGCTTTCGCAAAACAACTCGAAGATGAACTTGACGGAGTTGAGATCGAGGAATTTGACATCGCCAAGTACCGCCAGTTGCTGATGGATGAACCCTTCCTTCCAGCCCGTCGACTCGGCTACGACCCTAACAGTTTGGAGTACGAGGAATTAATCGATCGTTATGCATTTGATGGTCTGTCTCTTGGAAAAATAAAAAACTATATCGACGCGAATTCTGCCAGCCGAAAATCGTTGCGGTTTGAACCGCTTCCTGAGGAAGTTTTCGTCAAATACCGATTCGATGAAGGCTCGAAAAAGACCTACCAGGTGGACGCCAGTGGAAGCCTTGAGAACGATGGACTTTTCACTCCGCTTGGATCAACCGTCGAACCATCTTTGAAGGCGGGTACGGATGTTGAATTTGCCAAAGACGATGTGGTCTTGGTCGACCAAAGATCAGCCGATGGTTACCAGCGTGGCGAACAACAGATCCCTCCGTTCAAGCAAGGCGAATCAGTTACCGAAATCGACCGGATCTACATTCGACAGGTGCGAGATTACCCCTACGAGTTTGCTAACCTGAGAATCGAAACGGAGAAATTGATCTCTGAAACGGAACGACTCAGTAAGGCCAACGCTGTCCAGCAAAAAGCGATCGACGATGCCGAAAAACAGATCGCCGAACGCAATCGGATCGGATCGGAACTCGAAGAAGATGCGGCCAAATTGGTCAAGGACCTTGAACTGATCACCGAATTGGCCAATCGTCGTCGGGCACAGCTAGACGAAAATAAGCGGACGGTGGCTGAATTGGAAAAACAGATCCGAGAGGCTTATCTACAGATCCGTCAGATTGCCATCGAAGTGTCCAAAAAAGCATTTTCCAATCCATAGTCATCCAGTGAAGCGCATCTGTGAGACACCTTGATTCTCGTCAGTGCGGAAGCTCCCAAGTTTTGGAAAGTAAAATAAGACGGTGCCGGTTCTTCTGACCAAGTTGTTTGGCTGACGGTCATGGAAAGATGGACCTAACTGCGAGACAGTTTGGCTCTGCTGAATGGTGTTTGAACAGGGTTCGACCGCGTATATTGTCTAATTCCGTATACGACCAGTCGCGTGACTCTGTTAGCCCCAGGTGTATCGTTGGCCCCCGAAAACAACATTCCATCATGCGACCTGTTGGTCATTGTCGCTACCAGTTCCGAACGAGATGCTTTGAAGAACGTTGCGAACAAAAAGGGTTGTGATTTCCGACGGATTCGCAAGTCTGGTATCGGGAGATATTACGATCTCGGCATGATTGGCGACGAGCGAGCAATCGCTGTAAAGACTTCTGGCATGGGGCCGCTTTCATTTCGGGGTTCTGCAGATTTAGCGATGAGATGTAGGCAACTGACGGGAGCAACTGCAATTGTTCAGCTTGGAATGGCATTCGGTGTCGATCCGGATAGTCAAAATTACGGCGACGTATTGGTCTCCAGCGGTGTGATTCCTTACGACAATCGAGATTATGTTGAAACCGATGGTACGAGAGGGTACGACGTTGACTATAGCCGTGCAGGATTCGAACCAGCTGGCCCCATATACGAGCGATTCAACCAAGAGAGTTTGCAAAACCACGCAAGTCGAAAGTATTCAGTCTTTACGGGGGCAATCCTTTCCGGTTCTGCCCGAATTTTCTCGGAAACATTTAGAGATGAATTGCTTGCTTCAGTGCCAAAAGGCTTTGACCCAATCGTTGGAGGAGAAATGGAAGCGGTCGGATTACTGGGAACCTCAGAGTTACCAATCTGGTGTGTCGTAAAAGGTATTTCGGATTTTGGGGATAAGAAACGACATGAAGTTATTGAAGAAAAGCGAGCGCAGGCGTGTGAAAACGCTACGGAGTTCTTTTATTCGACTCTGCTAAACCAACAAAACGGCGATATAATTTTTCCAGTTATCAACTAGGGGACCTCAATGACAACAATCGACCAATTTTTCGCTCATGCTGGAGATCCAACCGTGGAACTAAGCCATCCACGCGTAGCAGAAGTCAAAAAAGAAATCGACAAAGGTGCGAAATTTCAAGTTGAGGTCTATCGTCCTAAAGAAATGGTTGGACTGGTTAGGTCCAAGGTTTTTATCTCGACAGTTGGCGAAGTTGATGCGTTGTCCACCGAATGTGAGTGGAGCGACGATCTTAATACTGGTTTGATTCGTTTGGGAGTTCGAGCAAAGAATTACGGGAATGAATCGCTTAGATTCGCGCTTGGACTTCGCGACGCTTTGCTAAAAGTAGAACGTCAAGTAGGCAATGGCTACTTCAATGCTGTTTTGTTGGATTTGGTGAAGGAAAGCAAATTGGATCAGTATCCTGAAATTCGGGATGTACTTAAATTTACTTACCACGACGGTGTCGAGCGTACAAAACGATATCACGAATGCCGAGATGCGATTGCATTTCGGATTAGCGGACGTGCTCGAGAACTAACCCAGAACCTCAAATATTCGGAAAAAGAAGCAAAGGGTATTTTGTCAAAGGCGATCGCCGAGTATGTCGACAACCGTTTTGCAGTTTCGAGTCGGCGGCAAATGGGACTGTTGTAAGAAGTCACGGAACAACACATCGCAAAATTGAGTCCAATATCGGAGATGGTTGAATTCTCCAATCTAGCAGGCTTCTGACAAAAAGTTCCACCAGTGTCTAGTTCCCTCCAGTGTCCGATGGATTTGCCTTAGCGTTGCGACACGTTTTTTAAGCCGTTGCAATCGAGTTCTTATTTTGCAGTCTGTCCGCTAACTTTGGACCGGCAAGTTGTATCGAATCCCTCTTTTAGGCCCGATTGCCATGGCCTCGGAATCACTCGACCGCGTATCATAACTGGCAAGGTACCGGGAAATAAGGCAAACTTGGATTAAAGCAAAAAAGGGCGGCAGTCCAATGGATATCGTGTCGCGAAACCAAAGAGGTCGTCGGCACCAAATAGCTGATTCGCAGGAGCAAAATGGGATACGAGGATCGCGACTACTATCAACAGGAATTCAAGGGCGGCTATCAAGATAGCTACACCCAACGTAGCATTGGGACGACCTTCGATTCCAAATCGATGATCGTAAAAATCATCATTCTCAATGTCGTCATTTTTCTAATCGACACTTTTACCCCGATCGTCAGTGAAAGCAAAACCCAATGGCTCTCGTTTGCTCTAGGTCTCAAAACAGATCAGTTGTGGCAGTTTTGGGGATTTTTGACACACGGATTTGCTCATGCTTCGATCATGACCGAAACGGGTGTTATGCATGTCATCTTCAACATGTTAGGGCTGTTCTTTCTTGGATTTCCTGTCGAACATCGGCTGGGAAAATTCGAATTTCTAAGATTCTACCTGGCGGGGATTTTGGTTTCTGGGCTTGGTTGGCTGGCAATTCATCTAACATTTTTTGAACAAAGCAGTTTTCTTGTCGGAGCCTCAGGCGGCGTTTCGGCCGTGATTGCCTACTTCATATTCATGGCCCCCAAGATGACACTTTATCTGATGGGCTTGATTCCCATGCCCGCATGGCTGGTGGGTGTCCTTTTACTGGTCGCCAATCTTTTGTATGCGATTAATCCGGACAGTCTGGTCGCATGGGAGGCCCACCTGACCGGTGCGGCATTCGGTTATCTTTACTTTCGGTTTGGCTGGAATCTCAGCCGTTTCGATTTCGGCCTGGAAAGGTTACTAAGCAAGAATCCAAATTTGAAATTGCACGATCCCGCTGCGTCTGAAGAAAAACTTCGGGCCGAAGGAGACCGAATTCTGGCCAAGATCAACGAACAGGGCGAAAACAGTCTGACTTGGAAAGAACGTCGAACGCTCAAAAAATACAGTGCGATCCTGCGTCGTTCTCGCGAAAATTAGATCGACAGGCTGCACTTATCCGGTCAAACCGGTTGTCCTGGTTAGCTCTAGCCATCCCGAACATAGAGCAGTGGCTTCTACCAAAAATGGGGATCCGAGTTGCTCTGCGGTCCTTCCTGAATTGCGGATGAAGAGATTCATCAAGGAATACAAAACATTCCTACTTCTAATCCCATTGGCAACCCGCTTCATGACGGCGGGCGATCTACCCGCAATTTTGCCCAGCTTGGGCCGACTTGACGACCGTTTTTACTGCATCCAATGTGAATCAGACTTCGTATTCGGTTATCATCTTGTGGTCACTTCGAGTACGATAGGTACGCAAAGATAACCTACAGAAAAGCTTCTCGTTGTAATCGTACACGACCTAAGCTGAGGTAATGGTCATGTTTTGGAAACCGAATCTAAAACTCCTAACAGCCACGATTGGCCTGGCTTGGGGATTGAGTTCGTTTTGTGTTGGGGCAGCAGCACAAGATAAATCCGCGGATTTGCAACCGTCGAGTCAACGAAATCAGAATCTGATTATCAACGGAAAGTTTCGCAACCAAGATGTTATCGATGGTCGACCCGATCCATGGTTTTCATCAAACTGGGGTGGCGAACCAATCTTTCGCCTGGAAAAATCTGTCAAGAAAACAGGCCGGTACAGCCTTTCAATTCGATCCGAAAACGGAGCCAATGCCAGTTGGAGCCAAAAAGTAAAAGTGGATCCTAACTCGGTTTACAAGTTATCTGCTTGGGTCAAAACGGAGTTGGTCGACAAGGGTTCCGGATTCGGTGTCGTCGTCAATATGCACGAACTGGGGTTCGAGGGAAAATCAAAAGGATTGTCCGGAAACCATGACTGGACGTTACTTGAAGTGGAAGCCAATTCGGGGAATCACCAGACGTTGCTGATCAACATGACGTTTGGTGGTTGGGGCAACGCGACTGGGCAGGCATGGTTCGATGACATTGAGTTTGTCAAAATCAAGGGCCCCGAAAATCTTGGCCCAATGACCGAAGACCAAGCCATCGGATTTTACCGCGAAAAGGTTAAACCGATCCTTGCCGAACATTGCTTTGATTGCCACGCGAGTGACCCGGAAGATTTGGGAGGTTCGTTGGCATTAACCTCCCGAGCATCTATTTTGCGAGGGGGCGATTCCGGTCCTGCCGTTGATGTGAATTCGCCGACTGAAAGCCTATTGTTAAGAGCTGTCAATTACGAAGTCTATCAAATGCCCCCGGACGGCAAGTTGTCCGACAAAAAAATCAACGTGTTAAGAAATTGGGTTCGCCTGGGGATGCCATTTGCTCCCGAGGATGAGAAAGATATCGTTTCCGAATCGCATTCCGATGTGCCTCAGGTTAACGAAGAAACCAAGCAGTGGTGGTCTTTTCAAAAAGTAAAACGGCCTGATCTACCGGTCGTCAAACATAATAGTTGGCCCTCTAATCCGATTGACCTGTTTGTTTTGAACAAGCTGGAAGATTCGAGCCTACGGCCAGCACCTCCAGCAAACCTTAGAGCATTGGCTCGCAGAGCATACTACGACTTGACTGGACTTCCACCGACTCCCGAGCAAGTCGAAGCGTTCGTGAACGATCCCGCTCCAGACGCCTATCCAAAATTGATTGACCGCTTACTGGCATCACCACAGTACGGCGAAAAATGGGGCAGGCATTGGCTCGACCTGGTCCGATATGCCGAATCCAACAGTTTTGAACGTGACGGCACCAAACCATTTGTGTGGCGTTATCGGGATTACGTAATTCGATCTTTTAACGCTGACAAACCGTACGATCAATTCTTGATAGAACAACTAGCCGGAGACGAAGTTAAAAACCCAACGCAAGATTCGATCATTGCAACCGGCTATTACCGACTTGGACAGTGGGACGATGAACCGGCCGATCCCTTGTTGGCCAAGTTTGATGATCTGGATGATATCGTAGCCACGACCAGCCAAACCATGCTTGGGTTGACGGTCAACTGTGCTCGCTGCCACGATCACAAGATCGATCCGATTCCGACCAAAGACTACTATCGCATGGTCTCATTTTTCGAAAACATTAAACGATACGGAGTGCGAAGCCAGGCGTCGGTGGAAGCCAATTCAATTGAAATTCTGCTGGGTGGTGAGGCTACCGAAGCCGAGAAAGTCGCGTATCAAAAAGAGATGACCCGTCTTGAAAGGCGGAAACAGAAAATCGTCGCCAAAGCCAAACCCGATTTCGAAGACGTTGAACACGAAGACTTTCAATACGAAATGAATCAGTTGCCGATCCTGCGAAAAAGAATCGGCAAACAGATTACAAAAAGGGAATTCGAAGACTTCAAACGATCCTTTAAAAAGCAAAAAGAATTGATCGCCAATCCACCGGGATCCAAAAAAATACTGTGCGTAAAAGAATCGGGAACGCAGCCCCAAGATACCTTTGTGCGGATTCGGGGTAATGCTCATGTGAAAGGGGACAAAGTTGAACCAGCGTTCATCTCTGTTCTATCGCCACCCGAACCCGAAATCGAAACACCTGCCAATCAGAAAAGTTCAGGCCGACGGCTGGCATTTGCAAAATGGTTAACCAGCCCCGATAACCCGATGACAGCCCGGGTTATGGCCAATCGGATTTGGCAATATCACTTCGGCCGCGGAATCGTAAGAACCGCCAGTGATTTCGGGTTTCAGGGATCCAAACCAACCCACCCTGAACTGCTTGACTGGCTAGCTGCAGAATTCGTAGATCAAAATTGGTCGATTAAAGCGATGCATCGCCTGATCATGAATTCTAGTGCGTACAAAATGTCCAGCACCTACAGTCCCGAAGGTTACGAAATTGATCCAGACAATGATCTATTTTGGAGATTCAATCTTCGTCGGCTAACCGCTGAAGAGATTCGTGATTCGATTTTGGCGGTCAACCGGCAACTGAACACGGACAAAATGTTCGGCCCCAGTGTCTACCCCATCATGCCAAAAGAAGTCCTTGCGGGACAATCGAGGCCGGGACAAAACTGGGGTCAATCATCCTCCGAAGATCGAAGACGACGGAGTATCTACATTCACGTCAAACGTTCACTCAGCTTACCGATTCTTTCGACCAACGATTCGGCCGATACCGATAACACTTGCCCAGTCCGATTCATCACAACCCAACCGACCCAGGCACTGGGAATGATGAATAGCAGATTCACAAACGATCAAGCTAAAATTCTGGCCGATGAAATTAGCCAGCAGCATTCGACGCTGGAGGACAAAATCGCAACCGCCCTTCATCGCGTCACCCAACGACCGCCGAAAAAAGACGAGATCGAAGTTGGGCTTAACCTGATTCAGACACTGATCGACCAGGAAGATGCGACTCCTGAATCAGCTTTTGAGGTTTTCTGCCTGATGGCGTTGAACCTGAACGAGTTTGTCTATGTCGACTAACTTTTTGCACCAAGAGGAAATTCTATGAGTCAAAATTTTTGCCGGCGCACACGCCGAGAATTTCTTTGGCAGGCAGGTGGTGGATTTACCGGGTTGGCTCTGACGGGCATGCTGGGCCACGACTTCGTTGCCGCCCAAGAAACGATGGCTGATGGCAGCGACTGGAAAAATCCACTAGCACCCAAGAAACCCGATTTCCCAGCCAAAGCAAAATCCGTCATCTTCTTATTCATGTACGGTGGGCCCAGCCACATCGATACATTCGATTACAAACCGTCGATGTATGGGATGGATGGAAAAACAATCGACGTCAAAACCTTTGGACGGGGTGGCCATAAAAACCAGGGACGAATTGTCGAACCTCGTTGGAAGTTCAAACCGTACGGCGAGTGTGGCAAGTATGTCTCTGATCTTTTTCCCAATGTAGGTAAACAGGTCGACGACATCGCATTTATTCACAGCATGACCGCGGACTCTCCCATTCACGGTTCCGCCATGCTTCAAATGAATTCGGGACGAATTCAAAGTGGGGCACCCTGCCTTGGATCTTGGGTCAATTACGGTCTGGGTTCGGAAAATGAAAATCTGCCCGGATTTGTGGTGATGTTGGATGACAAAGGTGGCCCGATCAGCGGTCCTAAAAACTGGACCAGCGGTTTCATGCCTGCCACGTACCAGGGTGTCGTCGTGCGATCTGAAGGAACGCCGATTTTGGATCTTAAGCGTCCCCAAACCATGACCGAAGGCACCCAACGAAAGATGCTGGATGCATTGCGTCAATTCAACGAAGAACATCAATCTGATCGGTTGGGAAATTCGGAACTGGCGGCCCGAATCGCCAGCTACGAGTTAGCCTATAAAATGCAATCGACCGCACCGGAATCTGTCGACCTTGCTCAAGAAAGTCAATCGACACTCGACGCGTACGGGGTAGGAAAACAGCCGACCGATTATTTTGGTCGACAGCTCATTATGGCCAGACGGCTAGTCGAAAGGGGGGTTCGATTTGTCCAAGTCTATTCTGGGGGAGCTCATAACGATGACAACTGGGATGCGCATGGTGATCTGGAAGTCAATCACAACCTCCATGCCGGTGAAACTGACCTACCGATCGCGGCTTTGATTCAGGACTTGAAACAACGAGGATTATTTGACGAAACATTGATTGTTTGGGGTGGTGAATTCGGGCGCCAACCAACCGCCGAATATGCTAAAGGGTCCGGTAGAGACCACAACGCCTACGGATTTACGATGTGGATGGCAGGAGGGGGCATTAAGGGTGGGATCAGCATTGGACAAACTGACGAATTGGGAGCAACGGCTGTCGAAAATCGAATGCATGTTCGAAGAGTTCACGCCACAATCCTTCACCAGATGGGACTCGAACCGAACGATTTAAGTTATTTTTACGGGGGTCTTGATCAACGGCTCGTCGGCGTTGAAGGCGCTGAACCGATTCCCGAACTGATTTAAATCCAACCGTTAGCCAATCGAATATTCCCTGATTCCAATCCAGCCGTAGAATGGAGTTGATGGGGTCACGTGAATCGCCCAACAGCACGCCCTTCCCCATTCAAGTTATGATTGACCGATGACCGACGAACTCCCGCCCGCGAGGAATCAGTTTGCCATCAAAGCTTTGTTATGGCTGACGCTCGTCATCTGTCTCGGACTACGTTTTTTTACGTTAGACGGATCTTTTGCGATTCGACTCATGATCACGATCCTATTTTCAACTTTTCTCGCAGCCGCGGGTGCTCTTTTTTGGTATGTCGGTCTTCCATTGATTGATAAAAATAACGACCTAACATGAAACCAGTTTTTTGCTTTCGTTTTTTCGGAGTTCTCGCTTGGGTGGGCCTTTTCTTTTTGGCTGGCTGCAATCCATCTGGTAAACCTGTCGACGCGGTGGATCAAAAAAATCGCTTCCCCGAACCACCTTCCCATTATTCACCGACCGAACAAACGATTTTCGAAACTAATCTGGCCGAAGATTTGATTTTGGAACTCAGCCCTCGATTGAGCACCTTTAAAAGTCATCTCAAAAAAGCGGAGGTCAACCTCACAGATTTGTTTAGGGAACAGGTGCAGTACAACGGCCCTGAAAGCTGGAGCGGCAATGATTGGAAATCTGAACCGCGACGCCACAGTTTGATGTCTATCCGCTCGGTCCCGTTAACGGAAACGAAAACGGTTCCGCCCGAAGCCATTTGGAAAAATGTTGTAGATGCCGGCAAACTTATCAATCCAAAATTCGGAGTCCTTTCGGGGAATTTGGATCGAGACCAACAGAAATTTGAATTAGAAACCATCTTTGAATCGTCGCTGGAGGATTCGACTGGGCACTATTTCGGAATCACGTCCAAACAAAAAATTACTTGGATCGCGGATGCGGAAAATGCTTGGAAAATTAGCAGGTGGGACCAGAAGTCCTTCGAAGTGATCGACTCTCCCCGCAAACTTTTCAAAGACGTGACCGAAAAACTTGTTTCCGATCCCAAACTTTTGGAAACGTTGTCCGAATCGACGCATGAAAAAATCATTCTGAAACGTTTTACCAACACTGACAAAATCCGAAATGCCAACCGGTTTTTCCCCCATTTCAACGACTGGGAATCTGGCTATCAGTATCCAGCCGTAAGCATTGTCGACTACGACAACGATGGTTGGGATGATGTCTTTGTGATGGATCGCTGGGGCCCATCGATTTTGTTGCGAAATGAAAAAGGAAAACGTTTCGTCGACGTCACTGAATCGAGTGGCTTAGTGGTCAAAGAATACGCTAATTGTGCGTTGTTCGTCGATTTTGATAACGATGGTGATTCCGATGTATTCGTCGGCCGAACGATTAAACCGTCACTCTATTTCCGTAACGATGGCGGAAAATTCGTAGCCGATGAAGAAAACAACAAAGTTTTGGAAAGCGTCAATTTTGTGGCTGCTGGATCGGTCGCCGATATTAATCGGGATGGACTGCTGGACCTGTATTTGAGCACCTACACGTCGACACATGGCAAACGAGAAGAATGGGTGTCGATGGTCGTTCGAGAGAATGACATCTTTAAACTCAATCGGGTTATCGACCAACAGAATCCCTTCCTCAACCGTGGAGGCCCACCAAATATCATTTTGATGAACCGAAATGGAAAATTGGAGCGGCCCGAAATAGAAGACGTCGCCGAGCAGTGGAAAAACTCATACCAGTCGGTGTGGTACGATATGGACCGAGATGGAGATCAAGACCTTTATATCTGCAATGATTTTTCCCCCGACGTATTTTTAAGAAATGAAACAGCTCAGGGTTCGTTTGAACCCAAGTTCACCGATATGACCAGTGAGGTTTTTCCTGACGGAAACATGGGGTTCGGCATGGGGGCTCACTTTGGCGACTATAACCGCGACGGTCTGATTGACCTGTACGTTTCCAACATGTACTCTAAGGCCGGTAATCGTATCGTCGACAAAGTTGGAGGGGACGTCGATCCCCGCATTGCTGTTGCCGCGAAAGGGAATTTTCTATATCGCCAAACCGAAGACCGGAAGTTTAAACAGGTCGCCGGTTTAGACAAAAATGCACAGCATGTTTCTAAAGTAGGATGGTCATTTGGCGGGCAGTGGACTGATTTGGACAACGATGGCAATTTGGATCTTTACGTCCCCAGTGGATTCTTCACTCCGCCTGAAAAATTAAAGTCAACCGTCGATTTGTGAAGCTGCCTCTGGCGTTCGGTCGTACGCTACGATGATTCTCAAACAGAAGAGTTTCGGGAATCTGATCAATGGAAAGAGTCCGAAGAAAAGTTTCTTCTGTATCAGAAAAAAAACGGTGGACAAAGCAGCTTCGACGGATTCGAGTTGAATTCTTTCAGCGGGGGAGAACGAAACCGTCTGTTTCTTCAAGCCAACGAAAATTTTGTTGATGCCTCGTTGGTCTCGGGAATCGATTCTGGACAGGATGGTCGTGGGTTTGGTTTGTTTGATTTTGATCGAGACGGGTTAACCGATTTTGCCATCGCCTCGGCCCAAAGTCCCAGCTTCCGTATCGTACGGAACTGCATAGGCGGTCAAGCTACTTCAGACGATTCGCCCCGCACTGCTTCCATCACGTTGATAGGCGGGCATAACGAAGCTTCTGGTAATTTCAAACTTAGTCCCCGGGATCCCTACGGTGCCGAAGTCCGTGTCTTTTCGGGCGGGTTTGAAAGAGTCTATCTCTATTCTTGCGGGGAAGGATTGTCGACTCAAAACAGCAAGTGGATTTCAATTGGACTCGGTTCACAAAGTCAGATCGACAAAATTGAAGTTCGCTGGCCAAGCGGAAAAGTCACTCAGTTCGAAAATTTGAGTGCAGGAAAACGCCTGACTTTATTTGAGAACCAGGATATGGCACCGCAGATTGAATCCTTGGTGTCCAAAGATCCGTAAAACGAATTCTTTGCTAGGTTGATTAGATTCAATCTCGGTTAGCGGCTGAGAACGCCTGCGTAAAAGACTTTATCAAAGAATCTTACCTTCAAGAAACCGGCTTCCATGCTCTTACGTTTTTCATTTCAGGAAAAAGGGTTTTACGACCTTCCAGATCCAGTAGAGCCTGTTTCCTCCACACTTTACCCCCGTATCCGGAAAGTCCTCCGTCAGCACGAATCACTCGATGACAAGGAACGATAATCGCCAATCGATTGTCACCATTCGCCTTCCCAACTGCCCTTTGAGCCTTGGGATTACCGATCGCCTTTGCAACGCCGTCGTAGCTAAGCGTTTGGCCATATTCGATTTTTGTAAGCTGCTGCCAAACGGTTTCTTGAAACTGAGTTCCCCGAATCACGAACGGAGTCTCGAATTGTTTTAATTCTTGATCAAAGTAGGCTTGCAGTTCGGATTCCAACTGCAAATGAAATGCGTTTTTACCAACCGTAAAATCGCACTGGAATGTTGTCCGTAAACGATCAACCTGCAACTCGATCGCTCGACGGTCGACAAATTCGAGTAGGTGAATCCCTTGGGCATCGGCCACACAAACCATCGGACCTAATGGCGTAAAAATCCTTTCGACTTCCATCGTCGACTGACCGTGATTGGCAATTGAGGACGGATCAAACAGCCCGCTAAACGCGTCCATGAATCCGGACTTGGACGCCCAGATCGCGTTTAATTTAGTTAATTCGGTGAAATCACTCATGCCGAAATTTTGGCATTTTACGTTCGTAACTTCAAGTGAATTCGCCGCCTTTGGATGGTGCCACCACCAATCCGCGGGGCGGCACTCGCGGCTGCTATGATGGGTCAACGCATTAAGGCCTAGTCCTTTGAACGGTGTCCGCCGTCCAACAAAAGCCTGCAGCTTTTATAAGATCAAAACAACCCCTAAAGAATCCGTTGCCAATTCGTTGCCCCACATTGAAGGTTTCGGGCCCTGATTCGCTCTGGATTAGATCGTCTGTTTTACCGGTGGCATTGCGGCGTTGTCTGAACAACGTCTTGAAGAAAAGTGATCGGATGCGTTGCGAACCAATTGCCCAAATTGCCGAGCGAAAGCGGGGCCATAAACTAACCTTTCAACCTCGTCGATCGAATGCCCTTGTTTCAAAAGTTCTTTGACCATGGCCATCTGCATTCGAGTGACTGAAATACTCTTGATCGTCGTGGCGACCACCGAAACCGTCACAATTAACGTGGCAAAAAAGCCGATTACCCCAAGGATGAAAATGGCTGCCATAGGCTCGGGTTCAATCGTGCGAAAAATGTCAAAAAAAGTCGTGTTCCCCATAAAAATGTCCATTTCCGATCCCCATAAGTTCTTTCTTGAATGGTTTATTCGCTGCCGATGGTTTGAATCTTGGTAATTTTATTAGAGCTTGAGAAAATAGCTTCAAAAAAATTTGCCTTGATGCAATTCGGAAATACTGGTAACCACCCGGACCCAATTGTTTGAATTTAGCTGGCTTAAACACCCAATGGCAGACCGATCCAGAATGAGAATCGCTTCCCGAAGCCTGACTCTGTGGATCATCCTATTGATCACCGGATGCTCATTTTGGAATCCATCAGAACCCGACCCAGCCAAACCGATCCATCTTTTTCCACAGCCGAGAATACCGTTGGACGCGGTCGGGCTTGAATTAGCGGTGGTCAGAATTGACGAAGATCAGTTGAGCGATTTTGAAGAATTCTGGTCGGTTCTTGACGAGCAGGAAATCCCGTTAGCGGACCGAAAGAAACTGGATGCGAATGGGATCCGAATTGGCGTCATGTCGTCCAATCCTCCTGCGATATTTCAGACACTGGTCGAACCGAGGGCGATTCAGACTTCCGAGTTAAAGTCGTACGAAAAACAGATTCACGACCGGGGAATGCTAGAGCCTCGCAAACGAATGGTAGAACATCGTCAGATTTCGAATCGGGAAGGTCAGGCGTACCTGATTCCTACATCTGGATTAAAAATGGAAACCAGCTGGACGATCACAGACCAAGATCATCAATCGGTCGGATCAGGCGAATTGGTGCAGGGACATTATTCAATCACAACTTATCCCTCGGGCGACGGTTCGGTCAATCTTGTTCTGCGTCCCGAGATTCATCATGGTGAAACTCGATCAAGAATTGGCGTTGCTGAGCGTAACTTTCGGTTTGAAGAAACTCAAACAATCGAAGCCATCGACGAATTGAAATTGAAATTGGCTTTGCGACTGGGCGAATCGGTTGTTTTGGCTCCTACTGAAGGCTTAAGTTTTACGACCCAGTTTGAATCCAATACCCTCGGAGAGGTCCTATTCTCACCTCTTGATGATCCCAATTTGCTTGGAGAGGTCGAACCGGTCCACCAGTTTTTGGTGGTCCGAATTTCCCAAACCCAACGTGATGATCTATTTTCTTCAAACGAACAGTTTAAAAAACTGACAACTACTCCCAAGTATTAGAATTAGGTGACAAAACCAGTCGTTTCGAGTGTAAAGCTGGAAAACAAGGACCGACTTTGCCATATTGGTAGCTCAATTTACCCTAACTTGAGCCCTCCATCATGCTGCCCAAATCAATCACCCTGCTGATCCTATCATTTGTTGCCTTGCCTTTGTTGGCTGATGATCGCCCCAACATCGTTTTTATGCTTTCGGATGACCAGAGCTGGAATGGAACTTCGGTTCCGATGCATCCGGACTTCTCTTTCTCACAAAGCGAATTCATCCAGACCCCATCGCTTAGAAAATTGGCGTCTCAAGGCATGCGATTCTCAGCGGCCTATGCTCCGGCGCCGGTCTGTTCACCGACTCGCTGCAGCATCCAGCTGGGAATGAATACCGCTCGAACGGGTTGGACCAAAGCGGCCCCGGTGCCCCGAAACACGACCGGTTTGCGTTTGATTCCACCCCAAACTGCCCGGCGGCTAAGTCCAGCAACGACAACCATTGGTGAGTTGTTACAAAAGGCGGGCTACGCAACGGCTCATTTTGGAAAATGGCATTTGAGTGGAGGGGGACCTGCCAACCACGGCTACGATGCGAGTGATGGGGATATCGGAAATGAACACGCATCGAAATTCGGTGATCCCAATCCGGTCGATATCTTTGGCATGGCGTCTCGAGCCAAGGAGTTTATGGAAAAAAGCAAAAAAGCAAATAAGCCATTCTTTATTCAAATGTCTTGGCATGCACTCCATGCTCCTGAAAACGCACTCCAGTCGACCCTCAAAAAGTATGAAAAGATCGCCCGCGGCCGGGCAGTCAAAAGTGGTGCTATTTCCGAAGACCTCGACACCGGCGTTGGACGGATAATGGATGCTATCGATCAACTCGGATTAGCAAAAAATACATTCTTGATTTACATGTCCGACAATGGAGGAGGCGGGCGAAAGAATCAACTACGGGGCGGGAAAGGGTCACTTTACGAAGGCGGAATCCGAGTACCTTTGATCATTCGGGGGCCCGGAATCAAACCCAATTCGTGGAGCCACGAAACTGTGGTTGGCTACGATTTCTTCCCAACCTTTTGTGATTGGGCCAAAATATCTCAGAAACAAAGGCCGGATAATCTTGATGGCGGTAGTTTGACAAAATTACTGGACGATGAAGGAGTTGGAAAAATAGCAAGGCGTCGCGAAGGTATCCTTTTTCATTTTCCACACTATCAGACTTCGGAAAGCCCTCAATCTGCCCTGATTGTTGACAACATGAAACTGATTCAGTTTTACGAAACCCAAAAAGTGGCTCTTTTCGATCTTTCCAAAGATATTCAGGAACGCAACGATTTAACAAAACAACGCCCGAAAGAAACAGAACAACTTCGGCTACTATTGGAGTTCAGTCTTAGGGAGCTCGGTGCCAAACTACCAGTTGCCAATCCAAGATTCGATCCGTCAGCCAATCAGCAGGGTCCCTCTCGCAATCGAAACCGAAATCAATCCCAGCGTCCTGGGCGAAGTCGAAAATGAAATGGGAATGTTGGCGGCTGGCGTTGAATAAACTCACGCGTGTGGCGGTCCGTGTTATCGAGAGACCTAGATAGAAGTGACCGCGGTCGCGAATTCTGTCGCTTCTGCTTCTTTGAGGCTTTGCGATCTTGTCGATGCAGGATCCACGGATTGGCATCCTTGGCTACGGTTTTCGGTTCATTTCGGGCTCTTGATCCACGGGTTGGCACCCGTGGCTACGGTTTTTCGGTTCACTTCGGGCTTCTGGTCCACGGATTGGCATCCGTGGCTACAATCTTTCGTCCCTTACGGGACTGGCCAAGCAGGATCCACAGATCGGCACCGGGTGGCCTCCAAACATTAAAACGACTTAAAGTTCGGCAGAATCCCTTTATCAGCAATCGTTGCTGTGAAATCGCCATAACTGCCTGGCTGAAACTAGGTCTCGTTGCCAGCCATTGTTTTACGGATAAAAGCGACCGATAATCTGTGGTGTGAGGAATCTGTGGCAAAGTGCCGAAGATCCCCCGTTTTATCCACTCTATGTTCCCATTTCATTTCGTGATAATGGTAACGCGTGCCTAACAGTGAGCAGATCTAAAAACTTGTGTCTGGAAAATCGACCCGAAGGCTAGAGTCGGAACGAAAATCACCCGATAACAACATCTCGAAATCAAAAGATACTACCGGAGTCATCCTCAATGCCATTGGTACCACTCAGAGTCGTTCTCGACCATGCCGCAGAAAACAACTACGGAGTTGCAGCATTTAATGTCAACAACATGGAGCAGATTCAATCCATCATGGAGGCGGCTACTGAAACTGACTCACCGGTGATT